>NZ_GG774795.1:322549-374652 GCF_000163675.1 Bacteroides sp. D22 | reverse complement strand
TTTTACCTTCGGGAGAAAAATAACTTTTACGCCCAAAAGGAGAGGACTTCAAATGCATTTGTCGGGCCAGTTCCGAGAAAGGGAACAGAGAATGGAGGCGACCTAATTCACTCGTTGCAAAACTTTGACGATATTTTTTAAGCATATCGAACTCGGTAAAACCTAAACAAGGTTCGATTTCTGAGATTTTTTGTATCTTTACCATGTGTTTTTATTTTTAATTACCCCCGTTTTGGCCGTCAAACCGTTTTTTGGGGGGAATGCTTAAAGATACAAAAAAGGCAACTAACTCGCAATGAATTAGTTGCCTTAAATTTTATTATTTTAGGAATATCCCTAAAATAAAGGCATAAAAAAAAGTCTGTGCATGCTTTCGCATGGCAGACTTTCAATTCTCTCTAAGCTGTTTCTGAATTATTCAGCTACAGTTTCAGTTGCAGTGCTATCAGCATTCAAAGAATCTGCTGCTGCGGCTGCTGCTTGTTCAGCTTCAAGAGCTGCTGCTTCTACTGCTGCGATTGAGTCAGCGATACGGATAGAATCTGCAGTTGCTTTTGCTGCGTCAGCTGCTTTGTTACCACATGATGCGAATGATACTGCTACGATAGCTACGGCCATCAAAACTAATTTTTTCATTTTCTTTGCTTTTTAAAAACGTAATACAATCAATTGCTTTATTAAAACGATGCAAAGGTATGTACTTTTTCAATATGTTGTTCTCGAAACGCCAACTTTTTTTATATTTTTTTTTGTAACTGGCCACTTTTCTCCCCTTTTTATATGTTTTAGAACATGCTAATCGACAGCAATACTGTTATATAAGTATCTTTTTATGCTTCTTTTGGGCGTTTTTTCAAATTCAGTAGGGTAGAGTTGGATCTTGCTGATTTTCTCATAAGCGGCTACGTTGCTGTTCAGGTTCTTAAGATTTTCATCCATGATTGTTTTCAGGTTATCCGGATTATTTAATCCGAGAGAATCCAACGCTTCGTAATCGGCATAAACAAGTGCCACTAATTTTTTATTGCGTTCGATAACAAGACTTTCGAGAATGAAAGGCAGGTTATTCAGTTTGGTTTCCAACTCTTCGGGGAAGATATTCTGTCCGCTAGAACTTAAGATCATAGTCTTGAGTCGTCCCCGGATGAAAATATTTCCGTTGCTGTCCATGGAACCGAGGTCACCGGTACGTAGCCAGCCGTCCTGCGTGAATACTTCCTGTGTTGCTTCCTGGTTCTTGTAGTAGCCCACCATCACATTTTCTCCCCGAACCTGGATTTCTCCGGTTTCTGCTTCCGGGGTTTCCTTATAGATACGTGCTTCCATTATATCTAGAATCTTTCCGGAAGAACCTAGTACAAATTCATCCCAGGGGGCGTAGCTGATAAGCGGACCGCATTCTGTCATTCCATAACCGATAGTAAAAGGGAATTTGATTTTGTAGAAGAATTCTTCTACTTCCTTATCCATAGCGGCGCCACCGATAATGATCTCTTTAAACCGTCCTCCCAGTGCATCAATCAGTCTTTTACGTATCTGGTTGTAGATTTGGGTGTCGAGCAGAGGGATATTGAGTGCCCACTTCATACCTTTTTTATTAATGAGTGGCTGGATAATATTCTTATATATCTTTTCAATCACTAACGGGACGGTAATAATAAGGTTAGGTTTCACTTCCTCAAAAGCCTTCATTATAATTTTAGGAGAAGGCGTTTTTCCAAGCAAAGTGACATGGGTGCCGACAGCCGTTGCTGTCAGAAAGTCGAATGCGCAACCGTATGCGTGGGCGAGGGGAAGGAAAGAAAGCACTTTATCCCCTTTTTTAAGGAGTTCGGTACGAATACCGAAAGTGACATTGCCGGCAAGGTTGTTTCCTGTCAGCATCACACCCTTACTGAAACCGGTGGTTCCGGAAGTGTAATTTAACAGCATCACTTTGTCATTGGATAAAGTGGTGTACTGAACATCTTCACGGGTAAATCCTTTCGGATACAAAGCATGCATCTCTTTATCGGTATTTTTCAGAAACTTCTGTATGGTTTCCCCGTCACGTTGATAAAGACACCGGAAATCCGTCAATGAGAATACTCCCCGTAGTCCCGTTAATTTTTCCTCTTCCAGATTCTCCCAAATGCTGTCACTGGTGAACAGGAATACAGATTCGGAATGATTGACGATATGATGAACGTCATTAGGCGTAAAATCTTGAAGGATAGGGACAATGATCGCTCCGTATGTGATCGTTGCCATATAGGCGATGCACCAATGAGCGTTATTTTTGCCGATAACTGAAATCTTATCTCCTCTGCGAAGGCTACAATGTTTGAATAACAGATGTAAACGGGCGATTTTTTCAGCTACCTCACCGTATGTATATTGGGTATCTTCTCCATAATCAGTATAACAAGGCAGATCCCAATTCTCACGAAAACTATTTTCGTATAGTTTAATGAAATTCTCTTTAATCATTGCACGTTTTTTAGTGAATTGTGCAAAAATAGGAATAAACTTTCGTATCCTAAAGTGTTTTACTGATAATAATGTGTAACTTTGCAAAGTTAATGTGTTTATAACAGCTTATGATAGATACCACTGTATTTCAAAATAAGACAGCCGTTTATTATACTTTAGGCTGCAAATTAAATTTTTCAGAGACTTCAACTATCGGTAAAATCCTGCGTGAGGCAGGAGTCCGGACTGCGCGCAAAGGAGAGAAAGCAGATATCTGTGTGGTAAATACCTGTTCGGTGACAGAGATGGCGGATAAGAAATGCCGGCAAGCCATCCACCGCTTGGTAAAGCAGCATCCCGATGCTTTTGTGGTAGTGACCGGATGTTATGCGCAATTGAAGCCTGGCGACGTGGCAAAGATAGATGGAGTAGATGTAGTGCTGGGAGCGGAACAGAAGGGAGAACTACTTCAATATCTGGGCGACCTCCAAAAGCATGAAAAAGGAGAGGCTATCACCACTACAACCAAAGATATCCGTTCGTTTTCTCCCTCGTGTTCACGGGGAGACCGTACCCGTTTCTTCTTGAAGGTGCAGGATGGATGCGATTACTTCTGTTCATATTGCACGATTCCTTTTGCCCGCGGGCGAAGTCGTAACGGGACTATTGCTTCCATGGTTGAGCAGGCCCGGCAGGCAGCTGCTGAAGGCGGAAAAGAAATCGTTCTGACCGGAGTGAATATCGGAGATTTTGGTAAAACAACAGGAGAGAGTTTTTTTGATCTGGTAAAAGCATTGGATCAGGTAGAGGGAATCGAACGTTATCGTATCTCTTCCATAGAACCCAATCTGTTGACTGATGAGATTATCGAGTTTGTGTCTCATTCCCGCAGTTTTATGCCTCATTTTCATATCCCTTTGCAATCCGGTTGCGATGAAGTTTTGCAGTTAATGCGCCGTCGTTACGACACTGCTCTTTTTGCTTCGAAAGTGAAGAAGATAAAAGAGGTGATGCCGGATGCTTTTATCGGAGTGGACGTGATTGTGGGAACCCGTGGAGAAACACCCGAATACTTTGAACAGGCTTATCAGTTTATTGACGGATTGGATGTGACGCAGTTGCATGTGTTTAGCTATTCCGAACGTCCCGGAACGCAAGCCTTAAAAATAGAATATGTGGTTTCTCCGGAAGAGAAGCATCAGCGTAGTCAGCGTCTGTTGGCACTATCGGACCAAAAGACACAGGCTTTTTATGCACGTCATATCGGGCAGACAATGCCGGTATTGATGGAAAAATCGAAAGCTGGTGCTCCGATGCATGGATTTACGGAGAATTATATTCGTGTAGAGGTGGAAAGTGATGACTCGCTGGATAATCAGGTAGTTAATGTACGTCTGGGAGAGTTTAATGAGGAGATGGCAGCACTTAAAGGTACAATTTTGATATAAGTTATGAGATCAAAACTTATCTATTGGTTGGTATACAGTGGAATGTGGCTGTTTTCAGCTCTTCCGTTCCGGGTTTTATATATGCTTTCGGATTTAAATTATCTGCTGATGTATCGTGTTGGAAAATATCGTCGGAAAGTAGTTCGGGGAAATCTATTGAGATCATTTCCGGAAAAAACTGATGCGGAGAGATTACAGATAGAACGCAAGTTTTATCGCTATTTGTCGGATTATATGCTTGAAGATTTGAAATTGTTGCACATGTCTGCCGAAGAACTTTGTGAGAGAATGACTTATAAGAATACGGAGCAATATCTTGAACTGACAGAAAAGTATGGAGGTATTATAGTAATGATTCCTCATTATGCCAATTATGAGTGGTTGATAGGCATGGGAGCAATCATGAAACCGGGGGATGTTCCCGTACAGGTTTATAAACCGTTGAGGGATAAATATTTGGATGAGTTGTTTAAACGTATTCGTTCTCGTTTCGGGGGGTATAATATTCCGAAACATTCTACAGCCCGTGAAATTATTAAGCTCAAACATGATGGAAAAAAGATGGTAGTCGGTTTGATTACTGATCAATGGCCCAGTGGATATGATAAATATTGGACTACCTTTTTAGGACAGGAAACTGCTTTTCTGAATGGTGCGGAGCGAATTGCCAAAATGATGAATTTCCCTGTTTTCTATTGTGAGCTTAGTAAGAAGCGCAGAGGATACTGTGAAGCGGAGTTCAAGTTGATGACGGAAACACCGAAAGAAACAAGAGAAGGAGAAATCACGGAAATGTTTGCTCATAGATTAGAACAGACGATTCGTAAAGAACCGGCATATTGGTTGTGGTCTCATAAACGTTGGAAAATGACTCGTGAAGAAGCCGATCGATTAGAAGAGAAAGAGCTGAACAAGAAAAAAGAATAATAATGAAAGTTTCAGTTGTAATTTTAAATTGGAACGGGTGTGATATGCTCCGTACTTTTCTTCCGTCCGTCGTCCGGTATTCGGCAGGGGAGGGGATTGAGGTCTGCGTGGCTGACAATGGTTCTACGGACGCTTCCGTTACTTTGCTTCAACAGGAATTTCCTTCTGTCAGAACGATTGTTCTCGACCAAAATTATGGCTTTGCGGATGGATATAATTTAGCATTGCAGCAGGTCGACGCAGAATATGTAGTTCTTTTGAATTCGGATGTCGAGGTGACGGAGCATTGGTTGGAACCAATGATTGCTTATCTTGATAAGCATCCGGAGGTAGCTGCTTGTCAGCCGAAGATACGAAGCCAGCGGCAAAAAGAATATTTTGAATATGCCGGAGCAGCCGGTGGCTTTATTGATAAATACGGTTATCCTTTTTGTAGGGGGCGTATTATGGGAGTTGTGGAGAAAGACGAAGGTCAGTATGATACGGTAATTCCTGTTTTCTGGGCCACGGGGGCAGCGTTGTTTATCCGGCGCACTGATTATGTGAATGTCGGAGGATTGGATGGACGTTTCTTTGCTCACATGGAAGAAATAGATTTGTGCTGGCGACTCCGTTCGCGGAATCGTGAGATTGTCTGTGTACCTCAAAGCATTGTCTATCATGTGGGGGGAGCTACTCTTAAAAAAGAGAATCCTCATAAGACTTTTCTTAATTTCCGTAATAATCTTGTCATGCTCTATAAGAATCTTCCACAGGAGGAGTTAAATAAAGTGATGCGTATCCGGACCTGTCTCGATTATCTGGCGGCGTTCAATTTCTTGTTGCAAGGGCACTGGGATAATGCTAGTGCTGTGATGCGTGCGCGGAAAGAGTATAAACGATTATGTCCGTCATTTTCTTTATCCCGTGAAGAAAATATGAGAAAAAAAACTTTGAATCCGGTACCTGAACGGACAAAAAGTAGTATATTGTGGCAGTTTTATGCGAGGGGATGCAAACGATTCTCTCAATTGTCGGATTTAAAAGGATAGCAAATGAAATCAAAGGTTAGAAGAGGCATCGGGCTGGTAGCGCATGATGCAATGAAAAAAGACCTCATCGAATGGGTACTGTGGAACTCGGAACTGTTGATGGGTAATAAATTCTACTGTACAGGTACTACGGGTACTTTGATATTGGAAGCATTGAAGGAGAAACATCCTGATGAAGAGTGGGATTTTACGATTTTAAAATCAGGTCCGTTAGGTGGTGACCAACAGATGGGATCACGTATTGTGGATGGGCAGATTGATTATCTCTTCTTCTTCACGGACCCTATGACATTGCAACCGCATGATACGGATGTAAAAGCATTAACCCGTTTGGCCGGTGTAGAAAATATTGTTTTTTGTTGTAACCGTTCTACGGCGGACCATATAATTTCCAGTCCGTTATTTATGGATCCTGATTACGAACGCATTCATCCGGACTATTCCAGCTATACAAAACGTTTCCAGGATAAACCTGTGGTGACGGAAGCTGTCGAATCGGTAAATAGAAGAAAAAAGAAGAGAAAATAAGCCGGTAGTTTACGGCTGTGAAAATAGAAGCAGATCTTGCTTAAAAAAGGAATGCAGATGATACGGATTACTTTATTAATATCGTATTATCTGCATTTCGTCATTTATGTTTCATTTCTAGCTGTGATTATCTTATTTCTTGCTGCAGTGTAGCTCAATTCCTGCGGACTCTATATCTGCTCCCATCGGTGGGTTTCGTTTGGAAAGCCGGAGTTCGATTTCTTCAATACAGGGGAATTGGTCAAAGAGTTTTTGTATAATCCGTCTGCTAACGTGTTCCAGCAATTTCGAGGGAACAGCCATTTCATTTTTTATCACTTGATGTACTTCGGCATAGTTGACGGTGTCGGTAACTTCATCTGTCTGGGCAGCTTTGCTGATATCTACTTTCAGTTTCAGGTCAATGAGATATTCATTCCCAATCAGATTTTCTTGCGGTGCGACTCCATGATAGGCGTAACAACGAATTTCTTTCAAAAGGATATAGCTACTATTTATCTTCATATACTGTCTTTTTAGTGTGATCTTGTTTGACTTTTAACAGGTCTTTCTGTGCAACCATTTGTGGAATCACTTTAAGAAAGACGGGTGTGAGCAGAAGGCAGATGCTTAATGTTATAAGCAGAAGTGCGCTTGCTTGTGCCCAACTATTGTGAATATAACGGCTGACTAATGGACCTAAAAAATGAAGTATCGGTCCATGAATACTCAAGGTGATGATTGAATATCGTCCCAAGTAAGAAACAACCTTTATCTTTTTCACTTTTTTGCAAAGTAACATAATCATAAATATTCCTGCAAACGCAGCGATATATACTTGAAAAATATTTCCCGCATAATTGTTGGTACGCATACCCAATGTGGTAGCGGTAAAGTACATTACCACCAGTGCCAATACAACAAAAACCGGTATCAGTTTGTCGAAACGATGGCTGGGATATAGAAAGAAATTATACCGTCGGATCCAGAAACCGGCCACATAGAAGGGGAGGGCAGTCATGGAAACATCTATATACAGGGGTAACTCTATCTGTAATTTTCCGAGATAAAATCCTGCGCAACCAATCAGGATTGTCACAGCGAACATGACAGGCAGATGCTTTTCGCGCAGAAAGTGAATTAGATAAAACAGGATGTTGCAATTGAATAATGCGAGTAGAAACCAGATCGGTGGATTGAACTTGATAAGGTCGTGTCCATGAAATACAACCAAGAGTTCATTCCACGACACAGGCAGTTGAAATACCCCCGGAGCAATCTTCCAAACAATGTATTTCATTAGAAATGCACTTAGATAGAAGAAAAGAAAAGGAATAATCAATTTGTTTATTTTTCGTAGGATGAATCCGAGCAGGCCTTCGTATGATTTGAAAAACACTCCCGAGATAAAGAAGTAAAGCGGCATGCGGAAACAGGATAACATCGAATTCGTATCCAGTTGTTCGAAGGCCCCTCCAACGTGTGCCATTACCACAAGGATAATGCAGACTCCTTTGGTTAAGTCCACAAAATCAATACGTCTGCTCTGGTTGCCTTCCATTATCTCTTTTAATTTCTCTTTTTCGGCGCAAAGATACTTTATAAATCGGAATAAAAAGAGGAACATTGAAAAAATAAACGAATGATGCGAAAAGCGAAAAAGTATGATATATAGTAATGATATTATTGCGAAAAAAACGGTTGACTATGTTTTGAAACTCCTTATTTTACCTCTGTTATCAATATATCCTTGAAAAACGAATGACGCGGATCACATAGATTTTTAGCGTTCTTAATCTAGTGTTATCCGCGTCGGTAGTGTCCGGAAAATATCCTTTTTGAAAGTTACTTGTATCTTTTATTCTATTTATTCGGATCTCTTCCTGTGTATTTAATCAATTCGCTAATCTTATCATTAAGTGTTTTTGCTTTCATCAACTGTTCCAGAGTGAGATGCATCCGGTATCTCCAGTAGTTTCGTGGATTGGATGGAACATTAATTCGCTCTTCCGTCACATTCGGATTTCTCCATTTCCCGTCTATCGATAACCAATCCTGGAAAGACAAGATACAGAGAATGGAATTACTGTTGAGATGGTTGCGTACGATTTCCTCGCACAACTCCGGGGTGGCAGTTGTCGGTGCAACTCCGTAATGTCCTAACGTTGCATTATAGTAACGTTGGGTCTGTTGATAATCTTCTTCCCACCAGCCACGCAACGTAGACATATCGTGAGTGGAGATTGTGCAGACAGACCGGTACGGATACTCATTTAAATGCCCGAATTCATGCATCGGATTCTTAGGCATTCGCTGAATTTCCAGACTAAGAATCCGGAGATCATTCATCACCGATGACACACAAGCAGGAATCATCCCCAAATCTTCTCCACAAACCAACATGCGGGTTGATTGTGTCAGTTGAGGTAACTTCTTCATAGCCTGTTGATACCAGAACTCGTTGTGCCGGTGATAATAATACTGGTCGTATAGTCTGTTAAACGCATTTTTCTCTTCTTCGTTCAGTGACCGGAATACGAAATCCCGTTGTACACCGATGCGTGGGTGGTATTTACCTTCCTCTTTCTTATCCGCAACAAATAAGACGTTGCTGATTAATGAATAAAGCCCTTCCCGAATCCAGACACTATCTTCATCATTTCTACCGATAAAGAATTGTTCTACCTCCCGTTGTGTTTCGAATCCCGGTTTCATCCGATAAAGTCCGGAGTCATCAACCGATTCAAGGAAATCCTGTTTGACTAAATGGGTATGCGGTCCGAACAACTGTCCGAGGAAAGATTCATGAATGAATGGTAGCAGATATTCATCGCGGAACGTTAGACCATAACTTTCGATTTCTTTCCGGCTCATCGGCAAAGAAGGATCAAACTGGCCTAACAATCCGTGTACAGCGTGCATTGGTATTTCCCAAATACGGAAGAAACCGAGGATATGATCGATCCGGTAAGCATCGAAGTATTCCGCCATTTTCTGAAAACGCTTCATCCACCAGCGGTATCCGTCTTTTTCCATGACATCCCAGTTGTATGTGGGGAATCCCCAGTTTTGCCCGTTGATCGAGAAATCATCGGGCGGAGCACCCGCTTGTCCGTTGAGATTGAAGTAATGAGGTTCTGTCCAGGCTTCCACGCTGTTGCGGCTGATACCAATCGGAATATCCCCCTTTAATACAACACCGTGTTGGCGGGCATATTCGGTTGCAGACAACAATTGCAGATGCAAATGATACTGGATATAATAATACAACGAGATGTGAGGATAATCTGCTGTTCCCGGTTGGCACATTTTTTCTATATCTTCCGCTTGGTAAACAGAGTGTCGCGGCCATTGGCGGAAATTGGGCGTTTTGTAGGCGTCGCGCAGATAACTAAAGACTGCATAAGGTTGCAGCCATTCCTTGTTCGTTTCAAAGAAATCTTTGAAACCTTTGGAAGCCAATACCTTTTCTCCTTCCTGTCGGAACAGTAAGTTGAAAAACTCCCATTTAGTTTGGTTGACCGCTTCGTAGTCAATAGCAGGGAGGCTGTTCAGTTCCTTTTGCTTCTTGCTGAATTTCGATGCTGCTTCTTTATCTTTCAGAGTTCCCATTTGCCTGATATCCGCATACATCGGATGGAAAGCATAAATAGAAATGCTGTTATAAGGATAAGAGTCCGTCCATGCATGTGTCATGGTGGTGTCGTTGATCGGTAAAATCTGAATAACTTTCTGGCGAGTATTTACTGCCCAGTCGACCATACGTTTCAAGTCACCGAAATCACCTACTCCGAAACTTTTCTCTGATTTTAAAGAAAATACGGGTATAGCGATTCCTGCCCCTTTCCATGCGGGAATATCGAAATAAACATATCGGTCGGAAATCACGAGCGTTTCGTTGGTCTTCAGTTCCGGGTCTGCCAGATAGCGGTTAGGATTTTTCTCCCAGCAGTCTGCTTTCTTTTCCTGTTTGTTGTAGAGGATGAATTTATATTCCAGCGGATATTTTAGTTTGCTGGCATCCAGCTCTATCTGCCATTCCGGGAAATTGGTATCACTCATCAACACCGCTTTCTCCGGGTCCCAGTGACCTAATGATTTCTGGTTGCCACAAATTGCCAGGCAATAATCTTTGTTGATACGTGGGGCGTAGGCCTTGATAACCAGTCCCTTCTTATATCTTTGCGGGATATTCTCTTTTTCAGGATGTGCCAGTAAGGCTTCTGTAAAAGCAGAACTATAAAAATACAGTTGTTCCGGGATATTTTTCCAGCAATCATTGATTCTGTATATCTTCCTGGAGCTTCCTGATAAGAAAATAGATCTCGAAAAACTGTCCCATTCCTTGCGGATAACTATTCCGTTTTGCTCTATCTGATAGCTATAATTGATGGTCATCCCTTCTTGAGGGACTTCAAGCTCAAGTTCTGCCGTCCAATAGATACCATCGGTGGTGTGTAAAGGAATTGATTCCGGAAATAAGCCGGAAATCCTTACTTCTTCTCCCCAATTGGTGCGGTATTCAATATTAAATGATAGAATCATATATATTAGATTTTGATTGTATATGTAAGACACTGCAAGTATAAGACATTTTTTTGAATAAAAAATAAAAGGAGCCGCACCGGACTCCTTTTAATCTTTTGTTTATATATTAATTAACATACGTAGGACTATTATCCACATCTGGAAGCGCCGCAAGTAGTACAAATCAGACAGCCTTCCTGATAAACCAATGTCTCGTTGCCACAGTTCGGGCACTTCTTACCTTTGGCTTCCGTTCCATCCTGAATATACTTCTTCAATGCACGTTCTACACCGTTTTTCCAAGTGTTGATACTTTCACTGTTCAATTGCAGAGAGCCAACCAGTTTGATAACCTGTTCAATCGGCATCCGGTAGCGAAGCACGCCAGAAATCAATTTTGCATAGTTCCAGTATTCCTTGTTGAACTTCTCTGACAATCCTTCAATGGTCGTCTTATATCCGCGTTTGTTCTCGAATTGGAAGTCGTAACGTTTGGTACCGTCTTCATCCACATTTTTGATGATACGTCCGCAAGTTACGCTCTTAGGCAGCAAGATACCTTCGTCGTCATCTTGCAAACCAGTGAATATTTCATAAGGGTGTCCGTCCAATAATCCGACAAAAGCTACCCATTTTTCCTTGTTGTTCTGGAAACGGACAACGTCTGCTTCCAATATTCTCGGACGTACCTCTACAACCGTAGGCGGTTTGCAAGGAGGAAGTCCTTCTTTCTTGTCTTTATCCGATTTCGTAGAGATCAGCACTCCGGAGCGTGAACCGTCACGATATACGGTACAACCTTTGCAGCCGGATTTCCATGCCTCTACATACAGGCGGTTTACTAAATCCTCGTCCACATCGTTCGGCAGATTGATGGTTACGCTGATAGAGTGGTCTACCCATTTCTGGATTCTTCCCTGCATCTTCACCTTCATCAACCAGTCGACATCGTTAGAAGTCGCTTTGTAATAAGGAGATTTGGCAACCAGTTCGTCAATCTCTTCCTGGGTGTAACGTCTGGCCGGATCGTATCCGTTAGCTTCCATCCAGGTAACAAATTTATGATGGAATACGATGTATTCTTCAAATGCGTCCCCTGTTTCGTCTACAAAGTCTACATGCACGTTCGTATCGTTCGGGTTCACTTTTCTTCTACGTTTGTAAACAGGCAGGAATACAGGCTCGATACCCGAAGTGGTCTGCGTCATCAAACTGGTCGTTCCGGTTGGAGCAATCGTCAGGCAGGCAATGTTACGGCGACCATATTTCTTCATGTCCTCATACAGTTTCGGATCAGCTGCTGCCAGGCGTTGGATGAACGGATTGTTCTGTTCGCGTTCGCTATTGTATATTTCAAAAGCACCGCGTTCTTTGGCCATTTCCACTGAAGAACGATAGGCGCCGAGAGCTACTGTCTTGTGTACTTTTTCAGAGAATTCCGTTGCTTCTTCCGTTCCGTAGCGCAATCCTAAAGCAGCAAGCATATCACCTTCTGCAGTGATACCTACGCCAGTACGACGACCTTGTCCGCTCTTCTTGTAGATTTTCTCCCAAAGTGCACGTTCCGCATGTTTTACTTCTTCGTTTTCCGGATCTTCGTCAATCTTGGTCATGATACGTTCGATCTTCTCTAGTTCGAGGTCGATAATATCGTCCATGATCCGTTGAGCGAGAGCCACGTGTTTTTGGAACAGGTCGAAATCAAAATAAGCATCCGGTTTGAACGGATTTACCACATAAGAATATAGATTGATAGCCAGTAAGCGGCAAGAATCGTAAGGACATAGAGGAATTTCTCCGCATGGGTTGGTAGATACCGTTCTGTAACCCAGGTCTGCATAACAATCAGGCACAGATTCACGGATAATCGTATCCCAGAACAAAACGCCCGGTTCTGCCGATTTCCATGCATTGTGAACGATTTTCTTCCACAAGGTAGAAGCGTCGATTTCCTTGGTGAATGCAGGTTGGGCAGAGTCGATAGGATATTGCTGTACATACGGCTTTTCGTCTACGGCAGCCTGCATGAAAGCGTCGTCCAACTTGACAGAAACGTTTGCTCCGGTCACTTTACCTTCGGTCATCTTGGCATCAATGAATGCTTCCGAATCCGGATGCTTGATAGACACGCTCAACATCAATGCACCGCGACGTCCGTCTTGAGCTACTTCACGAGTGGAATTCGAATATCGTTCCATGAACGGAACAAGACCGGTAGAAGTCAACGCCGAGTTTTTAACGGGAGAACCTTTCGGACGGATGTGTGATAAGTCATGACCTACACCACCGCGTCTTTTCATTAGTTGTACCTGTTCTTCGTCGATTTTGATAATAGCGCCATAAGAGTCGGCTGCACCGTCCACTCCGATAACGAAGCAGTTGGATAGTGAAGCAACCTGGTAGTCGTTACCGATTCCTGTCATCGGGCTACCTTGGGGGACGATGTACTTGAAGTGATCCAGTAAATCATACAGTTCTTTTGCTGTCAACGCATTCGGATACTTCGATTCTACGCGTGCCACTTCATTTGCAATTCTCCAATGCATGTCTTCCGGGGATTTTTCATAGATATTACCGAAAGAATCCTTTACTGCGTATTTGTTTACCCAAACCCTTGCAGCAAGCTCGTCGCCTTGAAAATATCGTAAAGATTCTTCATAGGCTTCGTCGTAAGAATAAATCTGTTTTTCCACGATTCAATTTGTGTTAAATCTCGTTTTTAATAAGTAATATGTAGAAGTTTACTTATCGTTAACAAATGTAGGCGCAAAGCTAAGAATGTTTTTTCATCTATCAAAATAAAAATGAATTAATTTATTAACAAGTTGCAAGTTTTCCATTTGTTTATGCTAAGTGTTTGATAAACAGTTAGAATTGAATTTTGTTCAAAGGTTAAAGTTCTCCAAAAAGAAAACTATTCTATTCCACTAGTGTGGTGGATTATTTTTTTCTTTTTATATCTTTGCAAAAAAAAGATATGTTTGAAACCGTAAAGAACAGAAGAACTATCCGGAAATATCTGCCTAAAGATATAAATCCGAGTTTGTTAAATGATTTGCTTGAAACCTCTTTCCGTGCTTCTACGATGGGTGGGATGCAACTTTATAGTGTGATTGTGACTCGCGATGCGGAAATGAAGGAGAAACTTTCGCCTGCTCATTTCAATCAGCCGATGGTAAAAAATGCTCCGGTCGTACTGACTTTTTGTGCTGATTTCCGTCGTTTCAGTAAATGGTGTGAACAGCGGAAAGCTGTGCCGGGCTACGATAATTTAATGTCTTTTATGAATGCGTCTATGGATACTTTGCTTGTTGCACAGACTTTTTGTACACTGGCGGAAGAAGCAGGACTCGGCATTTGTTATTTGGGAACTACCACTTATAATCCTCAAATGATTATTGATACCCTCCAACTCCCCGAACTGGTATTCCCTCTCACCACAATAACGGTAGGCTATCCGGATGGTATTCCCGCACAAGTAGACCGCTTGCCTTTGGAAGCTGCCGTGCACGATGAAAAATATCACGACTATACACCGGAAGAAATAGATAAACTCTATGCCTACAAAGAATCATTGCCGGAAAACAAGCAGTTTATCGAAGAAAATAAAAAAGAAACATTGGCTCAAGTCTTTACGGATGTGCGTTACACAAAGAAAGATAACGAATTTATGTCCGAAAATCTATTGAAAGTACTTCGCCAGCAAGGATTCTTGAAATAAGTATTAAGTATAAAGTATTAAGTATTACCCTGGTGCGAAACCGCATAATAAAGCCTGTCCGCATGGATAATACTTAATACTTAATTTCAGTTTCTCTTTTTCAGTAACGATTCTATTTCCTGTACTTCTGCACTAAAGCTTTTGTCCACCTCCAATTGTCCTTTTACGGTTTTGCAGGCGTGAAGTACCGTTGCATGGTCTTTGTTACCGATAAACTTACCTATCTTAGAAGTTGAAAAGTCTGTGTGGTTTTTAGCTAGATACATGGCGATCTGTCGTGCTTGAACGACTTCCCTTTTTCTGGATTTTGTATGTATGGCAGACGGTTCCAGATCAAAATGTTTGCATACCACTTTGAGGATATCATCGATGGTAACCGCTTTTGTTTCGTTATGAACCACGCCATGTACAATGTGTTGTGCCAAATCCAAATCTATTTCTTTGTTGAAAATAGTGGAACGAGCCATGATAGCAATGACGATACCTTCCAGATCGCGTACACTTTCATTCACATTTTCGGCAATATAATCAATCACTTCCGGCGGGAATTGTAATCCGTCGCGGTGTATCTTGTTGCGTAGAATGTTTTTGCGAAGTTCTACCGTCGGCTTTTCAAGCTCGGCTACCATACCCCATTTGAAACGGGTCAGGAGGCGTTCTTCAATACCTTGCAACAATACAGGAGCACGGTCTGAAGTTAATATGAGCTGTTTGCCGTTCTGGTGTAAATGATTGAAGATATGGAAGAAGTTGTTCTGCGTCTTGGTGACACCGGCAAACTCTTGAATATCATCAATGATTAATACATCGATCGTCTGGTAAAAGTTAATAAAGTCGTTGGTCGTGTTATTGCGTACAGAATCCGTATATTGTACCTGGAACAAATGTGCCGAAACGTACAATACTCTTTTCTCTGGATAAATTTCTTTGATTTTCGTGCCTATTGCGTTTGCCAGGTGCGTCTTTCCTACTCCGGATGCTCCATAAAGGAATAACGGGTTGAAAGCAGTCCCTCCCGGTTTTTGCGCTACGGCTTCCGCCACACTTCTTGAAAGTTTATTGCTGTATCCTTCAATGAAGTTCTCAAAATTATAATTGGGATTCAAATGCGGGTCCAAATCCTGAACGGCAGGAGCCTGTAGGAAGCTGGGAGCTTTGTTTCCTCCGATTATGCTTTTGGGAGTAACAGCCGTAGAACGATTGCTTGCTTCGAGATTCACGGTTTGATTCGGAATCGAAGTCTTGTCCACCATGACATTGTACATCAACTTGGTTCCTTCGCCAATGACCTTATATAATGTCTTACGTATAAGATCTACGAATCTCTCTTCCAGTATTTCATAGAAAAACTGGCTCGGGATCTGTAAGATCAACGTTTTGTCCTCATATTTCAACGGAACAATAGGGGCAAACCAAGTATTATATGTCGTCTCGGGAACATTGTCTTTAATAACGTCGAGACAGCGGTTCCAAAGTACGACATGATTTGATTCAATCATAGTAACTTTTAATACATTTATTAATTAAGCAAAACTTCTACGTTTGCAAAATTGGGAATCTTATTCGGAAAAAACAAATCTATTATTTCTTGTTTTTTTCATGCTAACAATAATGTGTTTACTTTCAATGACTTATGCGTTTGTTGTCGGACACACTCTGTTTACCCTCTCTTGCAGTTTTATAAGTATCTGTATGTTAATGTCTTATATATATAATTTTAGCCTTTTTTCTCACTTTTGTACGTTTGTACGGGAATATTATTTCGGTTTGTAGATAGACATTTGAAGAGCAATCTACTTTCTTTTGAAAGCCCTTCGTTATTTAGATAAAATCTATATAACGATAATTTGCTACTTGTCTTTCTTGCCGAATAATGAGAAGTGAACGTACCGTTTCGGATGCTCTTTCAGGTCTTCTAATAAGCTGGCTGCATTTTCAGTTGTTGCATTCAGATTATTATATAAAGTCGGGTCGTTGAAGAGCAGTCCGATAGTGTTATCTTTGCTGTTTAATTTTTCTGTAAGTATTTTTACGTTAGCCAGCGTTTCGTCTATTTTTTTGAAAGTGGCTGCATAGTCTACTTCTTTCAAATTTCCGCTGATGACAACGAAGTTGTCTCCGATGGTGTTCAGTTTACTGGTGAGTTGAGGTATGTCATTACTCATCAGCCCTTTTACCTGCGAACTGACTACTGCCAGGTTGGCGGTTGTCTTCTCTATCGAGTGCAGGGTGGCAGGGATGCTCTTGTCTCCTAATATATTGTTCAGAGAGATGAGGATAGAATCCAGTTTCGGAAGCATTTCTTCTACCTTGGGGATCAGTTTCGCCGCGCTTTCCATCATTCCGTTGTTCAGTGTGCCGGGGATCGTATCTCCTACGGCATATTTTTCGCGCGGGTTGTTTGCCAGAAGAATATTCATGCGTACGCCTCCCATAAGTTCGGATACAAGCTCGGCGCTACTTCCTTTGGGAATCCGCAGTTCCGTGTCCAGTTCCACTTCGACAATTACATTTCCGGGTTTGGCATAATCATAATAGATGTCACGCACGATACCTACACGAACACCGTCGGCAAATACCGGGCTTGATTTGGTGAGTCCGTTTACGTTTTCAAATTTGGCATAGAAATAGCTGGAAGGTTGAAACATGTGTATACCTTTCAGCCAGTTAATTCCGTATATAAGCACACATAGTGCAACGATACCTGCAATACCTATTCTGACTTCTTTTGTAATGTACTTCATTTTATCTTTTTATTTATTTCTTCTTTTCTTGAATTCGGCAATCGCTTCATTGACGTTCATTTTCTCGCCGTTCCGGAAAGCGATGATAAAGGCGTCTTTGAATTGTGCCGTAATGGTGCGCTTCGTACGCAACACCTTGTTATAATCGGCGGAGGCTCCATACGTATATTTGTATATTCCCCCTTCCTTATAATAATCTACCTCTTTCAGTCCTTTCAGCCGTTTGTCGTTTTTGGCGAGAGGTTTGGAAGAAGTAAGTATCTGTATCTTAAACGTAATTTCACTGTCATTGGTTGTACTCTCTACTACAATTGGGCGTTTCGGTGCTGTTTTTGCTGTCGCGGCAGGTTTTGTTTTTGCTTCGGCCAATAGCTTTTCCTGTTGGAGAGCTGTGTTCACGCTTTCGGTATCCTTTTGGGCAATTGCCGGGGCATTGTCTTCTTCCTGTTCGGTTGGGACGATCGTTCTGCTGACTCCCGTTAGGCGCAGTTCATGTTCTCTCTTATAATTTAAGAAAGCACGGTAGATGCCTTTTGCCATGGTGCCGGCCCCTTCTTCGGAATTCAGATAGCGCTCCTCTTCGGGCGTAGAGATAAATCCTAGTTCTATCAGAATGCTCGGCATGGCACTCGCTTTTAAGACAAGGAATCCGGCTTGATGCACTCCACGGTCTGCTCTTCTACAAGTTTGGCGAAATTGTTTCTGCATCAGCGAAGCCAGGTGTACACTCTGCTCCATGTATTTATCTTGCATGAATTCAAATATAATATATGACTCGGCAGAGTTCGGGTTGAAACCGGCATATCTTGTTTTGTAGTCACTTTCGTAGAGGATTACGGAGTTCTCTCGCTTGGCAACTTCCAGATTAGCGTCTGATTTGGCCAAACCCAGTGTCCAGGTTGAAGCACCTTTTGCGGTACGGTTGTTAGCCAGTGCGTTGGTGTGAATGGAAATAAAGAGGTCAGCCTTCGCGTTGTTCGCAATTTCTGCGCGTCGGTCTAAAGGGATGAATACATCTTTGCTACGAGTGTAAATCACTTTGACGTCGTCGCAATTCCTTTTAATCAGATTTCCCACTTTCAGGGCGACGTTCAGATTGATATTTTTCTCTTTCGAGATTTTGCCGATGGCGCCCGGATCATGTCCGCCATGTCCTGCGTCGATAACTACTACAAAATCCTTCCCCCATAAGTGGTTAGTACATGAGGGTAGAAAAAGTAGCCAGAGGCAAATGAATATGTATAATATGTACGGTCTATTCAGTTTCATATCTATAATACGGTGCAAATGTAGTAGAAATTTGTAGAAAACTCATTATTTGCCATTAAGTTTTGTGTTTTTTTCGGTTTAATGGTAGCTTTTTTCCTGAAATCTCCGTTACTTTGTGCTTCGAAGTTAAAATGTACGACGATGCTTAAGTTTTTGAAGAATTGGACGTTACCTATTGCTATGCTGGTAGGTGCTATAGGTTATCCGCTGTTTATCAGCCTTTCTTTTCTGACTCCCTATCTTATTTTTACGATGTTGCTATTGACCTTCTGTAAGGTATCTCCTCGTGATTTGAAGCCTAAACCTCTCCATATGTGGTTGTTATTGATTCAGATTGGCGGAGCGTTGGCTGCTTATTTGTTGCTTTATCGCTTTGATAAAATAGTAGCAGAGGGAGTGATGGTTTGTGTTATTTGTCCTACGGCAACGGCTGCTGCGGTGATTACTTCCAAGTTGGGTGGGAGTGCAGCCAGTCTGACTACTTATACATTGATAGCAAATATCGGTGCGGCTATTGCTGTGCCTATTCTTTTTCCTTTGGTGGAGGTGCATCCTGATGTCACTTTTTGGGAGGCGTTTCTTGTTATTTTAGGTAAGGTATTTCCGTTGTTGATTTGTCCTTTTTTGGTGGCCTGGTTGTTGAGTAAGTGTTTGCCAAAAGTGCATCAGAAGTTATTGGGCTATCATGAACTTGCTTTTTATTTGTGGGCTGTGTCTTTAGCTATCGTAACAGCGCAGACATTGTATTCCTTGCTCAATGACCCAGCGGATGGTTTTACGGAAATCATGATTGCTGTCGGAGCGCTGATTGCCTGCTGTTTGCAGTTCTTTTTGGGGAAGACAATCGGCTCAATTTATAATGACCGTATCAGTGGCGGGCAGGCGTTGGGACAAAAGAATACAATTCTGGCTATTTGGATGGCACATACTTATTTGAATCCATTGTCTTCTGTGGCTCCCGGTTCGTATGTGTTGTGGCAGAATATTATCAATTCGTGGCAGTTGTGGAAAAAGAGAAAGAAAGAGGCTGAGATTTCTGCATAATACTAAAAAACTGAGATTGAAATTAAGGGCAAATGTGGTGGAGCAAAAGATATTTGAAATAGAAGACTTAAAAGAACTGGAAGAATTTTTGCAGTCTCAATCAGAAATAGAACAGTTGCGCGAACGCTTGTTTGCCGAGTTTCTGAAATATGCGGATTATAAAAATGCCGGAGAATGGAATAAAGCCGTTCGCCTTTGCGAGAGTCTGGCTATTATCGGCTGGGGAAATCACGAACCCGTCGAAGCATTGAGAGGACAATTCTTTAATGGAAATCCCGCGACTTGTTTTCAAAATAAATTTGGAGAAACTCGTTTTGTCGATGCCATTTGGTCGAAAAGAGTCAACGGTTTTACTATGGAGCAGGGAAGGACAAGTTATTGTTTCAGTCCTGACGACCCGAATCAAAAGCAATCCGTATTTTGGGAATATGAGATAAAGGAAGATATACAGGATATAAGGCTTGAAAGCCAGAGAAACTGGATTCCTAAAAATCCGGTTTGGATAAAGCGGACAATTGGTAACTGCTATGAAAACTCCAAGGTAGTAATCGAGAGCGTTGACAAAGAACTGAAACCGGAGTTGGATAGAAGGATGCGCCCCGAAATATACGGACGTGCTATTAATCGAATTATAATTAATTGTTCGTATAGTTATTATGACCACGACCATTGTAAAACAAACTATATCATAGCCGATGAAAAGTTGAAATTGAAACAAAAAGATTTCTATCGGACACTGCTCACTATGTTTACCAGGCAAGAAATAGAGAAGAACGGATATATCCTTCGCAATCGTTTTGAATTTGGACCATTCAGGGCAGATACCGGGAAAATTAGAATCGGACTAAACCTTGAAAAAGAATTCAGCGAATTAAGTCATTCCGAACAGAGGTTAAAGCTAAGTGAATATATTCTGTTTGCTTTAAACCACGTAACTGACAAGCTAAAAAAGAAGAAGCTGGATTATGACTTCGACTTGATGCTTGAAGATTTTAATTCAATACTAACCGAGTGGAAAGCATGAAAGATATAATAGAGTTATTACAAAACGAAAGAACAAAAACAGTTGACGCTTTAAAACAAGGCGAGCAGGATAAGTTATCTCATCTTCAACAGTTAGACAAGGCTTTAGGCTGGCTGAAAGTCGTTGAAGATAATGAGTTGGCAACTGTAGGGAGCTATAAGATTCATAGATTGCCTGATCCACGCTCTGGCTTCTCTTATTATCATTTAATGATAGACAACGAAAGGGGCGATCCGAAAGATTGGACAGAGTATAAACCCGATAATCAGTCATTGGAACTCTGCTTTGATGATATTATAATAACACGAAAGTAATCTTTTACGTCAGTTATATTTTAGAACTGGTTCTTTTTTGTTATCTTTGCGTCGAAACATTGTAACACACAAAGAAAACATGAAAAATAAAGCCGTTGTAGTCCTTGTTATTTTAGGAAGTTTGATTATATCGATATTTGCAGGTTGCCGACAATCTCCTTTGAAATACATTCCCCCGACAATAGATTCTGTCAATAACGACAAAAGCAGGATGGGGTTGAACGGAAAAGTCAAAACGTTGGATATCTATTATTATCGTCCGGAAAATACATCGTCTTTCTTTTCGACGAAATTCAAAAAAGGCGAGAAATGGGAAGAGGACGGAATACATCACTACCATTTTCATTTCAATATCGACGGCAATCTTGCTCAATGCAACGAGTACGATAAACAAGAAAATATTATCCGAAAGACCGATTATACCTATGAGACTTGGGGACATACATCTACACTTAGCTTTCCGAAAACTAACAGTACGATTGTCAGTAAGTATAATACTGACGGGAAACTACTGGAAATTGTGTATAGTGATTCCCATGGGGAGATAAATACTTATGACGACAGGGGAAATCTTATCCGAACCAAACAGATTGACGGCACGATTGACAAACCGGCTATGACCGAATATGATTATAACGAACATGATTTGTTGGTAGAGAAGAGGGAATATTATAATATAGGGGAATTATCGGGAAAAACAGTCTATGAGTATGATACAAATGGCTTGTTGGCGCAGACCCAAGTGTATGATTTGTTGAGTCGTGATAGGTCGGAAACGCATTTCATCTATGAATACAGTGACAGTAACCGCGTTGTGAAAAAATATAGGATTGACGATGAAGGTAATAAAGAGTTAGAGTCCTGGTGTAAACGTGAATATTATCCGAACGGTAAACTGAAAACCGTTGTTCGTAATAGTATCGTGCAAGAGAAATACGATGAACAAGGACGGCCGATTGACGAGCGGCCAGGATTTGAAATACTCTACAAAGACTTCCAAGACTACGGCTGTGATGCGAATGGTAACTGGATTGAAACAAAGAATTTTAAAGATTATGTTGATTTTGGTACGGGGCTCGGTCGTATATTAAAACCTTATGTCGAGCGTATCTTTACTTATTACGAAGAATAAAAACTTAAAATTGAACAATATGCACACAAACACACCCACATAGCAAGCGGTAAGATTCCAGAAATCATAGTAACATTGTTAGTGCATACTAAAAAAAAGAAAACGATGGGAAAAGTAATGAAAGTATTCAAGACACTGATGAACGAGTTGTTTGGAACTAAGAGAGAGTATAAAGTGGAAGGTTTGGGCATCTTTACCTGTAAGGTTTGTGATTGGTGGCGAGATAAATGTTACCTTTGGAGTGGTGCAGTGCAATTGCCTTTTTACTCGGTAGAAACTCTTGTATTGATAGAAGGGGACGCTTCTGCTCCGTTCTCCAGGCAATTATTGGAATTACAGGTGCTATTGCAGAACTGGGTACCTATGGCAGAACAACTAGATAGCATGCTGTCCAGCAAAAGCCAGCAGAAACATAAAGAAAAAATATACGGATCCTGGCAGGATGATTTTTATCCCTATACGATCGTGCCGGCTGTACTATATAGTGATAGTTGGGAGATTGTGTTTTACAGGAATAGTGGTGTAAATTATAATTTCACTGTTTTTTGGAAAGAAAACAAAATACAAGATTTACATTTGGGAGGTTTTTGAATCCTCCCTTTATTTATAGCATTTCCCGTTCTTTCTTTGTCAAACTTTTAACTACAATATCGTAGGAGTTGCTTACAAGCTCTTTGATTTTCTCATCAGGTACATCTTGGTTGAAATAAACACTGATCCAATATTTCTTGTTCATGTGCCATCCTGGTCTTATGCCGGTATATTCAGTCTGCAGTTCTCCGGATTCGTCAGGGTTGCATTTGATACAACAAAAATCGAAAATCTCAATGTTAACGAAACAGAACCATTTGTCCGCTACATAAAAGCATAGAACGTCACGGCTATATTTGTCGGGCACATTGGGAAACGGCATCTTTTCATGGACTCCCTTAAAAGACAGGCAGTATTCTCTAAATTCTTCAATATTCATTTCACTTTTTTATGTTCGGTTATCTATGCAAAAATAGTTAGAATAAAGGAGTGGATAACCATTTTTCTATGAAAATATTCAGGTGAGATGTGTTTCCACGTCTTTGTTTGGTTAGTCGACTTCTTCAAATGAATAGCCGATCTTAAAAACTACTTGACGCTCCACCGCCACCGCTACGTCCACCACCAAAACTGCCGCTACTGCTACTGCTGCCGCTACTACTACTGCTGCTACTGCTACTGTGACTATTACTAGGACTGTCACTATTTGGGGGTGTCTTGCGGGGAATCTTCTGTGTTGCCTGCTTTTTATCTCCGCACATTAGGCAAAGATAGTCGGCAACCTCCAATCCGGCATCGGAATATGTGGCTTCTTTAACTGTTTTCCACGGACTGATACGCTTGGAAGCAATGGTATGGCATTGATTACACATCTTATATTCGCTTCCGACGACAGATTTATACCGCAATATCCAGCCGCAGGAAGTACATTGATAAATACGGTGGATGGCAGAACCTAGTTTGTGTTCCATTTGTTCGGAAGCAGATAATAAAGGGGTTGCAAGCTCATTGGATAAAAGTTGTAAAGCCACAGCTTTGCAAGAGTCGCAGGTCTTACTCTGCAAAATAACACGTTGTTTTTGGTAGAACTTATACCATAAGGATGCCGCAATAAGTGCAGGCCAGACCGGAAAAAACAACACAAGACATCCAAGTGGGCTGTAAAGTGTCAGGACTTTGATTGCTGCTAATGCTGAACCGTCTTTGGGGCGAGCTTTATTTACCTTCATGCGATAAGTGAGAACATTTACCAGTATCAAGAATATCCAAAGCATAGGCGACTGATTTGCCAGAAAATTCCACAACGTATTGCTGGCACTTTTCCAGTAATTATCAGAAGTGCTTTGAGAAACTGGTTCATAGTCGCTTCCATAAAGCACCAATGTTACAGCCCGGACTCCCTCTGTCATTCCTCTGTCAAAGTCGTTTTTTCTAAACCACGGAACCATTTCATTCTGTTGAATGCGAAAGCATAAAGCGTCGGGAAGTACTCCTTCTAAACCGTATCCGGTTGCGAAAGTGACTTTACGTTGATCGAGTACTAAAAGAATCAGTAATCCGTTGTCGTCCGCTTTCTTTCCGATGCCCCAGTGCTCAAAAAGCTTGTGGGCAAACTCTGCCGGAATATCTTCTCCGATAGAAGAGAGCGCAACAATCGCCACTTCAATACTCAATGAATCTTCTAACTGTGACAACATATTATTTATCTCCCACACATAACTTTCATCCAATATCTGATTCGGATTGCTAACCCAATTGGAAGAGCTTTCATTACGCGGATTGGGGACATCTGTTACTTTATAAGTTTCTACTGTTTGTTCGTGCTCTAAAGCCAATGCAAAAGTATGACTACCAAAGGCATAACAGAAAACAAGAAGTAATGTCCGGGCTATTCCCCTGAAGCTTTTTTGTGTTTTATCTTTCATTGTTTTGTTATTAACTGATTGTTCTTAGAGTAGAAAATAACTATCATAACTCTCATTCTTTTTGCTAATATAGTTATAATCTGATGAATAAGAATGATAGATGTCTCTGAAATTTTGTATCTATCATACTTTCTTCATGAAATATGGGTATCTATCATTCTTATTCCACTGTTTTTACTGTTTAATCTTTCATGGTATTAACTCGCACATAAATTTTATGACTGCCGCTTCCAATGGTGTCAAGTACTCCTTCCTTTACCCATCCGTTCAATTCATTCAGCGCTTTGTTCTTTAGTAGTCCCGTCAGTTGCGTATACTCTTTGCGTCGTATCATCGGTCGTTCATCCAGAAACTTCTCCAACCTGCGGCGACGTTCTTCCACCGGAACTTCGGCGGAATGTGCAAATCCCGACTTCGCTTTTTCCACAAATCCGCGAACCTTCTTTCGGAAAGAAGATGATGGACGAAAATTTACATTATCGAAATAAATGGACTGTGCATGTATCTCTTTGGCATCCATCACCGGACGTGCTTTCAGCTTGGCTGAAAAATATCCAAGGTTTCCCAACTGAACGTGATGTCCGCTGACTAAATATTCGGATATTTTATTTTCAATAGCCAGTTGAACTCCTTCAATATCTGCCGGCGTAAAGCTGGAAGCTTGAGCGATCTCTTTTACAATTTGTTGAAAGTCGATGGTTCCGTTCGATACGATGCGGGGATACAACGGCTGTTCGTCTTCGTCTTCTTTCGAAGACGGCTTTTTGCGAAAATCATACTTTGCGTACATGTCTTTTCTATTATGGGTTAATGTGGCTAAAACGCCTTTTAATAGGCATTTTAATGATTGTCTTGCAGTAAGATAACCTACAATTGCAACCTGGATAATCAACTGGAATCAGTGGCTTTTCTTGGGCACACATTTGTGGGCTCTACAGCCCACGAATGTAAACTATACAGCCCGCATAGGTGGGCTGTACGGCACACTTATGCGGGCTGAAGTCTTACTGCCTGCAAAGATACATTATCCTGCCTTTATTCGCAAATTTAGTAAGCATTATTTCTATAAAATAAAGTCGTGTGGCGTAGCAAATAAAAGCAGTGAAATTTGTTTGGGCGAAGAGCATGTTGTATCTTTGTATGGCTGTAGTGCAGCTTTCCTTTTACTGGAAATAATAATAAAAAAAGATGAGAATAACATTAGTCAGAGACGATGGCAAGGTAAAAACCTTACGGACGTTGAAAATGGAGCTCCTTTTGGAGCAGATGAAAACGGAAGTCAAGGCGCAGCCCGTCTCAAAGATGAGGGAAGTCTTGCGGTATACTCTTCCGGGAAATTCGATTGAAGAGGTGCGTAAAGTTCCCAAAGTGATGCCTGCCGCAGCTTTTGTCCGTAAAGAAGGGGTAATGACCCTGAATGAATATAACGGCATAGTGATGATGGAAGTCAATAACCTTTCGGGGAGGGCGGAAGCTGACGAAATAAAAGAACTGGTCAAAGAGCTTCCGCAAACATACCTTGCTTTTACCGGATCTTCCGGCAAATCAGTAAAGATATGGGTGCGGTTCACCTATCCGGACGACCGCTTGCCGACTTTACGCGAGCAAGCGGAACTTTTTCACGCGCATGCTTATCAGACGGCTGTGAAATATTATCAGCCACAACTGCCTTTTGATATCGAACTGAAAGAACCGTCGCTCGAACAATATTGCAGGCTGACGTATGATCCTGAACTTTATTTCAATCCGAAAGCAATGCCCATTTATATGAAGCAGCCCGTCAGTCTTCCGTCCGAAACGACTTTTATCAAACGAACGCGGGAAACTGATTCTCCTTTGCAGCGAATGGCGCCCGGATATGAAAATTATGAAGCATTGTCGGTGCTTTTCTCCGCTGCATTCAACAGGGCGCTCGAAGAACTGGACGGATACCGGGAAGGAGACGATCTGCAACCGCTACTAGTGTGTTTGGCGGAGCATTGCTTTCGGGCAGGTATCCCCGAAGAAGATACTGTGCGGTGGACAAAGGCGCACTACCGGCTCCCTTCGGACGAGTTACTGATTCGCGAAACTGTGAAAAGTGTCTACCGTTCCGCCAAGGGATTCGGCAAGAAGAGCAGTCTGACGGCCGAACAGCTTTTCGCCATGCAGATGGACGAATTTATGAAGCGCCGTTATGAATTTCGATACAATACGCTGACCACGGAAGTGGAATATCGCGAACGGAATAGTTTTAATTTCTATTTTCGTCCGGTAGACAAGCGGGTGCTGGCGAGTATCACGATGAATGCGATGTATGAAGGGGTGAAAATGTGGGATAGGGACGTAATCCGCTATTTGGATTCTGATCATGTGCCTGTTTATCAGCCTGTGGAGGATTTTTTGTATCATCTGCCTCACTGGGATGGTAAAGACCGGATTTTGGAACTGGCCAACCGTGTTCCCTGTGATAATCCACATTGGGCGCCGTTGTTCCGTCGGTGGTTTTTGAATATGGTTGCCCATTGGAGGGGAATGGATAAAAAACATTTGCACATAATACTACCATTTATTATCTTTGTACTATATTAAAATAGCCAAGATTTATGAGAGGTGCAATTTACAGTAGAGTATCTACAGAAATACAAGATTATGGTAAGCAAACGGATGAATTGAAGGATTATGCTGCCCGTAATAATATTGAGGTAAAATATATTTTTGAAGAGAAAGTTTCTGGTTTTAAAGATGATAGAACAGAATTTAAGAAACTAGAGAAATTAACTAAAAATGATATTGATATTATTTTAGTGTGGGAATTATCTAGGCTTTCTCGAAGGTCTATCTTCATTCAGCAAACGGTAAAGAATTTCGCTAATAAGGGAATCTGTATCTTTACTAAAAAAGAAGGTCTCTATACTTTGAATGATGACGGCACGGAAAACAAGAACGCAATGTTTACCATTGGAGTAATATCAATGATAGCAGAGCAAGAAATAGAGACCTTGAAAGAACGAACAATTTCCAGTAAAAGAAGATATATTCTAAAAGAAGGGCATAGTTATACTCCTATAGCCCCCTATGGCTATAATTATAATTTGACAACAAAGCAATTAACAATAAATGAAGATGAAGCAGAAGTTGTTAGAAGGATGTATCAATTATCTATAGACGGAGTATCAACCAATAGGATTAGTAAAATTTTAACTAGTGAGGGTATAAAAACAAAAAAAGGCAATCCTAATTGGAGTTTAGCAACAGTAAGAGATATATTGCATAATCCTGTATATAAAGGAGTGCCGAAATATACAATGACTATTAGAAATAAAAAAGTTGTTGAGTTAGTTTCAGCACCACCAATAGTAAGTGAAGAAGTATTTGAACAATCTGAAAAGGAATTGACTGAAAGAAGGAATAGAAGTAAGTCTGAAATGGTTAATAAACCATTGTTAAGAGCATTGATATTTTGTACAGATTGTGGTAGAAGGTATATATGCAACAGTGGTAGAAGTATATATGCCTGCCAAACGAGGTTTGATAACATTAGAGCTAATTATGTTGCAGATTGTCATAGTGCAGGTATTAGTGCAACCAATATTGAACCTATAATTTGGAATTTAGTTGAGAGACTATTTAAGAGTACTATTGCATCTAGCAAGGCACAAGAACGGATTGAACCCTATCAAGAACAACTATCTAAATTGTCAGAGTCGAAAAACAATTTTGAGATGCAAAGAGATAAAATCAATAAAGATGCAGCTAAGCTATTTGATACCCTTCTTTTAATTAGAGACACTAACCCTACAGTGTTTACTAGCAAAATGGAGGATTTTAACAAAATGAGTACGGAAGCTAATGATTATCAAAAAGAAATAGACATTATTGAAAGTAAAAAACAGGCAATTCAAAGAAGGATAAAAGCCATTGAGGAAATTAAAGACATAGATATTACGGATGAATCGGAAAAATATGACATACTTCATAAAGTAATTGAAGCTATCAAGATTTATTCCGTAAAAACGAATCAAAAGGTATTCACTGTATTATTTGCCAGTGGGCTTGAATATAATGTTCTTTATAATGTGAACAAACCCAAGTTTAGAATAGAATACGCTTTTGCCAGTGACGAAACTATTACTTTTAATAAGAAAGATAAATTGTTGATAAACAAGCTCTATTCTTCTGTAAGGGATATATTGCCTGATTTTTCTATAACTGCTGGAAATAATGATATGTTTGATAATGATGTATGTGGTGACTATAGTTTTCAAGAAGTGTGGGATTTACTAGAAAAATACAATAAAACAGAAGTCCTTAGAGAGTGGAAACCAGACTACACAAAGAGAACAATCAATAGGAGAAGCAAAAAGTAACAATCTTTTAATGTACATACTTTTTATCGGTTTGATATTCAGTAATCACACTTTATTAATGCTTCTAGTCGTTTTTTTCAGTTTGTGGTACTAGTATTAGGTCACTCCCTAAAAACTTAGTACCTTTGTATCAATATATTACAAATAGTATATAAGATAGCACAGGCACAAAAGATACACTATTTTATCACCATTTTTTATTTAAAACACTACTATGCAAACATTCACCTATGAAGAAATCAGAAAAAAAGCATTGTTACATGGAGTTTCAGATAACAAGGTACACATCGGTATGTGGGCTAGTTTGAACGGCTACATTAAGACTAGAAAACAGATAAAGAAGAAGGTATATACTATATATTATGCACCACAAGTACAGATTTTCAAGACATACAGATTTTAACTTAGAATATAAACAGCAATAATTATGGGCTTAAATAAAGCTGGTGGAGAAATGTATGAATTTGTAACGCACACATGGAATACAGTAAAAGGCGACTGTTTCCATAATTGTAGATATTGTTATATGAAAAAGGATATAAGGCACAATGAATTTGCTAATGAACCTAGATTGGATTATAATGAATTTAGAACAGATTTAGGAAGTAACAATTTCATATTTGTGGGGAGTGGCATAGACTTGTTTGCCAATGACATTCCGAATAGCTGGATAGTCAAGACATTGGATTATTGTAATGCTGCATGTAATACACTATTCTTTAGCAATAGATACTTATTCCAATCTAAAAATCCAAAGAGGATATTGGAATTTATTAAACATCCAGTGTTTAAATATTCAACTGTTTGTACTACAATTGAAACAAATAGATTTTATAAAGATGTGATGCAATGTTCTCCAAAAATCGAAGATAGAGTAAAAGCTATGGAAGATATAGCAGATTTAGACATAGATACCTATGTAACAGTTGAGCCAATTATGGATTTTGATTTGGATGAAATGGTTGACTTCATAAGACGTTGCAAGCCAAAGCAGGTCAATATAGGTAAGAATACTAATAAGATGATTCAGTTGCTAGAACCACCCAAGAATAAAGTATCAAGCCTTATTAATGAATTACAGAGTTTTACGAATGTGCATATCAAAAACAATATAAAAGATTGGATTACATATAATTGTTTGCAAGAACATCAGACTATACAACGGCAAATATCCGTGTAAATATTTTACCTCTAAACAATTATTTGATTAGGGAAAACAGGGATTAGGAATCTATCTGCAAAATTAAACTCTACAACACAAAAAGAAACCAAAATATTCTTTGGCAATCACAAGTACAGAAAATTAGTAAGAAAAAGAGGTATCTATTTTAATGACCAAAGTAATCCCGTTGCCAATACGATATACTTCCTAGTACGGTTGCAAACTAAACAAGATTTTTATAAAGTGTCAGATTCTCGTTTTTCAAAGTGTCAGATACTCAAGGATAATATACTAATACAAAATATACTAATATCCATAGGGGTACACCCCGTTTTTCGTATTTTATATATGATACTACACAAACCAACAGGAATAATTTTTAAGAATAGAAAAGAAGCTAAGATATTTTTTGGTACTTCACGATACAGGAAGATAGAAAAAGAAAAACAGGAGATTGTTTTGATTGATAACCACGACTTCATAGCTACTGATGAAATATATAACGGTAAACAAAGACCTGATACGTATTCCTCAAAGTAAAAGTGCCAATATGGAAGCATTATTACTTTATTATATACGGACTAAATGCAATAAAGAATGTGCTTCCGCTATTGGCGAGAAAAAGATGCAAGAAGAACTAAATTTATCTGAAAGTACAGTTGAGGGCTATATTGGCAAATTGAAAGAATATAAATCAATATTATCCATAAAAACTTTGAATCCCAATAATGAAGAGGATAAAAAAGAAATTGATAAAGCTCTTGGTGTACCTTATGAGGGAGATAAACGGAAAAAGAATTTATACTATTTCCATGAACCACAAAGATTCTACTTTTTAAATCCACAGTTTATATACAGGACAGATATTGAGAACGAGATAAAAGGCTTTTTAATTCGTCTTGCTTGTTTATGTGACATAGGTACTACTAAGATTTATACTCCTATTTGCAGAAAGGAGAAAGCAAATATAAAGTCCATAGCAGAAGAGTTAAAGATGTGCAGGGAGAAAGTTAAAAGTTTATTGAGTAGGTGTGAGAATTTAGGATTAATAAGAGCTATACCACGTGGGTATATCATTTTAGAAGATTCCTTTCTACTTAATCTCAATGGTACATTAGAAGATAGGGTATATAATAGTATATATAAGTATTGTTTAGAAAAAGAAGTAGTACCACCGAATAGATATGAATTTAGTAGCAAAGGTAATCCAATGGAATGTGACGGGCTTCTAATGTGTGCTCCTTATATATTTGACAGGTGGAATATATATAATGCAAAAGCAGTAAGATGTAAAGAATATCCCCCTTTAATGTTTGAAGCTTATATAAACGCTATTCTTTTACCCATGAGATTTCCAACACTTCCAGAAGAACCACATTGGGAGTATTTTAAAAAAGTATTTTTAAACATAAATACAAAAACAAGAAAGCCACAAATAGTAGAGATGTGTATAAACAATGAAAGTGAATATCCGTTTATAGCAGCTAGAAGTATTTATCCCGAAAAGTTACAAAAATCAGCAGTTTGGGATTGTGACGATTGAACCTAGTTTATTAGAAAACTCGATAAATGAAGTATAGGAAAAGATGCTTACTAAGGTCAAATAAGCTCATTATAGAGACTTTGACGAATAAATTAGTCTACTCCCAACTAAAAACAAAAATAGCCGCAAGCGAGTACACTTACAAATGTGCTCAACTGCGGCTTTTTTTGTGGAACTTCTAAATTCCTGTCTAATACAAGGGATATAGCAGTTCGCAATTTTAAATATGGGAGTTAATTTTCCCAATGGAAGTGTGGGAAAATGCAACTATGACCTGTTTGATTTACATATAATTCAAGGAGTTGAATCATTGTCAAACAGGTAGTTCTTGATTTTTAAGAATACTCAAAGTTACTCATAATAAACAAGGTAAAAAAATAAACAATGCTCATTCTTTGATATTACTACTTAGTGTATCTTTATATAGTAGTATAATACTCTCCTTTCTATTATAGTGCATAGTAATACATAGGCACGCAATAAAGTATAGGTACTTATATATAATCCCCCCTACCTATAAAAATAGGAGCTTAAATATATATCAGCTTATTTCTCCTATGATTTACTGAATTGAAAGTTACGTACGAATGAGTAGAGTAGTTCTAACGTCCCCCGAGGGTAGTTGGATAGAAAACGAAATATATTTCAATCCACGTAATCAATTTATAAATCATTTAAAATTTTATTCGTTATGAGAAATCTACAAATTATTGGCAATGTGCCACAGGTAAGAAGAGAAAGTAACTTTGGTGAGTATGCAGAAGAAGCGGTAATAATCGAAGAACAACCAAAAGTTAAAAAAGAGAATCCTCATTTCTTGGAAGCTAATACGCTAGAGGTAACAATGCAACATTTAAAAGAAGATTGTATTACACCCGTATTCGCCAAAGATAATGAGCTTACAATTCCTCATCCTGCATTTATTGATACTGTTTATGACGCTGCAAATACGTTTTTCAGTGGTGAAAGCATTGATAAGCCCGATATTCGTGTAAGTCACATTATCAAGGGGAGAATACCCGAAGCAATACACAAACCTGCAAATCAACTTCTTGAAAGTGATAAGACTATCTACTACGAAAGATGTGCTTTTATTATTCAGATTCCTACGATTTACGAAACGGTGAACGGAAATAAGCTAACTCTTACTATTGGTGGTGTGAGAGCTTATAATCACACAAATCTGTATTCAAAGAAAGGAGCAGAAAGGTTTAAGGTATTTATTGGCTTTACTTGTAAAGTTTGTACAAACTTGTGTGTATCAACAGACGGTTTTCTTAGTTGCTTGGAAGTTACTAATACCAAAGATTTATATCGGGCTGTATTGGAAATGTTTCAGAGTTACCAACCTGCAAAACATCTACACTTAATGCGAACACTTAGTAACTCATATCTCACAGAACATCAATTTTGCCAATTACTTGGTAGAATGAGACTTTATCAATCATTGCCACAAGGTTATCAGAAAGATATTCCTAAAATGCTCATCACTGATTCGCAAATAAATACAGTTGCAAAAGCATATATCAATGATAAGAACTTTGGGAGCTTGGGGAATGACATAAGTATGTGGAAATTGTATAATCTATTGACAGGAGCAAACAAGAGCAGTTATATAGATTCATTCTTGGATAGAGCGGTAAATGCAACCGAAATAGCAACGGGAATAAATGCCGCTTTGCATGGAGACACTAAATATAAGTGGTTTATTGATTGATTAAACAGGGGAATATTCAGAAATGGGTATTCTCCTATTTTATTAACTACGTAAAACAAAAAATCATGTTTTATTATAAGATACTTGTTTGGCTCTTTTGGGTGGTATTGTCTTTTATAACAGGTTGTGTTCCGTTAATCTTGCTTATTCTTTTAGTTGGCTTATGGGATATTGAAGAAGCGAATAAACCTCGTTAGTGTTCAAAATAGAAATGTGTTCAAATAAATCTGCAAAGTTGCTTTGAACACATTCTTTCATGTTATCAATTTAATCAAAGAATAAAATGAAAACAGCCGTAATATACGCTCGTGTTTCGTCAAGTAATGACAGACAGGACACGAGCAGACAAATAGAGGATTTAAAGAAATATGCTATCTTACAGGATATAGAAATTGTGAATATATTCCAGGAGCATATTTCAGGTGCAAAGAGAATTGAGGAAAGACGGATTTTAGGGGAATGCCTGGAATACTGTAAACGTGAATCTGTGAATATCCTACTTTTATCTGAATTGTCAAGGCTAGGAAGAAGTACATTACAGGTTCTTCGCTCTTTAGATATATTGCATGAATCGAAAGTATCGGTTTACATACAGAACTTGGGCTTATATACTTTGCAACCAAATGGGGAAGTTAACCCAATAGCGTCTATCATGGTGACAGTACTTGCAGAAATGGCAAATATCGAAAGAAGCAATATTCAATACCGTTTGAATAGTGGTAGGGCAAATTATATTGCCAAAGGTGGTAAACTTGGTAGAAAGACAGGTTCAACCAAAACGGATGATAAGAAGAAAGAAGAATATAAAGAAGTCATTGCTTTACTAAGAAAAGGCTATTCAATCAGAAATATAGCTAAGCTACAAAGTATTGGTATTTCCACCGTTCAACGGATAAAAAATCAGTTTATAAAGCCATAAGCATGAAATATCGGTGGGGTGGAAAAATTCAGAGATTTAGTTTTTGTATGGGGAGTCTTGAATTTTTCCACTACCATGGATTTATAAAGAAGGGATAGCTCTCAACTTTTAATAAACAATAGTTCTTGCTATTACAAACGCTTTTCGTAACTTTGTGGCAATTTCAGATACCTAATGTGTTAGGGCTGAAAGGACATATTACGAAAGGTGTTATTGAAATTATCTTCCATTCTCAAATCTCGCAAATTTGAACAAAGGTACGAAGATGATAGCAATAGCACCACACCATTTGATATATACCTACCTTATATCTTTAAGGCTTTAGATATTGTCAATATTGGTGTGGGCTATTGTTTTATCCGTACCAAAGGCAATGCGAGAGCCAGAGAATGAGATAAGACAATACGTTCCACACCTTTTTTATTGTATAACAGTATCTAAAGGGAACAAGATACCTAAAGTGAAATAACTACGAATCAGACATTAAGAAACAACTTTTGCTACTATCTTTCAAGTAGCCAACTCAATTTTTGAGCAACTTATACTACAAATTAATTTATTAATCAAAAAAAAGAAATAATGGCATATACTGTAAGAGATTTATCAAATGCTCAAAGGTTTGAGTATAAAGGATATGAAGTTTTTATGTATTGTGTTGAGGATAGTTTTTGGAGTGGAGAAAGAACTTATAAAGTTGATATAAGTATTAGTAACCATGTTTATTATAGAATAGCAGAAGATATACAGATAGCTCGTTATCAACAGCAGAGACAAAGTTATTTTCCAATGACTTATAATAATGGGTACAATGGAACTTATGACATAATGAAGAAACTAAAAGAACGCATATTGTTTAGTTCCTCTTTTAATGTTATTGTAAAACGTAAATTTACTATACTGAAAGATAATGAGCCTTATGTTAGAGATGCAATGGGACAAATAAAATCTATCATTGATAGTAAGTTTGGTAATGTGAATGATAAATTTAAAAATATTCGAAATATTATTTGACATGACAAGGATTGGTTGGATTATTGTAGGAATACTTGTTTATTTCCTGTTGGGTTGGATTTTAAAGGATATAGTTTTTTCTATTATCACAATCGAAGGTGATACTACAATGGGAGATATTTTGAAGTATGAGCAAATTGTTTACTCTGCCTTAACAGCTATTTATATCATTATAATGAATATTGTGCAAGGAGATGATAATGGAGACTCATCATCTCCTATTATGTTAGTTATTGCTACCTATTTAGGAGCAAGGTTTCTCCCTCTTTCAATGGGAAGCGTTATATTGTACAGTGTATTAAACATTGTGGCTATAATTTGGGGAGCTTGCGAGTTGAAAAAAGGCTAAATAAAAAGAAGGCTAATGGAAGAGTTTTTAATGATAATATTAGCAGGAGCAGTAGGTGGTTTTATCTTTTCACTCATAGTTAAATCTGAAAACAAAAGAAAACATAACTGATAAAATAAAGATTTATGGGAGCAGTAATAGGAATTATAATTTATGCGATAATAGCATATATTACCTGTCCACGTAAAGAAAATGGGAGTTTTGAGGAAGGAGCAATAGCATTGTATATCATCGTTCCTGTTGTGGTTTTGGCGATTTATCTTATATGTAATAATTGATTATTTTATAGAGAATAGTATTATTCATGAAGAATATATATGCGATTTACATATTACTATTAATGCTATTACTATCTTGTACTAGTAAAAAGGATAGTAATATACAGGCTACTATTGACAGTTTATTTATATATGACAATCATCCTACTTTGGAAATATCATAAGCTAAATATTTGCAATGGGTAGATTCGGTATTAGGAGTAAAAGGTGTGAAACTGATTGATTATAGAAATGGGATATACCAATATGATGATACAAGGTTTTATTGGAATAGAACTTTTGATTATTTCTTAGTATATCCCTCTAGCTTTACACATGGAGAAGAATCAGATTTAGGCAATGGAAATCATTTCGTAAATGAAGATAGTACAATCTGTTTGAATGTGTATGCTACTTACTTCGATGTTTTTAAAGATGATTATTCGCTTCATGAATGGTTTGATATAATGATTGATACAGAAGTAGAACAAGGCAATAGAATTGTCAAGAAAGATATTACAGACCATAGTTATACTATTGAAGGTAATACTAAGGGTGGTAGATGTTTTTATAGTAAAGCTACTCATAAAAAAGCTTATGAACGTGAGATTATTGTAACAGTGAAATTGAAGTATACAGATTCAAGAAGAAAAGAGGTAGAGAAACTTTTACCAAATATATTCAAATATGTCTCAACAAATGAGTTATAAAAAACAATGGTGCTACGAATTGAAGATATATCTTTCATTGGTGTATATGTAAATGATAGCTTTAGAGACTTTAAAGATATAAATGATTATGCCAATTATCATGTATCATTACTAAACAATAAAAGATATCAAGCTTTTAGTGGTGGAGACTTTATTGATAGAGTAGTTAAAGGTGGATATGCTACTGACCCTAATTATAAGAGAGCATTATCTAATGTATATAATCAGATAGCTAAAGCCCAAGAAGGAATGAAGATTCCTAAATTAAAGGGTGTAGGAGAACTTAGAAATAGAATATTAAGACAGTTCAATAGAGAAAAAGCTGCCAACAGAAATGAAGAACAATTAATTGGCTTCGATTGGAGTAGATATAAATCTAATAAACCTAAGCCAGAAACTACACCTACTCAAAGTGAACAGTTAGAGAATGGCGGTATTATTAAATATCAGAATCCTTCTAGTGGGATTCAGAGGATAGGTAAACCAGTATCGGTTAATAATAGTAAAGACGGAGGTTATAACCAATCTACTTTAAATGATAGACAGGAATTACTAAAGAAATGGGACCCAACAGGTGGTTTTGATGCTGCAAGTTGGATGGCATCTAAATTCTTTGGAAACATGGCAAATGGTGAAGAGAATGAATATTACAAGACTTATCTAGGATTGCCTAATAAAGTTCAGCCTATGAAACAGGGTGCTCAAACAAACTGGGACTATCAGGAGGAAGAACGTAAGAGAGAAGCCAAAGAACAACCATCTGACTTCTATGGTACTACTCCTAGAATGGATTACAACATTCAAGCTATAGCAGATACTTTGAATACAGGCAGGATAGTAAGGAACTATGACATATATAAACAGAAGGAGCCTTCTTTGCCAGATAAGGAATATATAGAGAGAATTTATAATTCTGGTAAACAAGTAATGGAGAATCCCAGTAAGTGGGTGCAAGTGGAAGACGGGAGAGCAATAAAACAAGGTTACGATAAGCAACTAGAAGAATCAGACCCATTGGGTATGCTAGGTAAGTTTGGAATGAGGTGGGAACCTAATCAGAAAGCTTTATATGTTCATGATACTTATGACTTTCCTTGGAAAGCACGTGCAGCAACTGGGATTCTTGTTAGACCAAGAGAAATGAAGATTAGAGGGAGGATTAACTTTGACCCAAACAGAGGGTCAGCATTGTTGAGAGATTCACTTAGTGGATTTAACTCTAAATATCCAAAACCAATTACAGATGAAGAATAAAATTATCAAGATTATTAAATGGTATCTAATGATACACATGGCTATATCGAGTTTGCTTCTAGTAGACTACGCTCTCTTTGTTAAAGAATCTACTAAAATTACATGGAAAGGTAGAGGTTATCCTGTAACTAAGATGATATTATTAGGACCATTAAATATATTATACTCTAAATGAATTAATATGGAAAATGAATTAAATAAATGGGTTAGATGTGAAGAGGGCTTGACCTATTCACGATATACATTAAAAGGACACGAAGATTTAGGTCTAGTAATTGCAACAACTAAATTTATAAATGGAGATAAACAATTGTATGTTTATAAGTCAATAGAAAATAAATCCTTCTTGTTTATGGTAAAGGAGGGAGATACATGGAGTACTCTCTCCTATATTCCAGAAGAAGTTATTAATAACATGGTTGGTACTATAATAATTGGAGATAAGGTTTATTAGGGAGCAGATGAATAATGCTTACGGTGAAATCTTGGAAATGAATTAATATGGATAATAAATGGATTAAACAAAAATGTGCCCACTTTACTATGATTCCCTTTGGGTTAGAAGATTTGGGCGAAATGACAGAAGTATCTAAGTTTAAAAAAGGAGAAGATATTATTACACAATACATGATAGAATCAGACCATTCTTACATATTTGCAGAAATAGACGAGGGAGAGACAACATGGAAATTGCTCTCCCGTATTCCAGATGAGATTATTCGTCAGATTGATTATCTTGCTTGGGAGGAAGAGGGCATAGCCATTCCCTAAATGCCATAAATTCTCCTTCAAATATATGTGATTCTTTATATGTGTCATTGCAAATATTACAGGTTGGATAAATATAGACCGTGCCCAGATAAACGACGTGAGCACCTACAAAGTCTTTAATGTTACGATTCTCCTTGCAACAATGACATTTAAAATACCCTGACTTAGGAATGTCAACTTCTAGTGTTTCACTCCAATATTGTAACCAAGAATCGCATGGAGGAACAGAATCCGATTCGGGAGCATGATAAACAAGGACTTTAGTTGGAATTATTTTCATGACTATAGATTTTAAATTAATAATATGCAAATATAATGAAAACAACTGATTATATAAATTGTAAGATAATTAAATATCAAAGAGGTGACAATATCCAGAGGAAAGATGCCATTAAAGATTATAGACCTCAAATTCAAGAGCCTATAAAGCAACAATATACTCCAACTTATTCTGAAATAAGTCAAGATAATAGAAGTGAATGGGAGAAATCACAAAGTCGTGAGAAAGCCGATAAAGCATATAAAGATTATATGCAAGCTAAGAATACAGAAGAAGGTTTGCATAATTTGAATGGATTCCTTACTTTTACAGATTATGTGGGCTTAGGTACTGGTGTTGGAAGTATAGTTGGCAGAGGATTGAAGTATGCTGGTAAACAAGCCATAAAAAGAGCTACAAAGAATAAGATGCTAAAAGAATTAGGAGAAGATTATACTAACAGATTGATAAGGGCATTGGGAGATAATAAAGAATCCATTTCAAAAAGTCCCGTTAAATATACCATAGATAATAGAAGTTTTGTTTCTTATCTTGAAAGTATAGGAGTAGATGTGTCACAATTTACCAATCGTGACATTGCAAGACTTAGAGAGTTGAGAGCATCTAGTATCAGTCAAAATTTGCCTACTAGTGGTAGATATACACTAATTTCAGATATATCCAATGGTAATAAAACTCTGTATGATGCAGACTTATTCTCTTCTTCTAAATCATCTCCTATTGGAACTATTAATGGAGAAGAAAGTCTTAATAAGATAAGTATTGGTAAAGTAGAAAAATTGGACAATACAGAGAAGGGAGTTAGTGAAGATTTATATAATTCGATTATACAATATGGTAAACAGAAAGGACATAACGGTTTAATCTCTGGAGAAATATTAGAAAGTCCAGAAATTACATATAAAATATGGGAGCACTTTCCTGATAAAAAACTGATTGGTAAAACTGGGGCACATTATTTTAATTATGGAAAGACAATTAAAAATCCTAATTCTCCAAGTTGGAATATAAATAATGGAAATATCTATAAGTTAACTAAGCCGTCTAGGTATGTTCCAACTAAGCATAAGGGTATATTTAATCCAGAAATTATTGACCCTAAAACGGGCAAACTGAATCCACCAGATTGGAATAATCCAGATATTTATAAAGCAGTAATTCCACTTGGAGTGGGGACTTTAAACAATAAGGAGAATGATAAATGAAAGAAAACATCAATTATAAAATACTATATAGAATATTAAGGCAATACTCCTATAACCGAAATATGGAGGCAATGAATATACTATATAAAGAACTCGTATTAGAGGGAGTTATTCCAGAATTCAAATTCAATATGGAAGTTTGGAAAAATGATAAATCGGGTAAAGATGTATGGAAATGGTATCAAGAAGGAATTTTAGATATTGAATGGGAAGAACCTATGTTAATTATATTATTAATGCAAGAATATCCTTATTTTATGCATTATAAAAAATGATAAATACGAAAAGGCACTCCTTGTACTTTGGAGGAACTAGGTAAACTATTTTAAATGAACCAATAAGACTAAAAGATTGGTATGATATAATAATAAACAAATGAATTATTTATAAATATTGAGTAAAACAGCATTTGAAGAAATTCATTTGCTGTTTTTTTATTGTTCTATCAATAATTACAACACATCTTTTACAACAAGACTTGTTAGAGAATATATATAATAAAATCTGATTAATTAATTTGTTTTTTGTACATTTGAACACAAAAATACATCATACTAATAGTAAGCTTCAAGTCAACATGAAAAAGATTATTTTTATAATGTTATTAGGATTAGTCTGTAATACAATTAATGCCCAAATTGTAACCAAACAAGAATTAGAAGAATATACTAATATAGGGGATATGTCTTGGTCAGCTAAGGCTAAAGAGCTATCCAATGAATATAAGTTGAATGAATTGGGTGAACTATCATTATCGATTATAAAAGAGTATAAAGGTCAGTCCAAATCTCAATTATATCGCAAAATTATAGATTGGGTCATATCTATGTCTTCTGATGCAAAGTCAGCTATACAGGTTTCAAATGAGGAAGAAGGAACAATCATAGCACGTTGTTATCTGCCTAATATTGCAAAACGGACTATGGGAGATAACTCATATAGAGTAAGTATTCGACCACTTATTAAATTTGATTTTAAAGAAGAACGTATTCGAATGACATATACCTTACAGAACTATGAGGTATTGAAGATAAATGACGATAGTGGATATGTCATAATGTTTGGTGGTGGTTTTGGTGTAACAGGTAATGGCGTTACTAAAGATACCCAAATATGGGCACTTTCTGATTGCTTTCCATTTGCAGAAAACAGACAACATCCTAAAGTGACCTCATCACGAGCTTTTGTTTATTCACTATCATGTTATAAAATCCTTGTAGACAAAATTGATACAGTTCTAAAGAAGCCATTGCAAACAAGTAATGATGATTGGTAATTACCCTTAAATGTAACTTTGACATTTTGAATTAAATATCTCTTTGGTATGGTGGTAACTAAGATGGTTATCACCATTTGAAGAAATTCATTTGCTGTTTTTTTATTATCATTGCAAACAAAAACACTATGAAGCCAGTAGATAAGTTCTCAATCCAGTATAGCGAGTTGCTAGAGTATATATATCCAGTGACACAAGAATATTTCCCTGATTTTGATTATGACGAAGAAACAGGACAGGCATATATATTGCCGTCACAAACGCCAGATACTTTTAAAGGAAGATACAACAGAGGAATATTGAAAGGCAAATTCTCGTTTGATTCATACATAAAGAATAACGAACTTCAAGAATTGCTTGCTGTATTGGGCTTAGACGCTGAAAAGTTTTGGTATCTATTGCTTTTCTGTTATGATTGCAGTTGGGGTAAATGTATGGAAGGTATAGAAATAAAAGAATCCCCTAAAGAACAGATAGAAAAATTTGTTAATGCTATCAGTGAGGATTATAAAAGAGATACTCCGTTTGGTGCAGTCTTTAAAAGCCCAATTTGTATTACCTTGAAAATAGGTAGGAAGAATATCGTGATAGATAATAAGACGGCTATTGCTAGTATAGCGAAGTTTTGTGCAGACGGATTGGAAACAGTAAATTCAGACCAAATGAATACTGGTAGCGTTGATTTGAGTAATCCACATACTGAATCATTCTCCGTATTCGCTTATTATTTCTCACAAATGATTATCACTGCCTTGAATTATCAAGAACAGGTAAAAGAAAAGAGAAAGAAGGGAGCTAATATGTCTGACAAGGAAAAGACGCTGATTTCTCATCTACTATACTTCACTGGTATCGTGAGCAACGAAAGTGTGTTGGTTGACTATGACTACTTGAAGTCCCTGTTGAAACAATATAAGGATAAGGACATAAGGAGTTTGAACGCATTTTATTATTGATTGAGACTTATTTTATTGTTTATTTCTGCTTTCTTATTCTCTAAATACTTCATTCTACAGCTTGTGAAGTAGGGGAATAAGAAAGCAGTGTTTTTTTATTCCCGTTAGCTTCTCAAGAAAAGGGCAATCTTTGTAGTATAAAATTAATTAAAGCTGGAGCGCACCAGTCTAAAAACTGCAAAGGTATTATGACTACAAAAGAATGTAAGAATGAAATCTTTACTCTGGAATCAAGAGAATTGAACGAAGGAAAGAAAGTTGCTTTTATTGCTGGTGGTATTAATCGGGACATCAACAAAGCGAATGTGAAAGCTAAAATGAAGTCCATTAAGGAATGTGGTCAACTATCGGAGTTGGAAGTTGTCGATGGAGAAGATGTAGTAAATGAAGGTCTGAGTTTGAAAGACCCTATGTCAGGGCTTCCAATAGAAGATGAAAAGGCAAAGGACTATCTGGCTATTATTGATGGACAGCACAGGTATATGGCTATAATGGCACTTCGAGAAGAGGACAGACGTGGCAAGAAGAATTATGAAGAAGCTGCGAGGAAATGGCAGAAGGACGGTAATAAACCAAAAGATAAGCCAGAAGAATACACTCCTAAAGCCCCTGCACACATAAAAGCTAGGTATCCATTGAATAATGAGATACTCATACAGACTCTTATTACAGAAGTAAATAATACATCCGTTAAATGGGAGAAAGGTGATTTTGCAAGACAGGCTTTTGCTATGTATCCTGATAATGAAGTTTTGAAGTTTATTGCCAAATATATGGATATGCAACATCAAAAAGCAAAGAAAGGTGAAGCAGATGATATGTTACCGAATGGTGGATTCAAATTGACAACGCTTAGCAAGTATCTGACTTATTCTGCTGACATAAAAGAATCGGTATTGGCAGAGACGTGTAAATATGGAGAGTATATTCTTGCTAAATATGTGGGTGATGAAGCAAACAAGCTGGTTGAAAGGGCAGAGAAAATTATTAAAGCTGGTGTGGATGCAGGATTTACTTACCGTTTTTTGGCTAAAGGATTCTTCATCGACTGGGTTATTAAGAAGAACAATCAAGGAACTAGCTTTACAAAATTGCTTGGAATGTTAAAGAAAATAAAAAAAGAGACTACGAACAGTATTATGAAAGAAGCACAGAAGCATAACTTTATGGAAATATTAAATGAGAAAATAAAATAGTTAATCTTTATCCGTTGATGTCAGTTGCCAGCTAGCGTAATGTTAGCTGGCTTTTTTATTAGTTTTATTGTAAATAAGTATTAGCGTTTATTATGATAGTATTATGTGTAAGTGAAAATAGGATAAGAAACACGCCAACAGTACGTCACCTTTGCTGATTGGCCCGCAGGCATATCGGAAATCGACTTTTTGCAGAATGCTTCTTCCTCCTGCTTTACAGGCGTACTATACGGATAGCATTGATTTCAGTCGGAAACGGGACGCGGAGTTGTATCTGAATCGCTTTCTGCTTATCAATATGGATGAATTCGACCAGATTAGTCCTACCCAGCAGGCTTTTCTGAAACATATTCTGCAAAAGCCGGTGGTGAACACACGTCGTCCGAATGCTTCGGCAGTGGAAGAGCTTCGCCGGTATGCATCGTTCATTGCCACGAGCAATCATCGGGATTTGTTGACGGATACTTCCGGTAGCCGTCGTTTCATCGGTATTTACATGACGGGAGCTATAGATGTGTCGCGTCCTATTGATTATGAACAGCTTTATGCACAGGCGTTGGAGTTGCTTTATCACAACGAACGTTATTGGTTTGACTCCGAAGAAGAGGCTATCATGACGGAAAATAATCGTGAGTTTGAACAATCTCCTGCCATCGAACAGTTATTTATGGTTTATTATCGTAGGGCGGAAGAAGAGGAAGAAGGAGAATGGCTACTGGCTATTGATATTCTGCGGCGGATTCAGAAAGCAAGTAAAATGACGTTTTCCGCCAGGCAGGCGTCTTATTTCGGGCGTATCTTGCAGCGGCTCGGAGTGAAATCTAAACGGAAAACGTATGGTACGTATTATCATGTTGTACCTTTGGAGGTAGAATAGAATTTGCTATTTATTAATTATTTACATCAGATATATAATGCTATGACTAAAAAAGATGCTATAAAAGTATTTGAAGATAAAAAGATCCGTGCTGTTTGGGATGACCAAAAGGAGGAATGGTATTTTTCCATTGTGGATGTGATTGAAGTATTAACAGACAGTGAGCGTCCTCGTAAGTATTGGGGGGATTTAAAAAAGAAGTTGAAAACAGAAGGAAGTCAGTTGTCCGAAGAAATCGGACAACTGAAATTACCCTCTTCTGACGGCAAACTGTATAAGACAGATGTAGCTACAACCCAACAACTTTTCCGTCTAATTCAGTCTATTCCCTCGCCCAAAGCGGAACCCTTTAAAATGTGGATGGCTCAAGTCGCCAAAGATCGTCTGGATGAAATGCAGGACCCCGAACTGACTATAAATCGGGCGATGATGGAATATAAATCTTTAGGTTACTCGGACAATTGGATTAATCAAGTATGATAGATACTTCGTTTTTGATGGTCTAAGTATGATAGATGCCGGAAATAATAGTTGTCTATCATACTTATTCTTTTAATTATAAGTGGTTTATGAAAATGAATGAGAGTATGATACTAGTTTTTTTACTCATAGAGAAGATATTTTTTTCTGATCTCCTTGTAATCCTGTAATTCCTTTTGCCAACTATTCCGGATAGCCTCTTCCGATTCTCCTTTGAGGATAGCTTTGCGTACGCTGTCAGTTCCCATCAGCAAATCAAACCATCGGGCACGGGAGAAGAAAGCTGCGTTTTCGCCGGATAAGCGATAAAAGTTCAAGAAGTAGCGAAGCGTAAATCCATTTACATCGGTTACATTCCGGAGATCTTCCCCATAACAGGTGATACCTTTGTGCATCGGATTTTTGTCAAAACCGGGTAAGGAGCGGGGAGTAAAAGTGAAACTTCCGTATTTCTTATTAGGTGCGCCTAATACCTGGAAAGGGAAAGTTGTCCCCCGTCCCACGCTGACGCGAGTGGCTTCAAAAGGACAAAGTGAGGCATACAATCGGATAGACTGGTCGTTCGGAAGGTTGGGCGACGGTTTGATGGGAAGTGAATAAGGTGCTCCGTGTTTCCATCCGGTCATTGGAATTACCTTTAATGAACAAGGATTTTTCTTGTTGGCAATCCATCCTTCCCCGTTTATCATCTGTGCCAGTTCGCCGATGGTACATCCGTGGAGTACCGGAAGAGGTAACATGCCGACAAAACTCCGGTAGGCAGGTTTGAGTATCGGACCATCCACATAATCGCACGGATTGGGGCGATCCAGTACAACCATTTCTTTCTTGTTCTCTGCGCAAGCTTCCATCACATAATACATCGTGCTTATATAGGTATAAAAGCGTGCCCCTACATCCTGAATGTCGAATACAATCACATCGACATCTTTTAGTTGGGCAGCAGACGGCTTTTTGTTGTCACCATAAAGCGATACGATAGGAATGCCGGTGCGGGAATCTTTTCCGTCTTTCACCGTTTCACCCGCATCTGCGTTACCACGGAAACCATGTTCGGGAGCAAATACTTTGACCACCCGGACGTCTCTCTTTAATAAGGTATCGAGAAGATGAACCTGCTTTCTTCCTACAACAGAAGTGTGATTGACCACCATTCCGATGCGTTTTCCTTTCAGCAACGGCAGATATTGATCCATCTGTTCTGCTCCCGTGACAATTTGACTGTTTACACGCATTGGCAACAACATAATGAACAAAAATATAAGAATGAAGGAAACTCTAGTTTGCATATCGGTAATTTTTTTGTAATATTGCACAAAAATATTAATTTCTCATCAAGAGAGCAAAAAATAAAGCACATGAATCCATACGAAATCATTGATAAGTATTATCCGGAGAATACCCAACAGAGACAAATCTTAGTAATACATAGTTTGGCCGTGTCCGGAAAAGCAATGAAAATGCTGGATGCTCATCCCGAATTGCGTTTAAACCGGAGTTTTGTAAAAGAAGCCGCTCTGTTGCATGATATTGGTATTTTTCAGACCGACGCTCCAACCATTCAGTGCTTTGGCACTCATCCTTATATCGCTCACGGATATTTGGGAGCCGAAATCTTGCGGGCGGAAGGTTTTCCCCAACACGCATTGGTGTGCGAACGCCATACGGGAGCCGGACTTTCGTTGGAAGATATCATTGCCCAGCAACTTCCTGTTCCTCATCGCGAGATGCTGCCCATCACCCTGGAAGAACAATTGATTTGCTTTGCGGATAAATTCTTTTCTAAAACCCATCTGGATGAAGAGAAAACAGTGGAGAAAGCACGGCAAAGTATTGCAAAATATGGTGAAGAAGGTCTAAGCCGCTTTGATAGATGGTGTTCTCTCTTTTTATAGCACTAAAAAATAATTAAATAACGAAGATTCTAACTCATATTTGGTGAAGATTGTGTACTTTTGCCACTTCAAGCGTAAACTATTAGTTAATGGCGCCATTGAAAGCAAAAATACTTATATCATTCATACTGCTGATTGTCTTACTGATGCTTCCCGATGAGGCTACGTCTCAACGTCGAAGAAGAGGAATGATTGCCTCCAATACCGCGAAAACGGATTCCCTTCAGGGAAATGATTCGTTGAAAGCAGATACGGTAACGGTACGCATTGATTCTATCGCACCGGTAAAGAAAAAACAACCACTCGATGCACCGGTTGTTTATGAATCTAACGACTCCACTGTCTTTACTTTGGGAGGAGCCGCTACACTTTATGGTAGCGGAAAAGTGAATTATCAGAACATCGAACTGGCTGCGGAAGTTATTTCGATGAATCTGGATAGTAGTACTGTGCATGCTTATGGTATCAAGGATACTACCGGAGTGGAAAAAGGTAAACCGGTATTTAAAGAAGGTGATACCTCGTATGATACGGAAACAATCCGATACAACTTCAAAACCAAGAAAGCGGGAATTACTGATATCGTCACCCAGCAGGGAGAAGGATATGTGACCGGAAGCAAGGCGAAGAAAGGGGCCAATGATGAAATTTTCATGGAGCATGGGCGTTATACAACCTGCGATCATCACGATCATCCCCACTTCTATATGCAGTTGACGAGAGCTAAAGTGCGCCCTAAAAAGAATGTGGTGACAGGACCTGCCTATCTGGTTGTGGAAGATGTGCCTCTGCCATTGGCTGTGCCGTTCTTCTTCTTCCCATTCTCCAGCAGTTACTCTTCCGGTTTCATTATGCCGACTTATATGGACGATTCCAGCCGTGGTTTCGGTTTGGCAGAAGGAGGATATTACTTTGCCATGAGTGATATCATGGACTTGAAAATAACGGGAGATATCTTCACGAAAGGTTCATGGAGATTGTCCGGATTGACAAACTATAATAAACGATATAAATATTCCGGTACGCTGCAAGCGGACTATCAGGTCACCAAGACAGGAGATAAAGGGATGCCGGACTATGCAGTTGCTAAGGATTTTAAGGTAGTATGGAACCATCGTCAGGATGCTAAGGCTAGTCCGAATAGCACATTCTCCGCCAGTGTGAACTTCTCGACCAGTAGTTACGAACGTTCCAATATCAACAACCTTTATAATTCGCAGTTGTTGACTCAAAATACCAAAACATCAAGTATTAGTTATTCTCGTAGTTTTCCCGATATCGGTCTGACCTTATCCGGAACTACCAATATTGCACAGACAATGCGTGACTCTTCTATTGCGGTCACTTTGCCTGACTTGAATATTACGTTGAGCCGTCTGTTTCCGTTCAAGCGCAAGAAAGCGGCAGGAGCCGAACGTTGGTATGAAAAGATTTCCGTTAGCTATACAGGACGTTTGACAAACAGTATCCGTACCAAAGACGACCGTCTGTTTAAAGCCGGATTAAGTGAATGGGAGAATGCAATGAATCACAATATTCCTATCAGTGCTACTTTTACACTGTTCAAATATTTGCAGGTTTCTCCTTCGGTCAATTATACAGAGCGTTGGTATACTCGTAAGGTTAATCAGCAATATAATGAGGTAGACCATAAATTGGAAGCATTGCCGGGTGATACATTGAATGGTTTCTACCGGGTTTCCAATTATTCGGCAAGTTTGAGTTTGAGTACGAAACTGTATGGTATGTACAAACCTCTTTTTGCTAAGAAGAAAGAGATACAGATTCGTCACGTATTCACGCCGCAGGTAAGTCTTAGCGGTGCTCCGGGATTCAGCAAGTACTGGGAAGAATATACAGATTATAATGGCAATACGCAATATTATTCTCCTTTCACGGGGCAACCTTATGGAGTACCTTCGCGCGAAGGATCGGGAACAGTCAGCTTCTCTATTTCAAATAACTTGGAGATGAAGTATTACGACGCCAAAAAAGATACGCTTAAAAAGGTTAGTCTGATTGATGAATTGGGAGCGAGTATGTCCTATAATATGGCTGCCAAAGAGAGACCTTGGAGTGATTTAAGTATGAACCTCCGTTTGAAACTGACGAAAAATTATACTTTCAATATGAATGCATCGTTTGCTACGTACGCTTATACATTCGATAAAAGCGGTAATGTAGTGACTAGTAATCGTACAGAATGGTCGTATGGTCGTTTCGGCCGTTTCCAAGGATATGGTTCTTCTTTCAACTATACCTTTAATAATGACACATGGAAGAAATGGTTCGGTCCGAAAGAGGAGGATGAAAAAGGAAAAGATAAGAAGTCGGAGGATAGTGATGATGAAGAATCCGACGGAACGGAAGGAGATGGTACTACACCTAAGAAAGTAGAGAAAGCACAGGCAGACCCGGATGGTTATCAGGTGTTTAAGATGCCTTGGTCGTTGAGCCTTAGCTATTCGTTTAATATCCGTGAAGATAGGTCTAAGCCTATTAACCGCTATTCTATGCGATATCCTTATACGTATACGCATAACATCAATGCAAACGGAAATATAAAGATTTCTAATAACTGGTCGCTCTCGTTCAACTCGGGCTATGATTTTCAGGCAAAAGAGATTACGCAGACTTCTTGTACAATCTCCCGTGACTTGCACTGTTTCAACCTGTCCGCTAGTCTTTCTCCTTTCGGACGCTGGAAATATTACAATGTTACCATCCGTGCGAATGCAAGCATCTTGCAAGACTTGAAGTATGAGCAGAGAAGCCAAACGCAAAGTAACATTCAGTGGTACTAGGATAAGTTGAGAGTGGAAATTCGGACGTGTAATTGTTTTGCTACAATATAGAAAAGAAAAATGGCTGCGCTATCATTCGACGAATAGTGCAGCCATTTTTTTTACTCTTTACTCTTTATTCTTAACTCTCCATTCTCCATTCTCAACTTCTCCAACTACCATGCGATTTCTGTTTTTCCATGGGTTTTCAGGTAATCGTTTGTACGGCTGAAATGTTTGTTTCCGAAGAAGCCGTTGTAAGCTGAAAGAGGAGAGGGATGGGCAGAGGTGAGCACCAGATGCTTGTTGCGGTCGATAAACGCCCCTTTCTTTTGAGCGTATGATCCCCATAAGATAAATACCAGGTTTTCTTTTTCTTCTGCCAGGGCACGGATTGCAGCATCGGTAAATGTTTCCCAGCCACGATTCTGATGTGAACCTGCTTGGTGGGCACGTACCGTCAGAGTTGCGTTGAGTAATAATACTCCTTGTTCTGCCCAGCGAGTCAGGTTTCCCGTGGTCGGGGCATCTGAACCGATGTCGGCTTTGATTTCTTTGAATATGTTCACTAATGAAGGGGGAAAAGGCACTCCGTCGTTTACAGAGAAACAGAGACCATGTGCTTGTCCCGGTCCATGGTAAGGATCTTGTCCTATAATTACAACTTTCACTTTGTCGAAAGGACAAAGGTTGAAAGCATTGAAGATCAGTTTTCCCGGAGGGAAGATCTGATACTGGCTATATTCGCTTTTGACGAAATCGGTCAGTGTGCGAAAGTAGTCTTTGTCGAATTCGGGTTTTAAATGTGCTTTCCAGCTTTCTTCAATTTGTACGTTCATAGTTTGTTATATAAGGTGTATATCAAGTTCTTCACATTCTTTGCGCATATCTTCGGGCCAGATGCTGGCTTGTATCTCTCCAATGTGAGCTTTGCGAAGGTAGAACATACACAAGCGGGATTGTCCGATACCTCCTCCGATGGATAGTGGAAGGGTGTCATTCATCAATCGCTTGTGGAAATAAAGTTCCAGTCTTTTTTCTTCTTTTTCTTCTTTCAACTGACGTTGCAAGGCTTCTTTGTCAACACGGATTCCCATAGATGATAATTCGATGGAGCGTTGCAGTACATTGTCCCACAGAAGGAGGTCGCCGTTTAGTCCGGGCAAGTCGTTCAATCCTTTGGTTGTGTAGTCGTCATAGTCCGGTGCGCGTCCGTCGTGTTTCTTGCCGTCGCTAAGTTTACAGCCTATGCCTATGATAAACACAGCTCCGTATTTCTGGCAAATGGCATGTTCGCGACATTTGGGTTCCAGATCCGGATAAAGTTGGCGCAATTCTTCTGAATGGATGAAATGTAGCTTTTGTGGCAGGCACGGCTTGATTTGCGGATACATTTCGTATACCATATATTCTGTACGGATCATAGCCGCATAAATACGGTTGACGATCTCTTTCAGGAAGTTTACGTTCCGGTCTTCATTGGTGATGACACGTTCCCAGTCCCACTGGTCTACGTAGAGAGAATGCAGGTTGCCCAGTTCTTCGTCTGAACGGATTGCGTTCATATCCGTATAAATACCATATCCGGGTTCGATATGATAGTCAGCTAAGGTCAACCTTTTCCATTTAGCCAATGAATGAACCACTTCGGCTTGTGCATCGCCCAGATCTTTAATAGGGAAAGAAACGGGTCGTTCTATTCCGTTCAAATCGTCATTGATACCCATTCCTTTCAATACGAAAAGGGGGGCAGTCACACGTCTAAGGCGTAGCTCGGATGACAAGTTTAATTGGAAGAACTCTTTTATTTGCTTGATTCCCAGCTCGGTCTGTTTGAGGTCGAGTAGCGGATTATAGTTCTTAGGTTTTATCAAGTAACTCATAGGTTTGTTAAATGTTAATTGTCGGCAAAGATAGGAATAAAATTGATATATGTAATGGATATTCTCTAAAAGATTGTCAATTTGATAAAGTAAATGCTCTAAAGCATTTCAAAATAACAATGTCTTAACATGGGGAAGTACCTTAAGAACTATAAAAAAAGAAGAATCATTAGGAAGATGAGAAGATTTTTTATACTTTTGTCCTCGCATTTAGAAAGAATGGCCCCGTAGCTTAGTGAATAGAGCGTCAGATTCCGGTTCTGAAGGTCGTGCGTTTGAATCGCACCGGGGTCACAGTTGAATCCCTTGATAATCAGTAGATTATTGAGGGATTCTTTTGTTTTAGTGCTAGTCTTTAGGTACAAAATTTGGCTCAGTTGTAATTCTTGGGGGATTAAGTTTAGTCAATTCCCTTCATGCATATACCTTTGCTAGCCTAAAAAGGAAGAAGCTCATATCCACTACTCCTCTAAATGATGCCCTAAATGCTTTGATTTTAGCATTAAATGCTTCCGCTGCTGCATTTGTACTCCTGTTCACAAAGAAGTTCAAAATCCTTTCATAATGGTTCTCAATAGAGTTTGCTACTGTTGTGAATGTATCGTATCCATATTCTTCAATCTTATTATACCATA
>NZ_GG774795.1:296853-322145 GCF_000163675.1 Bacteroides sp. D22 | reverse complement strand
CTTTACCACGGATAGGGAAGTCCTGAACTTCAATCTCAGGGAGGAAACCTTTTGAGTGAAGATGTAGATCAGAGTACTCAGCAGGAATAGTGGCTTTCTCCTCTAAATAAAGAATAAAGCAAGTATCCTGAGAAACATGATTGACTAGGGTAAAGTAATCAAGGATTCCTGAAGGCAAGAACAAGCTTAAAGAAGCAACAGGATCAATCGTTTGGGAAGAGGATGTTTTCATGATGCAAAAATAAGAATTTTAACGCAATCCCCCAAGTTTTCAGACTGAGCCCAAAATTTAGGTTAAATATCCCCTTTTAAAGTATAGTTGTTGGTCTATTGTTGTTCCTAATAAATCAATGTAACATGTTGACTATCAAAGCTGAAGTCTTAAAATCTAAGCAAAAAGTTGATAAAACTTATAACGTAAAAATTAGGCTAACCTACAACAGAGAGGTTAAGAGGTTGGCTACTCATATCTTTGTAAGAGCAGAAGACCTGACTAAGGACTTCAAGTTAAAGAATCCAAAGTACATCAAGGAAGCTGACAGATTGGTCAGATACTATGAAGAGTTATGCATGGGGCTTCCATTGGAGGCTTCCAATTTAACCTTAAGTGATGTACTTGATTATATCCAGAAAGAGAAGGAAAAGAATACTCCTATTGACTTTATCCAGTTCTGCAAAGACTGGTTGGCAGCTACAGAGGTCAAGGGTAAGAGAAATTATCAAACTGCCCTCAATGCCTTCATTGCCTTCTTAGGAAAGGACAAATTAAATACTAACCAAGTTACCAAGTTGTTAATGATGGAGTTCATGGAATACCTTCACAAGAAAAGGGCTAAACAGGTGGCAGAACTTCAGAAGAAAGGAAAGAGAATACCCTCTAACAGAATGGTATCACTGTACACTAGTAGCATCAGACATCTATTCAACGAAGCTAAGAAGAAGTACAATGATTATGACAGGAATCTCATTAGGATACCTAACTCACCTTTTGAGAACTTGGTGATACCAAAGCAGGAAGCAACTAGGAAGAGAGCATTATCAGCAGAGTTAATTAAGAAGATATGGGAATTACCTTATATCATTAATGCTAATGGTAGAGAAAGGTTATGCCCCTTTAACCTAGCTAAGGATTGCTTTATCCTCTCTTTCTGCCTAATAGGGATGAATTCTGCTGACTTGTACAACTGTACTGAAATGGAAGATGGTTCAATTACCTATTACAGGACTAAGACTACAGACAGAAGACTTGATAAAGCTAAGATGAAAGTAGATGTTCTTCCTGTCTTACTACCTTTAATGAAGAAATATGAAGATTACACCCAGAAGAAGGTATTCTGTTTCTATCATCTCTATTCTACTTTCAAGAACTTCAACAGAGCCATCAATCTTGGGTTAAAGCAAATTGGCAAAATACTGAAAGTGGATGATTTGGAATACTATGCTGCAAGGCACTCATGGGCTACATTAGCTGTTAATAAAGTAGGTATAGATAAGTATACAGTTCATGCTGCCTTAAATCATATTGATGAGGCTATGAAAGTCACTGACATCTATATTGAAAGAGACTTCAAGATAGAGAATGAAGCTAACAAGAAGGTGGTTGAGTATGTATTTGGTAGTTATAGTGAGCTGCCTAGTCCAGAAGTGAAGTAAGTTTAACATAAAAGAACCTCTGTAATTGATTGAATTATGGAGGCTCTTTAGTATATTTGTTCACTTACAATCTATATACTAACTACAAACTAAGTGAGACATGAGCATAGAAGATGAACTGGCAAAGGAAATAGCAGGACTTGATAGTAGCTTCATAGATGAGTTATACAATCTCCAGATTCCTGATGAGAAGACCAACCTGTCAGAAGTTATAACATTAGGCACTACTCCTGTATCAGAAGAGCACTCTAAAGAGGTTAAATCTTCCATAGTTGAAAACCAATTAGAAGAGACAGTACCTAATACTTATGGTGACTTACATGATGCACCTGTAGAGTACATTGAGATATTATCCTCTGGGAAAGTAGGAGAAACTAAAACCATACCTCAAGATACAGTAATAACTAGTTTGGATAACTTGCTATTTGGCAGAGAACCAGAAGTAATAAGAGAAGAAGTTGGTGACTCCTTCTGGAATCTGGCTGACTTCATAGATAAGATGCCTCATGGTATTATAGACAAGAAGATACCCGGCATTGGAGCTACTACCCTTGAGATAAACTCAAAGAGAAATTCAATCATAGTCTTTCCTACTAAGGCTCTGGCTTATGGTAAACACTCAAAGCATCCTAATACATTATATGTAGGTAGTGAGATTAAAGGTGAAAAGGAAAAGGTAACTAATCAGCAGATTGAGGAATACCTAGCAAAAGATGGATACAAGAAACTTCTAGTAGTTGCAGACAGTCTAGGTAGACTATTAGGTATCATAGGAAAAGAGAACTACAAAGACTATTTCCTTATGGTTGATGAGATTGATGTTCTCCAGACTGACAACAACTTCAGACCCCAATTGGAGAATGTGATTGACTACTACCTTATGTTCCCATTAAAGAACAGATGTATGGTAACAGCTACTATGAAGGAGTTCAGCAATCCACACTTAAAGACTGAATGTAGATTTCCTATAACATGGAAATACAATACCCATAGAAATATAGACTTACTACATACAGATAATGTCACACAGGCTGTCATAGAAAAGGTTATCTCCCATCCTACAGAGAAGGTGTTCATTGCCTATAACTCCATACTCCAGATAAGAAACATTATAGCATCACTAGATGAAGAAACCAGAAAGGAATGTGCTATCCTATGTAGTGAGGTATCCATAAAGGAAGCAGGAGAATACTTTGCACCTAAACTAGGAGACAATGATACCTTACCTGCTAGGATTAACTTTGCCACCTGTTGCTACTTCACTGGTATAGATATAGAGGATAGTTACCATCTAATCACTGTATCAGATGTAAGAAGAAGTCACTCAATGTTGACCTTAGATAGAATGACACAAATACATGGTAGATGCAGAAAGGATAATGGAATACTAAGTGAAACTATCATATATAACACCTTAGGATATGTATCAGTAATGGAAAGTATGGAAAAGGACACTGCCACTCTATTAAACAAAGCCCAAAAGGTACTCAAAGTACTTGAATCAGCAGATACTATCTCACAGGGGGATTATACCTTGACTGATCTATTTGCAATAATCAAAGAAGCCATAAGAGAGAAAGCGCAAGAAAGAATTGCAGGGAATGAGTTAATTAACTTGACTAGAAAGGATATATATGGAAAGAATGTACCTGCCTACCTCAATATAGATTACATCATTGAAAGAATCGACTTATATGCCTCATATTTTATGCCTGAAACCTTGAAAGAAGTACTAGGTAAACAGGTTAACATCATTAGTTATAAATCCCTACCTTATGGTGTTTCTCCAGAGCAAAACAGCATAGAGAAAACCAATAAGGATGCACAGAATAAGTTGACAGATAGTTACATTCAAGAAGCCATAGATAACATCAAAGTATTATCAACCACAGGGCAGTTGAATGACAATACTTTGCACTTATACATTAGGCAAAGTAGAAGCAGGACAAAGATATTCTTAGAGAGATTCATTAAGCTCTACAAATATGTTGACCTTGATAGTTTGCTACATCAGCTATGGGAGATTAGAACAAGTAACAATATAGCTTACAAGAATCTCAATAATGCAGTTATGTATTGGGCACTAGATGAAGAGCATCCTTTCAAGGTTGCAATAAGAAGAAGTTTCACCTTAAATAAGAGCTATTCAGCAAGTGAGATACAAGAGATATTAGCTCCTATAGTCCAGTATCATCTACATAAGGTACTGAAACCTAGAAAGTATGTAGCCTTATTGAAAAGCATATATGCCACTGACAGGACATCTGGGAATAAGTACACCATCAGAGGAGAGAATCCAAGAGGTTTTAAAGAACATACTGGCAGGATAGCTACCAAAGAGAATAACTTGTTAAAGTTATTTGTGTTATAGAAGGTTAATATACAATCAGATAAATGATAAGAATATTGGTATTATAGACTTTATTTACTATATTTACATTTGATAATCAGATGGTTATAGGAGTGATATATCTCTAATATGACATTAGCTATCAACAGAAGCAACCTTAGGGTCAAATATCACCCTATACTAATTACCTTTAATCCTTTATTACTGTAGGTAATTAGTATGGGGTGGATTTTGACCCCTATAAAATCAGAATTAATGACAATAGTTAAACAATTCACTATCATCCCCATTGAAGCTTGCAGGTACTTCAATCCAAAGCAGCTCTACCTATTAGCAGGTCTCTATATTAATGCCTATCCTCAAAGGGAAAGCAATTACATGACAACAGATACTACTATCAGTCAGTTGTCAGAGCTTACAGGAGTAAGTACAGATTATATCAAAGATTCCTTTATCCCCAGACTAAAGGAGCTAGAAGATAAAGGATATAGAGTAGAGACTATACAGCAGCAAAGAGAGATTAGAAGGAATATCTATTATCTACCCAATCCTCCTAAGAATTTCAGAATTATATGGGCAGAGTTATTCAGTGACAGCTCTTTAAGTCCAGAAGAGAAAGGAGTTATGATAGGGTTATACTGCCTTTGTGTTAACAAAGAGTTCAGGGTAGACCTATCAGACAAAGCCATTTATAGCCACTTGGATATGGCAAAGAATACATATAAAAAGTATAGAGACTTATTGATTGAGAAGAAAGTAATCTGGTCTTCTTATGATGTTCCAATGGCACTAGCATGGACTGAGCACATGGAATCTAAAGTCCTTCTGTACCCTCATTTGGGTCACGATACTTGGATAGACAAAGTTATATCACATGTACCAGATGATGATGAAATCAAGCATTACCTTGATACTATTAATGATGAATGAATGATACATACCCCAATATCCCCTGTTTTCCCACCAGAAGGCAGGGGATTGCTTTATATGTACATAACTAATATATAGCACTTCTTACTGTCACCTGATATATTATACTTCTAAATTTTTTATTTTTTTCTTCAATTTGATACTTACAAGTGCACTCTAAGTCACAAAGTCTCCCTCCCCTTACCTTAGGAGTGGGATAGTCCCCCTATGCATATTGGGGAATATTGGATTTACATTATAAGCTCATTACAGTTAGCTCATTACCCCACCATAGTAACTGAATCAACAGCAGCAGAATAGTCTGTCTGCACAACAATAAAATACAAGATTATGGAAAAGTTAAAGTTCTTAGAGACAGTGACAGTGAATGAGTTCAAGGCTCAAAAGGGAGTAAGTAAGATTGAGGTAAAGCAAAATCCTCATACAGGGAAGTGCTTCTTTGTTTATGGCTGTGAAATAGGTGCAGCAAGTGACAAATTTCTTAATGGAGAAGTAACCAATCCTGTTATCTCTCAAGTATGTTCACCAGATACAGGTGATATGTTCTATATGCTGCATCAAAGAGGTGAAGGTGGAGCTATGACATTAGCAACTTTATGACAGGTCTCAATGTAGACCTCAAAGAGGCAAGTTTATTAGGACTTGCTTCCTTTTTTCTTTATAGACTGTGTATAACAATTAATCCTATTCAGATATGTTGAATTTAAGAGTTTCATCCAAGAAGCAGGCTAAAATTAAGCTTGCTTTACAAGGCTGTGCAGGTTCAGGTAAGACCTATTCTGCATTGCTTTTAGCTTATGGTTTATGTAATGACTGGACTAAGATAGCCATTATTGACAGTGAGAATGGAAGTGCTGACCTTTATGCTCACTTAGGTGCTTATAATGTATTAAGTCTAAGTGATAACTTTACACCTGAAACTTATATACAAGCTATTGAAATATGTGAAGGTGCAGGTATGGAAGTTATCATAATTGATAGCATCTCACAGTGTTGGGATAACTTGCTTGAATACCATGCAGGATTACAAGGTAACAGCTTCACTAATTGGCAGAAGGTGACACCCAGAATCAATGCTTTCATGCAGAAAATTCTACAATCCAATAGGCATATTATATGCACTATGAGATGCAAACAGGACTATGTTCTAAGTGAGAAGAATGGCAAGATGATACCAGAGAAAGTAGGACTAAAAGCAGTCATGAGAGATGGTATAGATTATGAATTTACCATAGTATTTGATATTAATATGAAGCACCAGACTATTGCATCCAAAGACAGGACAAACCTGTTTATAGGTAAGCCTGACTTTACCATTACACCTACTACAGGACAGAACATAGCAGATTGGTGTAATGATGGTGTCAATCTGGAGATGATAAGGAGCAAGATTAACAGCAGTAAAACCATTGAAGAACTGACTGCCATCTATCATGCTTATCCTGAATGGTATCAGCAGTTAACATCAGAATTCATGCAGAAGAAAGCAGCACTTCAGGTACAAAAGAATCAACCAACTATTAACTATACCCCTAATTACATTAGATATGGAAATAATGCAGTTGCAGCCAGTCAGAGCTAATCTGATATACCCTAATAGAATCAACAAAGAAGGCTCTCATGTTCAAATAGTTGAGCCAATGGAAGTCATCAACACAGGTATTATGTCAACAAATCCTGTAGAAGCTGATTCCATAAGCACCAGAGAAAGTAATAAGTTACCTTTTATTGAAGCTAATACAAAGGAAGTAACCATGCAGTACCTCAAAGAGGAATGTATTACACCTGTGTTTTCTAAGGACAATGAGGTTACTATATCACACTCCAGTTTCATTGAAACTGTATGGGAAGCAGCTAATAAAGTCTTCTCCAATGAGAGAATAGAAGAACCTGCCATTAGGGTAAGCCATGTTATCAAAGGCAGAATACCGGAAGCTATTCATAAGCCAGTAAATCAGCTACTGGAATCTGATAAAACCATCTACTTTGAGAGAATGATGTTCTGTTTTGAGATACCTACCATATATGAGGATATTGCAGGTAACAGACTGAATTTAACCATAGGTGGAGTAAGAGCTTATAATCACATGAATCTGTACAGCAAGAAGAGTGCAGAGAAGTTCAAGGTGTTCATTGGCTTCAAAAACTTAGTCTGCTGTAACATGTGTGTATCAACAGATGGTTACAGGTCAGAATTAAAGGTTATGAGTACAACTGAACTATTCAATGCAGTGGTGAGGCTGTTCCAAGAGTACAATATAGCCCAACACTTGTATTATATGTCAGCTTATAAGGATAGCTATATGAGAGAGTCCCAATTTGCACAATTCTTAGGTAGATGCAGATTATATCAATTCTTACCTGTAGACCAGAAGAAGAAGTTACCACAGATGCTAATGACTGATACCCAGATAGGATTAGTTGCCAAAGCATATTATAATGATGATAACTTTAGCACCCTTTTGGACAGCAGGGAAATTAGCATGTGGAATGTGTACAACTTACTAACTGGAGCTAATAAAAGTAGCTACATTGACAACTTCTTGGACAGGTCACTTAATGCCACCCAATTGGCTGAAGGACTTAATAAGGCTTTATATGGTGAGAATGAATATAGTTGGTTCATTAATTAGTGTATCTTATGGACAGTATAATGAATGTAGCAGAGGTTCAATTGAGCTATAAAAGCAATGTCAAATCATCAACTAGATACAAGATAAATAGCTCACAAGATGCCTATGAACTATTGATAAAGTACTTCCCTGATGATACAATAGAATACAAGGAAAGCTTTAAAGTAGTACTGCTTAATCAGTCTAACAGAGTACTGGGTATAGTACCTATTTCAGAAGGTGGAATATCTGCAACTTATGTAGATGTGAGGTTGATATTACAAGCTGCCTTATTGGCTAATGCAACACAGGTAATATTGGCACATAATCACCCTTCTGGAAGCATGAAACCCAGTACTTTGGATGATGCTTTGACTGAAAAGGTCAAGAAGGCAGCAGAACTCATGGAGATTCATGTAGCAGACCATGTAATCTTAAGCCCAGAGAAGGAATACTACTCCTATTATGATGAAGGAAAACTATAAATACTTAACCTTCTAAGGTCTACAATATCCTACCTTCTATTAAATCCATTCCCCTCTACTGTTATTATACCATTATGATGGGAAATTTCTCTTGTCTCACTTTCTTACATATTATATATACAAAGTAAGTGATGCAGAATGGCAAATCAGAGGACAGTTTAATAGAAGTTGACTGCCTCTTCTAATATAGGTTGATGGTATTTGATTACAGGATAGAGGGAAGTGCTGCTATAATAACTTAACCACTTGAGGTTCGGTGAAGTATGTAAACATGAATTGTAGCAATAGTTAGTAAGTTAGACTAAATTAAATGTTGATTGAATTATGTGTGAGATTATCTTGATTCTGGTAGGGTTTGTCCTCACCAGTATGATACTTAAGGATTAAGAGGTTATATGCCTCTTACTATGTGATTTTATTGTTGTTGATAGCCCTAGTTCTGTAATGGACTGGGGCTTTAACTAGTGTATATATGACAGCATTGGATATGATATTACAGTGGCTAATATTGATAGTTACTGGTGCTCTATTTATCAATTTAGCATATAGAAAGTAAATAATTAAGCTTACCTTTGTACAATAAGGATATAGCCTGCACCTATGGTACTAATATGCTTTGAAACCTATTAAATTATGGCAGTCAAATGATGAAGTATTACTGGAAAGTTCTATCTTTGCAACAGTATTAATTAAATGACAACTAATGAAATAGAAGTTTAACAAGACATATTAGAAAAGAAGTGTTTGCTTCTTACTTGTGACAGTCCTAAAATTACCACCTTGAAGACTAACAATCACAGCAGTAAGTAGTGGATACTCATACCATTAGGTGTGGGCTTCCCTTATATTGTGTGATTGTAGGTATGTGGTAATACCTTGGACTCCCAATAAGGTTAGGCTCACACTTTCTTTTTGTAGTATGCTACAAAAGGAAATTTATTATGGAAAGAATTTTGATTACAGAAGAGTTAACAGCCTTTCTTAACTCTATGCCAGTAGTGAATGTTGATAATATTCCAATAACACATTCACTAATTATTCGAGATTTGTCAAAACTATCACTTGCAAACGATGAAAGTAATCCAACTCATAATAGTTACATAGCTATTACTAAAACTGGCTATGGTTATCCTTTTACTTGCAATATCAATCAAATTAATCAAATGCTATCTTTTATTATAGATGACATAAATCAAAGAATAAATGAAAAATTATAGTTCCTATTTATTATTAATATGGTGTACTTTAGTACTATGTTCATGTAGTCAAGTCCCCACAAATTTATATCCTATATATAAAAATGGAAAATATGGATACATTGATAGCTTAGGTAATGAAGTTATAAAGCCACAATACTTATATGCCTCATATTTTAATGAAGGAATAGCATTAATTATTGTTGATACCACTTGTGTTATACTTTCCGATACTCTCACGAGTAAGAAGGCTTCATCATTTATTAATCTACTATCTGAACAAAAGAAGATTAGATACAAATATGGATATATCTCATTAGATAATAAATTAGCTATTGACACAACTCTAATTTATGAATTTGAAAATATTGAGAATGATTGGAATAGTATAAAAGAACTAATATCAAAAGGTAAACAACTAAATTTACAATGGTTAAGCTGTTCTGATGATAGGATTTTATACCAAGACAGCATAACGAAATTATTTGGTTATATGAATTCTAAAGGAGAAACTATTATCACTCCCCAATACAAGGATGGATATCAATTTACTGAAGGATTAGCCGCTGTTCAGGTTTTAAATAAAGGTCTAAGAGATTCACCTAAATGGGGATATATTGATATTAATGGTAATCTTGTTATTGAAAGTAAATACTCTTCTGCATCCACTTTTAGAGAAAGTAAGGCTATTGTTGAATTCAGAGAGATGAAAAGGAGAGATGATGGCAAATTTAGTTTTACTAAGTCTTCCATTATCATCAATAAATCAGGTAAAATTATAGGTACTCCCTTCAACATGACTACAACAATTTATCCCTATAATGATGGAATTGCTTGTACTTATAATCATCTTGGAAAACTAAATTTAGGTTATAATTTCATTGACGAGAATGGCAACTATCTAATAGATGGCACATTAATAGATATAACAAGATTTGGCAATGGTTATGCAGGAGTAAAAATAGATAGTACTAATTGGGTATTTGTTGATAAAAGAATGAATATTATATCAGAAGAATATGAAGAAGTAAAACCATTTAAGGAGAACTATGCGGCTATTAAAAAAGACAATCTTTGGGGGTATATAGATACTACCTTTCAGGTAAAGATTCCATGTAAATATGACAATTGCTCTTCCTTCAAAAAAGGATTGGCTTCCTTCGAAATTAAAAGAGAAGCATTAATGATTGAAGGATATATCAATAAGAGAGGAGAAGTCGTTTGGCAGAAAGAATATTCCAACTGGGACTAACATTATGTACTCTATAATAAATGGTTTAAATAAAGTACAACTTCCTATTATCCATGTGAAAATAGAAAATAAATACCTTTGTTTCATCTTGGATACTGGAAGCACCTGTAGCCTGATAGACAGTACTGTAGTAGAATATTTCAAGGATATAGTAGAACCAGTTGGTGACTATTATATCAGTGGAATAGAAGGAACTAAGCATAAGGTAGATATGGTTGCTCTACCTTTCACTTTTGAAGGTCAGGTTTATAAGCCCAAGTTCTGTGTAAGACCCTTACTTGATACCTTTAAAGGCATTGAAGATGAAAGTGGCATACAGGTACATGGCTTGCTTGGAACTGACTTTCTACTGGAGAACAAGTGGGTGATTAATTTCAACAAACTAATAGTAAGCAATTATGAATAAAATAAGAAAAACAATACTCCTTATAATATTAGCAATAGGATTTGTAGTAACAGCAATTATACTATATAACCATCAGGGGTCATCAGATACTCAAAATTATATAGCTAAAATAGTACCTCTTGAAATAAAGTATATAGTAGATCTAAGTTCTGTTGAAGATAAAGGGTATAAACTCTCATATATGGATTACAAAAGTCCTGAACTTACAGCTAGAGTTATTATAGATAATGCCAGAGATTATATAATGCTATTTATGGAAAAGAATAACTATGATGAGGGTGACTTTCATCCAAAAGTATCACTATTTAATGAGTATTCTCCAGTGCTTATAATAACAAAAGACAACAAGGTGTATCTTAAAATGAAGAAAAAAGAATAATTATGAAAGCAATAAGACTTATGTTATGGTTATCCTTACCATTATAGCTACATCTCATCTATAGAGAAGGTGTTCTAAATAAATAGAAGTGTAATGTTGGATAAATCAGACTGATTTACTACATTTGCATCAACCACTTTAACAGATTAAAGTATGGATAGAACATATATTAATGAATTCCACAAGCAATGGATAGAGAGTACTCTCAAGTCAATAACCTCTTGGCAGAAGCAACCAATCTCATTAGAAGAGAAAAAGAAGCAACAGGAAATGTTGAACCAGCAGAAGGCTATAAGAGAAGGCAAATTGAAGAGCTAAAACTATTTGCTACTCAACATAACTTATGGATTAACATTAACTCTCTCCCCTTATCTTACCTTAGTAAAGGGGGAGAAAATGAAGTATTCACAGGGCATGAAGATGTTGTATTCAAATTAAACAACTTTGAGTATGCAGGTGAAGACCTTGAGAACTTCTTCATTAGGATAGAAGCTCATAACCTATTCTTTAGCAATGTCACTTATCAGATGATTGGCTTTGCTTATAACAGTCAATATGAGTTTTGTGCTGTGTTAGTTCAACCTTATGTCAGAGCTAAAAGAGAAGCTACAGAGGAAGAAATAGCAGAACACATGCAAGCATTAGGCTTTGAAATGGTCTATGAGGATGAATATCACAATGCAGAATATGAGGTTTTTGATGCAGTACCTAATAATGTGCTGTATGGTATTGATGATAAACTCTACTTCATTGATACACAAATCAGATTTAGACCTATTGAGATAACACTTTAAACTGATTTAGTTATGAAACAAAAGGAAGAAACTTAGCACACTCCAAGTGCTATTAGTAGTATGATACTAGCATAGCAGTAATACTACTATTGTTGGTCTATAGTTGTTCTATAGGCTGTTAAGAGAAAGTATAAACAAACTAACAACTATTAAAGATAAAGGTGTTACTATGCCTGATTCCGGTTCTGAAGGTCGTGCGTTTGAATCGCACCGGGGTCACAGATGAAAACCGCAATTACTAACAGATTGAGTATTGCGGTTTTTTTATTTATTCCTCTTTCGGATGAGAAGTGCAAACCAGCTGTTTGTCAGCGTTATCCGGATTGTTATCATCATAGAAATTCCAGTCTCTTTCCAGTCTTTTGGCTACATCAATTCCTGCTGTATAATAGAGATATTTGTTCTTTGCTACATCAAGAATACCGTAAGTAAGAATATCCTTTTCTTTTCCTTCTTTATCTGTATAGACGCTTTTTACTAATAATATCTTATATTTTCCATCTTCCCGAACACAGTATTCTTTATTGGCTTCCAACGTATATGTGCCGGAAACATCTGTCACATTGGAGGCGGCAGCGTCCATTTCTACAACAATTTGTTTGGGCTCTCCGGTAGTCGGGGTGTCTTTTGAGTCGTCATTGCAGGCAAACAGCAAAACAACGAATAGTAATTTAAGTAATTTCATCTTTGTATTTTTATTGGTTTTTGATTCTTTTCCTGGTGTGAATGTGTTTAATCAGAATTGTCAATTATGCAAATATACAACTTTCACATGATATAAAAGCAGTAATAGATAAAATCTTGTGTTCCATATTATTATCCGTAGTTGCATAATTTAGTCTAAAGAGAATGAAAAGTTGTTTTAGATGATTGAAATCTCATAGAAAATGCTAACTTTGTAACGATGAAGAAGTAAAAAAATGATGTTGATATAGTGTATTTATAGCTTTCTGGAAGTAGATATCTGACGATAAATTATATTAATCCCATAAATATAAATTAGAATGGAAGAAGCTAGAAAAAAGAAATGGGCTAGTGTGGCGCTGATTATCGGAGCTATTGGTTTTATCATTATTATGATTTACTTTACAGTTATTTCAAGTCTCAACATGTAAAACAGATCATTATGGCATTGAAAAATTGAAGCTTGGACATTTCGTTTGAATCTGTCCAAGCTTGTTTTTTGTGGTTCTGAATGAGATTGACCGGTAATCTGGCAATGCCTCTTCTTTAGCTTCTTGAAACCTGAAGTCCCTTGTCAGAAAGCGTCATTTCTACAAAACGAGCGCGTGGGTTGGGAGCTTGTTCTGTCAATATCCGTCGGATCTGTCCGGCTGCTTGAGGGTCTTTGGCTACCATATATAAATAACCGCCACCGCCTGCGCCGGGGAGTTTGTATCCTAGGGTATAATCTTTGATTTTCTCGATAATGGCTGCTACTGCTGGCGGATTGGTTCCGCAATCTAATGCCTGGTTTTGTATCCAGGTTTTGCCGACCAATCGACCGAAACTATCGAAATTGCTGCGCAGGATAGCTTCACTCATATCCATTGCATGGGCTTTCATCTCGGCTAGCAAACTTAGATGTGGACCGGAATTGAGGAACATGGAACTGACGATTTCTGCCAGAATACTTTTGGCAGTGCGGGTTATTCCTGTATAATATAACAGATGACAGTCGCGGTAGTCGGGATGAACAAAGAGTTGATCGGGCAACCAGCGCACTAATGGATTCTGTTCGAAACCTGCTTCGGATTGTAGTAGTTTAATGCCGGAAAACACACCGCCATATTGATCTTGCCAACCTCCTCCTGTGGTCAGTAGTTGTTCCAATATTAATGTGTAACTGCATATATCATTCTTATCCCAAGCCAGTCCGCAGAAATCATTGATTGCTCCGAGCACGGTGGAGGCCAGAATGGAACTGGTACCTAACCCCGAGCCAGCAGGAATAGCAGCCAACAGGGTAATTTCAATTCCTGAACCGAAAGCTTCCAGCTGTTTGGCTAAAGAAGGGTAGGATTCTGTTGAGAATGCCGGTGCGAAACCTGCCAACGTAAGGGCGGCTTTGGGGATGGAAAATGGAGAACCCACCTTTTTGTAATCTTGCAGTTCCTCGTAATTTCGTATCACTTCCATTGCGCCCATATCGATGGAACGAAGGGTGATATGATATTCTTGGCAGGGTTTAACGTATACTTGCAGCGGCGGTTGGCCGTTCAGTTCGATGGCAAGATTGACAACGCTGCCTCCTGAATAAAGAGAGTAGGGAGGGGTGTCCGTCCATCCTCCTGCCACATCAATGCGTACAGGGCTGCGGCTCCATACAATCTGATCGGAATAAACGTTGAGTGTGGGATGACTTTTACGTTCGTTCATCACTCCCAATAAACCGTCGCGGAGCAGTTGGAAGGCTGCCTGTTCTTCTTTTGCGCAATCTTTGTCTTCACGTAGTTTCATGATGCGTGCGCGAAGCATCCGGTTGTGTATCCGTAGCATGGGTGCGGCATCTTCTTGCAGGACATCGGGAGTATCCAGATTGAAACGTACAAATTCGTTTGCGGTATCCAGTAAGTTAAGTTGATAGAATACGCTTTTTTCATAATTAGCCGCCAGTCCTTTCCAGTTCTCTTTACGGAAAGCGTTGCGCTGTTCATAAAGACGCTTGAGGTTGGCGCCTGCCGAGATTTCGTCGGCAGAAACTTTCTCTGCTTTGAGCCAACGTTTTTTCCCTTCTTCCAGTTGGGGTTCCGATGTCATCCAGCGCACTAATATGCCTAAATCTTCAACAGAAGTTACTTTGGGGAAGATAGATGCTGATTGTAAATCATCGGTGCGTCCTTTTATATCCTCCCAGGTAATTCCTCTTTCTTCCATCCAGCGGGTGAAAGGGATATTAAGATAGGTAGTCGTTGATTTGTCTAACGCTCCTTTGAACACATCATCCAATCCATACGGACGTGCAACAAAGTCATTGTCGCCGATAGGGATAATGTCGATGCAGACTCCATCCGGCAGGTTGATGTTCCATTGGTTTTCGGGAACTCCTGTTATTATTTGGCGGGAACCCAGTTTCCAGCCTTTTCCCACATGACTATTCTCAATCCATAAGTTGGCATTGTCTGCAGAAAGGGAAACTTGTGTGATAGAGTTCTGGATAAAGATGGCCGGATTCGGTTTTACTTTCCGATGCATGATCCTTCTTTGATCGCGTACCTTGTCTTGTATGGATAAAGTAGAAGAAATCAGTTCATGGCTTGTGCCATAATGATAGAATTCTCCACCGGGCAAAGGCAATATGGCTACGGATAACTGATTGATTTCTTCATCTTCCGTTTTGGGATGCTCTCCCAAAGCCAAGCCGTAGTCCGAGTATAAGTCATAATAATTAATATCATTGGTTCCTTCTTTTAATGACCGTTTCATCAATACTTCGATGGCGCGGTCACTCAAAATCCAGATACCGATGTCCATCAGGAAAAGATGAGTTTTCGATAATCCTTCTAACTCTTCAAGAGAAGGTTTCTGTAACATGAAGTCGAGAACCTCCGGCTTTTTCCGGTCGGAAACAAATACGCCATGATGGGTTGCCAAGGAAGGATTTACCCATAAGCCGTAGCATACTACGTCTGCATCCGGAATATCCTGGAGTGGCTTTTCCGAACGGATATATACATCTCCGCTTGCGATCAGCGTATTCAGACCGGCCGGGGCCTGATTCATAATCCTTTCATAGAGCGGGAGCTGCAATGATAATAGATTCTGTCCGAGTTTTTGTCCTCTTTCCCAACTGAAGATCGGGATCGGAGTCAATATTTTGCCGGAAGGTCCGTAGCTGGGCAGGCGACGGCTTTGTCCGCCTGCATGGAGCAATATTCTTTTTTCATCTCCTATCCAGTTGCCGAAAGATTTTTGTGGCGCGAATGCCTGATGGCAGGCCTGCAATAACCATGTCGTTCCGCCGCCGGAGCCTAGTTTGCTCCCAATGGGGTCTGATGTACAAAACCAATCGGTATGGTTGACTTCTTCCAGTTCGTGGAAGCAATGGATCAAATTGGGTGGTAAGGATAATAACTTTTGCATAGTAGAATCTGCGTTGGCTTAGATGGAATCTAAGTGAATTAAACTCCTGTAAAAATACGATTTATATTCCTTCTTTTCAATGTTTTTCTCCTGTTTTGAAGAATAAATTATCTTTTCAGCTTTTAGGTGTTCTTTTCAAACAGCGTATCCCAATGGTCGCTTAGTGCTTGCATGGATGGCAGTAGCAGATCGGCTCCGGCATCCAGCAATACTTGTCCGTCCAAAGGACCTGTATTTACAGCTATTGTAAAGATACCCGCATTGTGTCCGGCTTCCACTCCTAACGGAGCGTTTTCTACTACGATGGCTTCATCAGCTTTAAGTCCGCCTTTTTTCAATGCCATCAGATACGGTTCGGGATTGGGCTTACCATATTTTACATCGAACGCTGTAACCATCAATTCTTTACGAAACATTCCCGGATAGTTGTGCTCTAACCGTTCGAGCAGGGATAGTTGGCCGGAACCAGTGACCACCATCGGAATCAATCCATCCTTTTTCACTTTTTGTAGCAACTCCCATGCACCGGGCATACGTTTTGCTTCAGGATACGAATTGAACAAAACACTTTTCTCCTGATAGATACTTTCTATTTCTTCTTGGGTAGCTTCTCTGCCCAGTTCACGTTGGAAAACAATATTAATAGTGGAGGCTCCTGTCCGTCCTTCGTGCATATATGCTTCTTCGCGGCTAAGAGTGAGTCCATGAGATTTCATTACTGTATGCCAGGCTTCCGAATGATAGGGCATAGAGTCAAAAAGTACGCCGTCCATGTCAAACAGGACGGCTTTCAGTTTCTTTTTCATACTTTGGTACGTTGCAGAATCTTTTTAAGATGATATTTTATTTTTCTATAAGCATTTTCTTTAGATCAGACAGAGGAATAATCACATCGTATTGCTGACCGGATTCCTTGCCGATATATCTGTAAGCTATGCTTTTATTGTTATCTATGCAGGTTTTGATGAATATCTGGGTGGCGGGATCGGTCTGACTTGCCAGTGTTGATACAATACCCTCTTTCACTTCTGCTGCGTTTTCTTCAATCTGGCTGATGGGACACAATTCTTCGTCCACACTGCATATATAAACAACCGATTCGCCTATGACCTCGATTTTTTCGACAATGACTTCTTCGCTGGCTTGCATCGGGAATTGCAGGTTCGCCATTTTCAGTTGCGCTTCAAGCTTTGTTTGTCCGCTTTGTGCCGGATCGGCATTTGTATTAATCACTTCTTTCAGCTCTTCGGCGGTAAGTTCGCAAACCGCTTGTTCGCCCGACTTATTCCCTACAAATATCATGTGTAATCCGGAATTACATTTTGCCATCAACTTGAGCATCTCTTTTACATCTGCTGCCGGATTTTGAAACATCATTGTGATAGATGATTTCATGCTTTCCGGATTGTCTTTCAATATCTTTATATTGGTAATCTCTTCGTTCATGTTCAGCGTGTACACTACGTTATTCCCGTCGTAGATGATGCTGGTGATCGTACCGACTGCTCCCATGTCTATCGGACACTGTTTGTTGGCTACTCCGATCACTGTCTTGAGTTTGGCTTCCTGGCAACCGGTCATTACGAGCATTAGCAATGATATGCTACATAATAATATGAATCCACTGGATTTCTTTAATAAATTTCCTGTCATTTTATTTGTTCTTTTTAGTTTGATTCGCTTAATCTACAGTTGTATACGAGGCAAAGATAACGATAAAAAACGAGAGATAAGTTAGAACGGGAAGATAGTTTAGTGATTACTTGCCATGTGGTATGTACTGCCAACTCTTGTCGTGTAGACTGTTCGGCACTACTGAATTGCGGCGTATTACTTGTATAATTATTTGTTGTTTAGAAGAATATGTGTATTTTTGTAACGTTATAAACTCGACGATAGCATGAAAAAGAGAGTATTATTGTTGCTACCATTGTTTTTAGGCGCCTGCTCTGATAGTGGGGAAAGTCCTGTTATCAAGATAGAAAAGCTTTATGCAAAGGTTGAATCGGAGGATGAAAGTTCCGGTTCCGGTGAAAAAGACTATGCGAATCAGAGGGACGAATTGCCGGCCTTGAAGGTGGGGGACGAAGTGAAAGCTCTTCTGCTTTTGGATGGAAATGGAGCTGAACTGAAAACCTTTAGACTTCAGAATGATGATGAAGTGGATACTAAACTCATCTTTGAGAAAACAGAAGTATCTACAGAGGGAAATCTGACAGATGTGGAAAAGGGACAGCTTCGTTTTAAGGATGGTGTGTCAAAAGCTAAAATTATGGTGATTGCGACCATCAAACAAGTAGATAAGAACGGCGATGTAAAATTAGAGTTCTATCTTTCTTCCAAAGCCGAATGTGAAGGAGCACAGGAAGAAATCGGTTTGAAGACGAAAGCGGAGGATGATAAGTGAAAATTGACGAGTGGTAGCAACTAGCAAAGTAAGTCGGTAAATTGTAACGGATTGTAAGCTGTGTAATCCGAAACTGACAACCAATAGAATTTAAATAGCGACATTTAGGAATGTCTCCATTTTGGATTTTAATGAATAATGAACGGTGAACAAATCCATGCATATAGCATAGTTGTTCACCGTTCATTGTTTATAGTTTACCGTTTATAAAAAACGTTCTTGATTACAGTTTTGCACGAATTGCTTTAGATTCTTCTTCATACCCCGGTTTGTCCAGCAACGCAAACATATTCTTTTTGTATGCTTCCACACCCGGTTGGTTGAATGGATTCACGCCTAGCAAGTAACCGCTGATACCGCAAGCCTTTTCGAAGAAATAGAGCAGACCACCGATGTTGTATTCGCTCAATTCCGGAAGTACGATGCGCATATTAGGTACACCGCCGTCTACGTGAGCCAACTGTGTTCCCAATTCGGCCATCTTGTTCACTTCGTCCACACGTTTGCCGGCTAAGAAATTCAAGCCGTCCAGATTTGCTTCATCAGAAGGAACTTCCAGTTTGTGGTTAACCTTCTCTACTGAAATCACCGTTTCAAAGATAGAACGTTCGCCTTCCTGAATCCATTGACCCATAGAGTGGAGGTCTGTTGAGAAATCTACCGATGCAGGGAAGATACCTTTATTGTCTTTTCCTTCAGATTCTCCGTAAAGCTGTTTCCACCATTCACTTACATAGTGCAGTTTTGGGCAGAAGTTAACGAGGATTTCGATCTTCTTACCATTTCTGTACAACTCATTGCGGGTAGCAGCGTAGATAGCAGCAGGGTTTTCAGCAAATGCAACGTCCGAACCACATACTTTTTCCATGTCGGCAGCACCGGCAACCAGTTTGTCGATATCAAATCCGGCCACTGCAATAGGCAGCAAACCAACCGGAGTCAGGACAGAGAAACGTCCGCCTACGTTATCGGGGATGATGAATGTTTTGTATCCTTCTTTGTCGGCTGTAACACGGGCAGCACCTTTCTTGGCATCCGTCACGGCAACGATTACTTTCTTTGCAGTTTCTTTGCCGCGCTGATCTTCACATTGCTTCTTCAGCAAACGGAAAGCAAGAGCTGTTTCAGTAGTAGTTCCTGATTTGGAGATATTGATGACACCGAATTTCTTGTCTTTCAGATATTCAGTCAGTTCATACAGATAATCTTCGCTGATATTGTGTCCTGCATAGATCATGACAGGAGCTGTTTTCTTTTCCTGCAACCAAGTGAAGCTGTTAGACAAAGCTTCGATGACGGCACGGGCACCCAGATAGCTACCACCGATACCGGCTACGATTACTACTTCACAATTGTCTCTTAATACTTTTGCAGTAGCGTTCAGGTCGGCCAGGTGTTCTTTAGTGATAGAAGAAGGCAAATGCAACCATCCTAAAAAGTCGTTACCTTTGCCTGTACCTTTTTCAAGCATTTCCTGTGCGGCTTTTACTTCAGCTTCGTAAGCAAAAACCTTTTCTTTGGAGATGAATCCAAATGTTTTTTCAATGTTTAAACTAATCATATTTTTTAAGTATTAAGTTTTAAGTATTAAGTATTAGTCATCAAGTATGGATTGTCAAGTATGAGTACCTGCGGGTAATACTTAAATGCCTAATACTTAATACTTAATATTTTTTTATCTAAAAGAGTCAGTCAACAGTTTAATCTCGATCATTGGTGAGATACGTTCGTATAGAATGTTATACACTGCGTCCAGTATCGGCATATTGACATGATGATGTTTATTGATTTCTTTGATACATTTCGTACCATAGTAACCTTCCGCAATCATTTCCATTTCAATTTGCGCACTCTTAACGGAATACCCTTTACCTATCATCGTTCCGAAAGTTCGGTTGCGGCTGAAGTTGGAGTAACCGGTCACCAATAAATCCCCCAGATAAACAGATTCATCCACGTTTCTGTTCAACGGATGCACCGTATTCAAGAAACGGTTCATCTCCTGAATGGCGTTGGAGATCAATACAGCCTGGAAGTTGTCGCCATATTTCAGACCGCTACAGATACCGGCAGCGATGGCATATACGTTTTTAAGTACCGAACTGTATTCGATACCCGCTACGTCATCACTGACAGATGTTTTGATGAAGCTGCTTCCCAGACGACGTGCGAAGATACGTGCTTTATCTTTGTCAGGGCAGGCGATAGTCAGGTAGGAGAGGCGTTCCAAGGCTACTTCTTCTGCGTGGCAGGGGCCTGCAAGGACTGCTATATTTTCTGGTGGTACACCATATTCTTTTGTGAAGTATTCCGATACAATAACGTTGTCATCGGGTACGATTCCTTTGATAGCGGTGATGATAAACTTATCTTTTATCTTGGTTTTCAGTTTTTTCAGATGCGCCTTCAGATAAGGAGAGGGAGTGACGAAGATCAGTGTATCCGATTCTTTCACCACATCGTTGATGTTGGAACTGAATGAGATGCGTTTTGTATCAAATTTCACTCCTGTCAGATAAGCCGGATTGTGCCCTAATCGTTTAAAATCGGCAATGCGGTCGTCTCGCCGCATATACCAATTGATAGAGTCTTCCTGGGCCAGACACATCTTTGCGATGGCTGTAGCCCAACTTCCTCCGCCCATTATCGCTATCTTGCCGGGTAATTTCATTTGTATGGATTTGGATGAAGAACTTATTAAATTTTCTGTATCCACTCAGTTACGTCGTTTACCGACGGATTGGTCAGTTCTAATTTATATTTCTTGTTAATGCCACAGATGTCCTGGTGCAACTTCTGCGGATTGACATCTTTCATGTCAGCTACAGTGTTGTAACCGGCTTTTTGGATCACCGGAACCCAGTCTTCTGCGATTCCCAATTCCATATATTTAGCGGCAGCGTCTTTTTTTGCTACTTTTTCCGGGCGCATTTGCGGGAAGAATAATACTTCCTGAATAGTGGTCTGTCCGGTCATTAACATTACCAGGCGGTCGATACCGATACCGATACCCGATGTAGGAGGCATACCATATTGTAAAGCGCGCAAGAAGTCCTGATCGATAATCATCGCTTCGTCGTCTCCTTTGTCGGCCAAACGCATCTGCTCTTTGAAACGTTCTTCCTGATCCAATGGGTCATTCAATTCCGAGTAAGCATTAGCCAGCTCTTTACCGTTCACCATTAATTCGAAACGTTCGGTCAGCCCCGGTTTAGAACGATGCATCTTGGTCAGCGGAGACATTTCAACCGGATAATCGGTGATGAAAGTCGGCTGGATATACGTACCTTCGCAGAATTCTCCGAAGATTTCATCAATCAGCTTGCCTTTACCCATTGTCTCGTCGATTTCCTCCATTTTCAATTCCTTGCAAACTTGGCGGATTTCTTCTTCGCTCTTGCCGTTCAGGTCGTATCCTGTCTTTTCTTTGATAGCATCCAGGATAGGCAGGCGGCGGTAAGGAGCTTTGAAACTGATCGTTTTTCCGTCGACAACGCTTTCCGTACAGCCGTTTACAGCGATACAGATACGTTCCAGCAGTTTTTCGGTGAAATTCATCATCCAGTTGTAATCCTTGTACTGAACATAAAGTTCCATACAGGTAAATTCCGGATTGTGGGTTTTATCCATGCCCTCGTTACGGAAGTTCTTACCTATTTCATATACACCTTCAAAACCACCTACGATCAGTCGCTTCAGATAAAGCTCTGTTGCGATACGTAGGTAAAGGTCTATATCCAATGAGTTATGGTGAGTGATGAACGGGCGTGCACTGGCTCCACCGGCAATAGATTGCAGGATAGGAGTTTCCACTTCCGTGTAGCCAGCCTCATCCAAGACATTGCGCAAAGTTTTCACTACAGTGGCGCGTTTCAGGAATGTTTCTTTGATGCCGTCATTTACTACCAGGTCCACATAGCGTTGGCGATAACGGAGTTCGGGATCTTCAAAAGAGTCGTAAGCTACTCCGTCTTTGTATTTAACGATTGGCAACGGTTTGATAGACTTTGCAAGTACAGTCAGTTTCTTTGCATGGATGCTGATTTCACCCATTTGTGTGCGGAACACGAAACCTTCGATACCGATAAAGTCACCTAAGTCGAGCAGGCGTTTGAATACAGCGTTGTACAGTTCCTTGTCTTCTCCCGGACAGATATCATCACGGGTGATGTATACCTGGATGCGACCTTTAGAGTCCTGCAATTCGATGAAAGATGCTTTACCCATCACGCGGCGGCTCATGATACGACCGGCTACGGAAACCTGGCGTGGCTCTTCGTCGTCTTTAAATTCAGCTTTAATATCTGTAGAGAAAGCATTGGTTACATACTCTGCTGCAGGGTATGGATCAATACCCATTGCACGAAGCTCATTCAGACTGTTACGTCGAATAATTTCCTGTTCACTTAGTTCTAATATATTCATTTCGTTACGTATTAACTCAATTTTGTGGGCAAAAATACGAAACTTTTCTCATATATCCTGTAATCCGTCTCTTTTTTGTATCTTTGCACCCTCAAACTAATAGGTATGACAGGACAAAAGACACCCACTGCGTTGGGTACGGAAAAGATTGGAAAGCTTTTAATGCAGTATGCCATTCCGGCAATTATCGCCATGACGGCGTCTTCTCTTTATAATATGGTAGATAGTATTTTCATTGGTCATGGAGTAGGGGCGATGGCTATCTCCGGGTTGGCATTAACCTTTCCGCTAATGAATCTTGCCGCGGCTTTCGGCTCTTTGGTGGGGGTAGGTGCGGCTACATTGGTTTCGGTGAAATTGGGACAGAAAGATTACGATACCGCACAGCGGGTACTTGGCAATGTACTGGTATTGAATATTATCATCGGGCTTGCCTTTACAGTCGTCACATTGTTGTTCCTCGACCCTATTCTTTATTTCTTCGGTGGTAGTGATGCTACGGTAGGTTATGCCCGCGATTATATGGTTGTTATCTTGTTGGGTAATGTCGTCACCCACCTTTATTTAGGTCTGAATGCTGTACTGCGTTCGGCGGGACATCCGCAGAAGGCGATGTATGCCACGATTGCTACGGTAGTGATTAACACAATACTCGACCCTGTTTTTATTTATGGCTTTGGTTGGGGAATACAAGGAGCGGCAATCGCTACCATTACTGCACAGGTTATCGCATTGGCATGGCAGTTCAAGCTATTTTCTAATAGAGAGGAACTGTTACATTTTCATAAAGGTATTTTCCGGTTAAAAAAGAAGATTGTGTTTGATTCTTTAGCAATTGGTATGGCTCCTTTTCTGATGAATCTGGCAGCTTGTTTTATCGTGATTTTGATTAATAAGGGATTGAAACAGTATGGAGGTGATTTGGCTATTGGAGCTTTTGGAATTGTCAACCGCCTGGTGTTCCTTTTTGTCATGATTGTGATGGGATTGAATCAGGGGATGCAGCCCATTGCCGGGTATAATTATGGTGCCAAGCAATATTCCCGTGTGACGAAAGTCTTGAAAATTACGATTTATGTAGCCACCCTTATCACTACTATCGGTTTCTTGATGGGGATGCTGATACCTGATTTGGCGGTTTCTATTTTCACCACGGATGAAGAACTGGTTCGTATTTCTGCTAAAGGACTGCGTATTGTGGTCATGTTCTTTCCCATTGTCGGTTTTCAGATGGTGACTTCCAACTTTTTTCAGAGTATAGGTATGGCAAGCAAGGCTATATTCTTGTCTGTCTCCCGTCAGGTTCTAATTCTGATACCTTGTCTGCTGATCCTTCCACACTTTTACGGACAACTAGGAGTTTGGATCAGTATGCCGATTTCCGACCTGATAGCAAGTATGATTGCCGGAACGATGCTTTGGTATCAGTTTCGCCAGTTCTCATTATCGAGTAATTTAAAACATTAAAAAAGAAAATATGATAACTTCACAAATGTCCTACGAGGAATTGGCGAATGAAGTAGCAAAGGACTATATGGACGTGAGCATAATCATGCGGAAAAAAATGCCAGATGCTCTAAAATATTTCCGCAGGCAAAGCAAATTTCCGATGTTTCTTTTCTCTACAGTCACTTCACCCAGGAAGAACAAATGGATTCTGATATTCTTCGCCAAGAGTAAGCGACGTTTGAAACAGTATGTTGATAGTTTTCTTGTTTGTGTTAGAGAAACAGATCATGGTAAGTATGTTTATCGATACGATTTACCGGCTAAAGAAGGTTCTCTCCCCGGTGTGACTTTTTATCCACCTCATTTTTTTAGCAGATATGCTCTACGGATGGGATTGGAACTCACCGGAGAGGATCTGATAAAAAGATATTTTAAAACGAACACTGCTATGCACTATAATGCCGATCATTTATTCTTGAGTGAAGAAGAAATGAAAGATTTGCTGAATCCTGTGTGGTACACTAGTCCGGATGGTATCTCGCTCGGGTCGGCTACGGTGGTGTCCGGCATGGAACTTTTTATCTGCAAGACTTTCGTTCCCTGGAATATGTGTAAAAGGGATCAACTGATAACGTGTGGAAAAGAGGAAATGTTTCGATTGCAAGAAGATCTTGCGCTGGATACTCATGAGGAGGACGTTGTGAGTCAATCAGAGAATCATAAGATTGTTGAAGAGTTTGCACGGATGATAATGGAACTTATAGAGAAGGCCGGTTAAACTAGTCAACCATTATCAAGGAAGTACAAATTCTCAACTATACTCACGCCTATGAGAAAAAATACTCATACCAATGGGAATATATTCTCATAG
>NZ_GG774795.1:252813-296157 GCF_000163675.1 Bacteroides sp. D22 | reverse complement strand
TAGCGTGAGTATTACTCCTTGTCAGAATGTCTGGAAACGGCAATTTTATAGCATTTCTGATAAAGGTTTTACCAATCGAATAAATCGATATATTTGTCGAATTCAGGTTTGTTTTCGATACCATGTTTTAGAAAGACGGCGGTAATCTGCTTTTGTTCGTCAGGATGTAGCATCCGTTCTTTGTTGCGGATGCGGTAAAACATACTGCGCCCCATCAAAGAATATAATTCTTTGCGGATGGTGATAGCCGTAGAATATGGTATGTTGTCCAATATATGGTCAATTCCGCATGCAAAGCGTGAAGTGCAGTATGGATTGAAAAATCTGCAGTTATTCTCGTTTCCTATTATGTGGTTGGGATTGACTGTTCGGAAATCAGGAACATTTTGCGGTATACAGAGTGTCGCTTGATGGCGTAGGCATTCATTGCGGCGCGGACATTTGTTGTGGGTGCAGTATAGATAATTCTTAGGAATGTCATTAAAGTCAATTTTTTGGTTCATGATTCTCAATGCTTTTATAGTTTGTTGTTGTTTTCATATTCTGTTTACTGGTGGCAAACTTACTCAAAATCTCCGGAATAGACGAATGAAAATGGAAGAAATGGTATGCTGCACCAAGCTATTAATGAATACTAAGAGACGTAGACAAACAGAACAGAGTTGCTAGATAAATTACTGTTTTAAAATAAAGAGTTATGCTTGCCGTTTTCTATGTCTGCAATAATGCTATTTATAGTGGCTAATAGAGGTGGAATTCCTATTTTTATGGTATTGAATATTGCTTCGGGGTCGATAGCAGCATATTCATGGGATAATATATTGCGTAAGCCTATAATTCGTTTCCAAGGAATTTCTTTATAATTTTCGACTAGCAATGCTTCTTCTGTAAGATTGTCTATTTGCCTCACTGTTTCTCCTATTGTTTGAAGGCACATGCAAGTAGAATTAAATAGGACCATGGCAGAGTCAGAGATTAAAAAGTCATGGTATGAATTTAGATGTTTCGTTGTTCTTTCTATAAAAGAGCTTTGTTCTTCAACGAAATGCAGCATGCCTACTATTTTTTCTTTAGATATAGATCGCATCTTCTTCTAAACTTTTCTTGAAAAAATTGCGCATGATAGCCCCTAGTGAGATGATGTCCACTTTTGTACGGAATATTTTTTCTAAATCTTCCTTTATGTCCTGTATCGTAAAATAGTTAGGCTCTTGTAATTTTATACAAATATCAATATCACTTGTTTCATCATGCTCTCCTCTGGCGGCAGAGCCAAACAACCCTAAAGTGATTATTCCGTATTTCTCAGCATAGTGTGCTTTGAAATCACGTAATATATCAAGTATCTCAGCAGTTGTTTTCATTTTCTATTTATATTCTGTTTATAGGAACAAAGGTAGCAATAATTTTGATATAAAGAAAAGTTAGAGACTATAACTTGACCTGATTTGTAGTATGTTAGAAAATAGTGACAAGCGATAAAGAATCCTGTGTCCTTGATTTTTCCTAAACATTTATGACTCTCTCTTGTTATTTTCCGAAAAGTATTTGTACCTTATGTCATTGGAACGTAGCACGCCTTTGTGGTGTGCGATTGTGCGTTTCCTCGGCTAACAGAAAAATGTAGCGATTTTTTTATACGTGCCGGGAAGACATTACAAATGTATAATTCTATACTTAAAGGGCTGAAATTGAAGAAAGATATATTGGCTACTTATCGAAAGCGTGCTATCGATGCTCGTTTTTTATCCTTGGCAGACAATAATAAGAATATAAATGTTGGGCAGGAAGAGTGGATACTTCAATTGCCTGTTTGTAAAGTAGCTGATACTCGGCTGGCTAATGTCTTGTATAATCAAGATGTTCGAACGGTAAAGGACTTATTGGAAATCGTATCGGGAAGAGGTTGGAAAAGTCTGTTGAGAATAGAAGGAGTAGGAAAAACTTCCTACTATCATTTATTATCCAAACTTCAGATGATAGGTGTTGTGGATGAAAGTCTGGACAGGATTCTTGCCGGACATTCTGTTGGTCAGTTTGATAATAAATGACGGTAGGACATAATGATAAAGGGAGATGATATCACATCAATGGTAAGTACATGACAATTTATATAATTCGCTTCCTGCCAATAAGAAAGCGCCTACGCCATATACATCTGTTGCATCGAATCCGGCAGCTTTGGGTGCGGCACCAACAGGTTGTATATATCCCAACTTTCCATCAGAATGAACAGCTTTTACTAATGATTGCCAACCTTTTTCAAGAACCGGCTTGTAAGTTCGTTGAGGCAGGTAACCATTGCGAATTCCCCAAGCAATACCAAAACACATAAAGGCGGAACAACTATTCTCTGGCATTTTGTATGAATCAGGATCTAGTAAGCTGGTACGCCAATCCCCGTCTTTGCATTGAGTCTTGCGAACTGCTTCTGCCATTTCTGTAAATAACCGGATATAGTAGTTACGTGAAGGGCAGTTGAGAGGTAGATTATCGATAATGAGAGGAAGGCCGGCAAATACCCAACCATTGCCTCTTCCCCAGAATTGTTTACTACCATTTTTTTCACGGAGAGGAATTCGTTTATTGTCTCTATAAAAGAGATGATCTTCTTTGTCGTATAGTGAATCTACACATTCTTTATATTCACTGTCCATATAATTTAGATAGATTTTATCTCCGGTTATTGTATATAGAGCCGCATAAACCGGAGGTGCCATAAACAAGGCATCCGACCATGACCAGCGTTCCGTTGTTCCTATAGCATCCGTTTTTTGTAATGTAGCTTTTGAAGGATGGGAAGCTACGTAATAAGCCCGTTCCATTACAGGTTGTAGCATACGTTTGTCATCAAATCTGCGGTACATCTCGATGAATGCTTGCCCCACACAAATATCATCGGCATGATATACACGGTCCCACATATTCCACTTATGCTTTTCGCCGATAGTACGGACAAAGTCATAGCAAGATTGATTTCCCGAGACTTTTCCCCATTCTGTCATTCCACGATACAGAGCGCCGTTTGTCCAGTCCAGTGGATTATGTTTTACTTCGTTGTGATGGGTAATTTGCCACTCGGATACGGCATTACAAACTTTGGTAATATCTTCTTTCTCCATCTTTGATGAAAAAAGTTGTTGAGCATTCAGGCTACAACTTATTGATACTAAAAATAAGGAGAGAATCTTTTTCATATATAATCTGTTTTAGAGGGTTTTATAGTTTTATGGCCTTGTCCAGTTTTACATTGGGATTACCTGACCATATTTTTTTTCCTGTCCATTCCTCATAAGGGGCACTCCAGAATTCATCGGTGACCGGAAGCCCTAATGCTGTGAATACAGTAGAGCATAAATACAGGCTGCCGGTAGAAATGTATCTTTCAGCTATTTGTGGTTGATGTCCTGCAAACCCTAAAGTCAGCCATCCATGTTCGTCGAAATTCCCTTTTATAGCCATGTGCCTTTTTATAACAGCAGTTAGGCCGCATCGGACTTGTGACTTGGTAATGGTAGTTGGTAGCAAATCTTTTAGAGCTGCTGTTGAAAGTACATGGAACGTTCCAAAACGGTATGCTATAGAACGGCCGATTACAGGGTATGCTCCATCCGGAGAAATCATTCTTTCTTGTTGTTCGGCATATCTGGAGAAACGTAGCTGTTCTTTTTTATAAAAGTCGGTTTCGCCTTTGTTATGTTTCTGCATGATTTCCAGAATATCCAGGAGCATTGGATGAATGACAAAACTGTTATAATAATCCATATGTAAGTTTATTCCGTCACCATACCAACTATCGCCTTTATACCACTCTTTGAACCGCATAATGGCATACTCTATGGGATGCATATTACATTTACCAGTCAATTCCAGCAGGGTAGCTTCAACCATAGCAGAAAAGAGTAACCAGTTACTTTCTACCGGCTTAATCTTACTTACTTGTTGTAAAGCGTTCAGGATATTCTTTTGGGTTTCAGCTGATAGTTTACTCCATATTTGTTTCGGGGAACGCAGCAGTCCTTGGCAAAAGAACGCAGTATCTACCAGAGGTTGCCGGGTGACTGTAAAATTCAGATAATCCGGAGATTGGGGATTGAATCCGTGATTGATGGACTCAGTCATCAGGCGGATATATTTCTCACGTATTTGTCCTTCTTGTGTATTGTCCGGGCCGAGTTCCAGCCAAGGAGCCATTCCTACAAACAAGCGTCCTAAAGCTTCCAGATGAGTGGTACGCGCATTGGATGGATTAGGCACACCGGAGATCGTTTCTACAGGCATGTTCTTCTTTAGTTCTCCCTTACTCATGCTATTTAATAATGGGTCGGCAATTTGAGATAATATGTTGACCCAATAGTTCCTGTCTTCCTGCCCTGAAGTTGTTTGTGAATAACCTGTGAGATTAAACATCAGAAAGGCAACAATTAAAATACTATATCTCATGATTTTATTTTATGGTTTAATAAACTTGTCTATTGGGAAATCTATACCGCCAAATGCTTTTATACTTGTCCATGGTTCAACTGGATTACACCAAAAAGGGTCATTGGCAGGGAGTCCTAAGGGCAGGAAGCCTAATGAGCACAGATAAACGCAAGGAGTAGACAGATAAATATCTCCTAGTTCCGGTTGTTCACCACAAACTCCGATCGTCAGCCAACCTTCTTTATCGAAAGTTCCCGGTTGTTCAAAAAGACGCTTAAGCATGGCTGTCATGGCTCCACGTACTTGTCCGGGCTTCAATGATTCCGGAAGTTTTCCGAATAAGGCGCATGCTCCCAAAACTTGGAATGCTGCTGAACGGTAACTGACAGAACGGCCTAGTACCGGATAGCTGCCATCGGGAGCTATCATGCGCTCTTGAATTTCGGCATAACGAATAAATCGTATCCATTCTTCATTCAGAAATGACTGGAAGGACGGCCTCTGTTTTACTGTCACTTTCAGGATTTGCAGTAACATAGGATGGATAACATAGCTATTATAATAATCTAAATGAAAATCTGCCCCATCTCCATAAACGCCATCTCCTTTATACCATTCTCTATGAGAAGTCAAGGCTCTTTCTACTGTCGGAAAATTCCATTCTCCGGAAAATTCTTTTAATCCGCACTCCACCATGGCAGAAAATAACAACCAATTGTTATTTCCCGGTTTCATCGTACGGGTCGATTTCCACTGTTCAATGAGTCTTTTGCGGGTGGTGTCATCCAGATTTCCCCATAACTGTGTAGGTGCTTGCAATAATCCTTGTATTAAGAATGCACTGTTTACTAATATCTGACGGGTAGCTGTGCTGTTGAAATAATCATTAGATTCCGGGTTTACAGAGTTTGCCAGCGCCTTGCACGTCATTTTAATATATTTTTCACGTAGCTTGCCTTCTGGAGTATTGTCCGGTCCGAGTTCCAACCACGGTGCTATTCCTGCGATGGTTCTGCCTACAGCTTCCATGTGAGTGATAAACTCCCGACTGCTGGCTAAAGCTGATGACGAACGCCCGACAGGAATATTTTTTTTCAGTTGGTCTTTGCTAAGATTGCTTATCACCGGATCAGCTATTTTTACGAGTGTCTGAATCCAATATTGTCTGTCATTATTAAGAGTATCACGTATTTGTGAATATGGCATAGTAGAAGTTGATTGATACTTCTTCATCACTTCCTGCAGCTCTTTTACTTTGTTCAGATATTGTAGATGAAGGTTATTCGATTCTCCGATATCTTGTTTTAGATTAAACAATTCGGGGACATCTCCTTTTTTGAACTTACTATTACCTGTTTTAGGCAAATAGACCCAATCACCTTTGCGTATACCGTGAACTTCACCACCTTTTATATAAACATATTCGTCACGTAACCGTAGAGAAGGATTTTTGAGAAAGGATGAAATATTTATACCGTCAATCTTTTGTTTGAAAGATTGGCAACCTGCATAGTGCATGATTGTAGGGAAAAGGTCGATGCTGGCAACTATTGCGTCACTAGTTACACCGGCAGGTATACTCCCTTTCCAACGGATGATACAAGGAACTCTGACGCCTCCTTCATAATAAGAGAACTTACCGCCTCGTAAGGGCTCAGCGGAACCTCCGTCTTCTTTGAAAGACAACCACGGTCCGTTATCCGATGCGAAAATAACTAAAGTGTTTTCTGCTAATTTCTTTTTGTCAAGGTAATCGAGTAAACGGCCTACATTCCAATCAATTTCTTCTACAACATCACCGTAGAGTCCTCGTTTGCTTTTACCTTTAAATTGCTCGGAGGCAAATAACGGTACATGAGGCATTGATGGGGTGATATAGACGAAGAAAGGTTGCTCCGGATTATTTTCTATAAAATCTATGGCATGATCAAAATAACGTCGGGTGGTAGTAGACTGGTCGCAGGGATACTCAATAATTTTATCTCCTTCAAATAGTGGAGAAGCGTTGTTCAACCTTTTTTTTATATCTGCTCTACTGGAAGTTCTCACAAATTCCTGGTCTTCTTTCGCTTTTGACAAATTATATCCTTCTCTGAAGGTTACATTGGAAGCAAATTGCTGGGAAGGGCCGATATACATATCATTACTGTATGGTATCCCATAGTAGTAGTCAAATCCTTGATCTGTGGGTAAATGTCCCTTTAAATCACCTAAATGCCATTTGCCAAAGCAACCGGTTGTGTAACCTTGCTCTTTCAATGCTTCGGCTAAAGTGATTTCTTCCGAAGGCATGCCTTCAGATTCGGGAAAAAATACCCCTTTTACTCCATTCCGTGTATTTAATCTACCGGTCAGAAGTCCCGCACGTGAAGCACTTGATACGGAAGATGATACGTAAAAGTCTGTCAACTTTATGCCTTCCTTTGCCATACGGTCAATAAAGGGTGTCTGTATCAATGGCGAACCATAACAACCAAGATCCTGGTAACCCTGATCGTCTGTGAAGATAATCACAACATTAGGTTTCTGCCGGGCTTGCAATAGCCCGGCAGAAAAGAGTAGGGGATAAATAAGCAGTTTCTTGTCCATATCTTTTTATTCAGAGATAACGATGCCTTCTGTAATTCCACTGTCATTATAGCTGTCAACTCGGTAATGATACTGTACGCCTTTGGTAAGAATGTGGAGCTGTAAATCGGTCGTTTCTTTATCTTTGACCTGGATACATTGATTAAGAAAATCGGGCTGATAACCAAAGCGAACAAGATAACCATCAGCATCGGATACTTTATTCCAGCTAAGCGAAGCATATCTTTCATCGTCTTTGTTTCTTTTTACTGACAGTTCTTTAACTATTTCCGGTTTGTCCGAATAGCCGAAACCGAACACACGCAAATCCAATAAAGCAAACTTGCCCTCTTTGGGAGTATGGACATTCTCTATTTTAACAAAGGAAGTTTCTATCGGCTTGGGGAATTCAACATATTCATGTGGTATGGCAACCGTGTTCTTTGATTTATCCACTATTAGTTTCCAATCTCTTCCATTGTCGGATACGTACAGCTTATAAGCGTGATAATCTGTTTCTTTGGGAGCATCAGGGTTTATGTCTTGTTCAGCAAAGTTTATTTGAACGGAATTCATACGAATCTTCTTGCCTAAGTCCATTACGAAATATTCACCTGCTTTGCCACTTGTAGCCGACCACCAGGTACGAACATTTTCATCCACTGCCTTTTCCGGTTCAAAACCCAGTAATGAAGAAGACGCCGTACTCTTTTTATGATAGGATTGGAGCATCCAGCCAAAAGCGGAAATATCTTGAGGATTGAATCTTTTTTGAGGTAGTGACATGGGATAATCCCCTAAAACAGTATGGGTTCTCATTCTTCCTTTATCATCAAAAGAAACAGGGAATAAACCTATTCTTCTTTCAAATTCGTCATGATTACCTACCCACATGGAGGTGACTTGCCACCAATTTTCGTATTTGTCTTTAAATACACAACTATGTCCGGCTCCTCCGATAAAACCACCGACTTTTAGAGATACAGGATTATAAGGTTGTTCTACAAAACCACCATTTACACTATCACTTTCCAGAACCACATCACAATACCAATTGCAGATAGTACCTGGAGTGGCATATTGCAGGTAGTATTTATTTTGGTTCTTCACAATCCATGCACCTTCAGGACATGGTACTTTGGAAAATTTTCCCAGCCAGGCAGAGGCGTCAATTTCATCATACAACTCTCTACGTCCAAAATGATAGCCCGATTTGCACTGATTGATATCTGTTACATATTCCCGCAAGACCTTTTTTGAGCCTTCTATCTCTTTGAATGTGGTAGGATCTACTTCGAAGAAAGTAGTAGATTGGGTTCCACCTAAACCATAATAGAAAAAGAAGCGTCCATTGTCAATAAATAAACAAGGATCGGCCATCCGTCTTACTTCACCACATTTTTCCCATTTCCCATTTTCCGGATCGGATGAGCGAATGACATCTACCGTTTTCTTGGTACGGTCTCTGGTGAAATTAACGAAGTATACATAGTTTTCGTCGGCTGCCACGGCTGGTGCTACATAATGATCGACATCAAGAGCGGACGTCTTTACCTCCGGATTAAAGTATATATTCTTCCATGTGATTAAATCGTCAGATACGCGATAGCCACCAATGTCCATCGTGGTAAACAAGTAGTATTTGTTTTTAAACAATACGATAACAGGATCGGCTGCGGAACGGGCTTTCTTTTCTCTTGTCTGAAAGTTTCCCCAACCATAATCCAGATTCATTGGATTACAGAAGGTAGTTTGTTTTTCAGCAGGCTTGTTCACCGAGCAGGAAAACAAAGTAAGTGAAGCGAATAAAATAGATAATATATTTCTCATATACAGTACTAAGATTAATAAATACTCTGTTTCATTTTATAACTGAAATATTTTCAGTTATTCTTTTAATATCTTTCATCAACAAGTGTTGCAAGCGTCTTTTTGTTGTTGCATAAGCAGAGTCTGCACTTTTATCTGACATCTCACCCGGATCAATCGAAATGTCCATCAAACTCTCTTTTTTGTTGCCACGTGTGAAAGTTGTATACTTGTAACGCCCGTCATTAATTTGATAACCAGAACTGGACTCTATAATAATATAATCACGATCAATTTTATTGGCTTCTCTTGTCAAAATTGGCTTTAATGATTTGCCGGACAAATTTTCGGGTATAGGAATCCCAGCTAAATCACAAATCGTAGGCACTAGATCTATTCCGCACGTCAAGTTTATTGAGTCCACTATATTTTTTTTCACTTTCGGACCCGAAATAATAAGTGGAGTACGGGTAGCCTCTTCCAATAACTGACTTTTAAATACAAGACCATGTGATTGGTTCATTTCTCCGTGGTCTGAAGTGAATACAACTATTGTATTATCTGCTAGACCAGATTCTTCCAGTGCAGCAAGAACTCGTCCGATTTGTTGCTCTACATCTTCTACGAGTCGGCAATACATCCAACGGTAGAAGGCCCATTGTTCCTCTGTCCAATTTCGGGAACCGGAGCCAATTTCCTTTATTTCAGCATATGCTCCGTTAGGTTCTGTATTACCCGGCACAGGGGGAACTTGCGAATGATATTCTTCATCACTTAATGTTTTACGCAATTCTATATACTTTTGTGTAGCAGCTATTTGATGAGGGCGCAACTTGTTTGGAAATCTGGGATCAAAACCAGCACCATAACAAATATCATGTGGATTCATAAATGATAGATATAGAAAGAACGGTTCATCTGCTTTGGGATTATAGTTCATAAAAAACTTTTTAGCAAAGTTTGCTGGACCTGCATTGTAATCAGTTCCATTTTGCGTAAATCCATAATCTTCGATATTTGTCTTTCCACAATAGAAGCCTGCATATCCGGAATAAAGTGTTTTATATCCGGCATTACGAAAGATATTTCCTATAGAGTTTTTTCGTGCAGCAGGCAATACGGCCAAAGTATCTGGTTGGGTAGAATTATTTGTATATCCAATTTCACCGGCAAAACGTCCTGTTACCATTGCAAAACGTGATGGCATGGAGACTGGATTTGCACAGTAATTACGTTCAAAACGAACTCCATTATTGGCTAGGCGATCTAATGAAGGGGTATTAACATAATGGTTACCTACACAACTTAACATATCGTACCTTTGTTGATCGGTCATTATAAAAAGAATATTCGGCTTCTTATATTCTTTTGCTTGTGTATAAGAAGTAAGAAACAATACACTGACCTCACATAGTAATATACCTGCTACTTTTATCATAAGTGTTTAAATTTTCTCTTCTATTTTTTTAAAGCTTTATCTACGTCCAAATCAACACCGGCCCAGCCTTTTTTACAGGTCCAATCTGCAGAAGGAGAAGACCAAAACTCGTCAGACTCCGGTAAACCAAGAGCGATAAATACGGCTGTACATAGATACAGACTGCCTGTCGATATGTATGTCTCACCGATATGGGGTTGATATCCGGCAAAACCTACTCGTAGCCAGCCTTCAGGATTAAATGTTCCGGGTGCATTAACCTGACGATTGATGATAGCGGATAAAGCGGATCTTACTTGAGCCGGCTTTACCCTTTCAGGAAGCAGTTTTCTGTAGGCAACATCAGACAATGCATGAAAAGCACCGAATCGATAAGCCAATGAACGACCTACTATTGGAAATGTACCTTCGGGTGATATCAGTCTTTCTTGTTGTTCGGCATAGCGTGCATAACGTTCGAGTTCAAGGTCATAAGGTATAGAGCTTTCTATACCGTTTTTTTTCATTATTTCCAAAACTTCGACCATCATGGGATGTATGACGAAGCTATTGTAATAATCCAGGTGAAAATCAGCGCCATCACCATACCAACCGTCCCCTTTATACCATTGTGCAAAACGATCGCAAGCGTATTTTACACGCTCATATTCCCATTCACCGGTAAATTCTTTCAAGGCAGCCTCCACCATTGCTGAGAAAAATAACCAATTGGTTTCAGAAGGCTTTATCACTCTCGATGATTTAAGTTCCTTAATGACTCGTTCTTGAGTCGTTTTATCAAGTTTGTCCCATAATTGCGTGCGTGCTCTTAGCAAGCCGTGAGCAAGAAATGCAGCATCGACTAATGGTTGGCGTCCGTTATTGAAGTTCAGATAATCAGGAGATTGTGGATTTACTCCATTAGAAATGGATTTCAAAGCTAAATCAATATATTCAGCACGTAGTTTGCCTTCTATTGTATTGTCTGGTCCTAATTCCAGCCATGTTGAGATCCCGGTAATTAATCTTCCTAAAGCCTCCAAATGCGTAACTTCTTTTCTTTTTTGCATATCAGCAGCGATAGATTCAACCGGCATATTCTTCCGAAGTTCCCCTTTTGCCATATTCGTTAACAGCGGGTAAGAAATGCGATGGAGTGAACTTAACCAGAGAGAACGGTCCGAATTCTCCGAAAAAGCTGTTATTGTTTCAACTACCGGACGATTTTCCAGTAGTTTTTTATATCTGATTAATGCCTCTATAAAATAATAGTCTGCATAAGTCAGAGGGGCATCAATTTCATATTGTTTAGCCATGAAGCCCGTACAATGTTTGATAATATAATGGTTATTATCACCTACTTTTTTTGCGCGATAAGCAGGAGAAGCTAACGATTTTATCTGTTGTTCGGCTATTGTGAGGAACTGTTTGCTTAGTTCCCCTTCTACATAAGTGCTCAATTCTACATAGGCTGATGCCATGATGGCACCAGCAGAGGCATCACGGTCTTCTTTGGGAATATTGGGAGCATCGAAATCCCAATAAGGAATCTTATCCTTAGGCAGACGCGGATGATTCATAATGAACTTACCAATCTTAATAGCGTGGTCCAAATACTCCTTTTTACCAGTCTGCCGATACATCATTGTAAAGCCATATAATCCCCATGCTTGTCCACGTGACCAAGAAGATTGATTGTTTACTCCTTGGTGTGTCACCTGATTCAGAACTTTTCCCGTAATCGTGTCATAGCTTACCACGTGGTATGAACTTCCATCAGGGCGGAAATGATTAATCATTGTCCGGTCTGCATGCGATTTGGCCATATTATAATAGGTGTTGTCTCCGGTTAGGGAAGAGGCTACGTTGAGTAGTTCCAAATTCATCATATTATCAATGATAACAGAGAATTGCCATTTTTTACTATTCCAGGAACGGGTGCATCCTGTTACCGGATGAAAACGGGTCGACAATGATTTTGCAGCAGTCTCTATTACTTTCCTATATGTTTCATTGTGCGTGAGACGATATCCATTTCCAAAGCTGCAATTGATGATAAAACCAACATCATGGTTACTGGTTGTATATTTCTGTTTTTCTACACGTGAAGTCATCTCTTCTGCGGCAGCCCTTATCTGCGGGTCATTACTATATTCGTAACAATACCAAAGGGTACCCGGATAAAAGCCACTTGTCCACCAGGCAGATTCGCATGTAATCATCTTGCCATTTTCCGCTGTTCTCGGAAGTATGCCTTTTTGATCTTTCATCTCATAGAACATGGACATTGATTGTTTGACAGAAAAATCAAGAGCGTCATCAATGACTTTCTTCATGCCCTTTGTCACTGTCTCTGCCGCACAGGTAAAACTGGCTAGCAGAGTCAGACTTATAATTAATATTTTCTTTCTATTTTTCATTACCATCACTTTAAAGGATTTATACTTGTTCCTTTTATTATAAACTTATTCTATTTGTCGAAATACTCAATTAGATTATAGACATTGTAATTCACTTCCTGCATAAACTTGCCCAAGTAAGGATACATCTCATAATGATTGTCATACACTCCTTTATTAGCCGGTTTTCCGCTGTTATCTGTACCGTCGTCATCCTGATACTTGAACCAATGCCATCCCACGCAATTTTTTGCTTCAAGCAATCCCAGCGTAAAATGTTGATAAGCATATGCGCGATCGTTCTGAGTCGGAACCGTGAATCCGGCTCCTGATAGATTATTCAAATCGGAATCTTGTCCTTTTGTATAAAATTCGGTAACTAGGAATGGGGCATCTGTCCATTCTCCCCAATTTTTAACATATGAGTCCAGTTCCGGGCTCCAACGACTGTAGTAATTGATGGATATGATGTCACAGTATTTACCTGCGGCGGCCACTACATCTTTCATATATTTGGGAGTACCGTGCAGGCGTGTACCTAGATACATCATGTCCGGGTCAGCTTCCTTAATGGCATCCTTTACTCCTTTATAGTAAATTTCGGCTAACCGACCTGCAAATTCACTGTTCAGGTTATCAGTCACCCCCGTTGCCCCTTTCTCATCCATAAATTTCTTTGCTGCTAGATAGGCTACGTCAGTTTTATCTGTAAGTGCCAGAAAACGGTCTAAAATTCTGGAATTCTGTGATGAGAAGTTGATTTCATTGTCTGAGAAGAAACCCAATACGTTGGCATCATGCAAGTAAGGAGCTAAAGACGTATTTACATATTTCTTACAAAAGTCTGCCCAGTCATCATAAAGTACCAGTCCCAATTCATTATCCGAAGTGTTGCCTGGATAAGTATGACCATTTTGCGACCTGAATTGTCCTAAAAATCCGAATGAAGGAGTCAACGTTAACGGAGAATTAGGAATGGAAGAATTATGAGTTTGAATCTTTCCATATGTATTCGTGCAAAAGGCTCCTGTACCGTGAAAACCGATACTAGCCAATTCGGCTTGTGATGTTGCTATCCATTTGGCGTCAGTGCCAAAACGTTTGTTCCATGCTTCCTTATTGCGTGCCGAAGAACCGTAACGCATGGAAGTGACACTTCTCTCATAATGTGGATAACCTTCAGGGTCGATAATCCACCAACGACCGTTCACCTTTTTTACATAAAAACGCCCTGTGGCCTGTTGTTTGGTTCCTGAAATGAAACTGCCATACTTATTTGTAATGGCTTTGTAGTCACTTTCAGATTTAATGGTAGGTTTGTATTCTCCCATGTATGCGACAATACGGGTATTACTCTCCGTCCATTTAGTCACTGGTGGAAATTCATTGGAATACTTAACTTTTATCGGACGATAAGGTTTGCCTAAGAGTGAAGGACTATAAGGCTGCATTTCTCCGGGAGTCGGTAACCCTTCAATGATGTCATTGTTACCTGTGTCGTCAGTAATAACAACATCCGGCGGCATAAAATTAGGATCTTTCACTACATAATCCGTACACGAAGCGAGTATAATAGCATGGCAAACTAACAATGCTTTGATATAGAATGAATAAACTTTCATAATTGTCTTCTTTAAGGGATTTTACTTGGAAATTTTTCGAATACAACGTACATATCGTGCAGGAGATTTGGCATATTTGGCACCAGTCAAACCGGGATTCCACTGTCCGAAACGTACATAGAATACTTTTGAAGCATCATCTGCTTCCGTACTGGTGAAATAGCTGTCACCAGCGGTATTGTCAGCCTTTACATTCATAACATCACCTCCATTATCAGTGAGGATTTTATCCCAGGCTGCCCGAGCGTCTTTTTCTTCCTGTTTGATAGCATCAGGCTTCAGCCCGCTACTTTGTGAAGGCCCGCCGTTATATGCATTAAATACCGCTTCCATTTCATTTCTTGCAGGTAGATACCAACCGTCTTTACAATATTCCAGAATCGGAATATTAGCAGCTATGCCACTCTCTCTCATCTTTTGAGTATTAGCTTCACCATCTTCCTGATCTGTTAAACCTAATGCGTCTGTAAATCCTTCGTTAGCCCAATTTATGGCAGTGGCACTACGCTTTAAAGACAGAATTTTAGCATTGTTACCCTCTACCCAAAATACGATACCGCCTTCAGCCAGTTCTGTACCACCATCCATTTTTACAAAATCTCCTATTTGAAAAGCAGCAACTTCCGTCTGTTCTTTCTGTTGTCTTATGGTTACTGTCGCTGTAGCTTGAGCATCGCCGTTGCCGGCTGTTATTGTTACGATGGCTGTACGAGCTTCGTCGCCGTCATTCTTAGACAAAGCTGTAAATTCAATTTTATCTCCATTCTGTTCTGCAGAAAGCCATGTATTGCCGTTACCTTCAATGACGTATGCAAACGACGGTTTGTTTGTACTAACTGTGACATCTGCTGTAGCCCCTTCTTCACTTGTCAGTTCTATCTGCATTGGTGAAACAGATAAGGTCGCTGGTTCTTCGGGGAATTTATAGTCACCGATTATTTTCATGGCACGTACAAAACGGCTTGTACCTGTCTTGGCACCATAATCCATTCCATATTTTCCAAAACGTACATAGCGTGCTTTCTGTCCGTCTTCGTTTTCCGTACTCGACCAGTAACTTTCTCCGTTACCGTTTTCTGCGGCTGCGTTTATTACTGCTCCTCCAAGGTCGGTTAAATTTTTATCGAATGTAGCACGGGAAGCCTTTTCTGCATCACTGATTTGATTTGGGGTAGCATTTGTAAATCCATTGTCGCGTGCTATTCCGTTATAGATATCAAACAAATGTCCTAATTCTTCAGATGCAGGCAGATACCATCCCTCTCCCAGATTTGTGCATAGAGCAGCTGCGTCATTGTTGCCGGCATCAGTATACAGAGCTGTATTTTCGATACCATTTATCGTGGAGAAAGCATTGTGCAATTTAATGGATGCTTCAAACGGATTACCGCCCCAACGTTCTAGTGAAATGGCCTTACCTGCTTCTTGATTATCCGGATCAACCCAGAATATCATTCCAAGGCCATCTTCCGTTAATTGTCCGACTTTTAATGTCTTCACTTCCGACTCGTCTTTCGCTAACTGGTTAACCGTCACCTCCATAGAGAATTCTCCGGCATTTAACTTAACGGTGGCAGAGCGCACTTCACCGGTTTCGTTAGTCGTAAGGGCTGTATAGATGATACGTTGTTTATTGGCATCTACCGAGAGCCAGCTGGCATTGTAGTCAGCTGTCACTTCATTTGCTGTAGTGGATATTACCACTGTTTTTGAGGAACCTTCATTTTTGTAGAGTTCAACCTCTGTTCCGCTATTATTAAATTCAGGCATGATTCTTACTTCACCATACTCTTTACAAGAAGTTAATACCATACCCAGAATCAATGAAATCAATGTTAGTCTTTTCATACTACGATTCTTTTACAGATTTATAAATTAAAATCAGTTTCTTTTTATTTCCAAGGATCACTTTGCGGAAAGACATTAGTTCCCATCAAGTCAATCTGCGTTTGTGGAATAGGCCATGTTTCATGTTTGCCTATTACAAAGTTCTGGCGGCATTCGGCATAATCTTTGTCCAGATATGGGTCTTCCAGCATAAGGTCACCTCCATGTTGACGAACGCGTTCGCCCAAAATACCAAGGCGTTTTAACAATGACCAGCGTACTCCTTCGAAGTGTAGTTCGCGGGCATATTCATCCAGGAGCATATTGAGGGTTAATGGACCGTTTTCGTGAGTATTACCTGCTCTTTCCCAAGTTTTGTTGTAGTATTCTATAGCTTTGGGACTGTCGCCACCATCACGATGGAAATAGGCTTCACTACACATTAAATATGTTTCGGCTAAGCGATAAACAATCAGGTCTTTGAAACTGCTGGTGCGGTCAGGTTGTGTCGCGTTGGTCCATTGGTCAAAGTGTTTCTTTGACATCGGGTGCAGTCTTTCCATATAACCTGCCGCCTTACCATATAAATCTTTAGGGATTTCCTGCCCATAATTAGGTTTACTTTGGTCATTATAGTAAAAAGTATGGATGAAAAGATCTTTATAACGATTGTCTTTTTCTTTATCATATAGACTGAACAAATAGGTGTTTGGATAAACACGTCCCCATCCATATCCTCCTTGGGCAGCTTCAAATGTACAATCCGGATTAGCTTGGGAACGGGTAGTGGTAATAATTGCGGCACGGTGTCCCATCAATGGGGTACCGGTTCCGCCTCCACCCATATTTTCAGAGAACTGATAAGACCATAAAACTTCGGCGGAACGCATGTCCGCACTGTTGAATACATCCCCTGTTTTGGACATCATAGAGTACATTGTTCCATCTCTGAATATATCCTCGCACTCTTCAATTGCCTTGTCATAGTCTTTTTCCCACATGGCCACTTGTGCTCTCACGTGTTTGGCTGTAGCTTTGGTAACACGACCATAGTCATTATTGGGTATTCCCCATTCGAGTGCATTGACAGCATCATCCAAATCTGTCTTGATCTGAGTAAATATCTGTTCTGTGGAAACCGGATGAAAATCACGTTCCAAATTATCTACTGTAGTAGGAATTGTATTCAGATAGAGACGTTCAAAACGTTTCCATAGTTCAAAATATGCACGTCCACGGAAGAATTTAGCTTCACCCCATGCGCGGGTAGTCACAGGATCGTCAAATCCCAGCTGTTCTGCTCCGGTGATAATCTCATTGGCTTTGCCAATGATGAAATAATAGTGTTGCCAGAATGATTCTACATCACTGTTATTGGGCATGAAATTCTGTAGTTTTGCGATTGCGGTACTTGTTCCTGCGCGAAAAGCCATAATATCAGTGCTGTAATCACACATCGTTACTATATAGAGGTTGCTGCCACCGCTTCCGTCTCCTTTGGCTAATTCTCTGTCCAAGCTATACAATCCTATCGCTCCGCGATACAATCCGTCAGGGGAGGTGGTCAGATAATCAGTAGTAATATCTGTTTTTGATTTGAGGTTCAGGAAATCTTCACAAGAAGACAATAGCGTAATGGAAGATACTGCCAAAGCTGCTATATATAATTTATTTTTCATATTCTGCGGGATTTTATTAGAATGAAACATTAATTCCAAATACATACTGTTTTGATTCAGGATATGCCCCCGGTGTCAACTCCGGACTATAAGACAAAAAGTCTGTAAATGTCAGAAGATTGGTTGCTGTAGCATATACTCTTAATTTCTGTAGCTGGAGTTTCTTTATCCAAGTTGTCGGGAAAGTATATCCCAGCTGTAAGGTGCGTAAGCGGATATAAGAAGCATCCTGAATTGCCAGGGAACCATGATAAGTGACATTTGTGTTATGACTAGGTCGTGGAAATTCGTTTGAAGGGTTGAATGGAGTCCAGTAATTCACCTTCACGCCGTTTAGTTTTCCCTGTAAAGAACCACCGCTATTGGATTCGGAGAGATAGCCATTTCTGATTTTACGACCGGACACACCATACCAATCCATATAGAAATCAAAACCTTTCCATTTGAGAGTTGTATTTAGGGAGAGTGTGAAGTCCGGATCTCTGGAGATAGGTGTACGGTCATCTGCATTTATTTTTCCATCGCCATTTACATCCTTTATTTTTACAGATCCCGGAGCAACATTATCTTCGCGTGTCAAGGCTTTATCAGCTATACCATCGCCATCGGTATCAATTGTCGGTTTCAATGTATATTCCAATTTGCCATAAGCATTTCGTTTGATATCGAAATCTTCATACTGATAGATACCGTCCGGTAAATAGTCATAATAAACATGTATAGGTTTACCTACAAACCAACTATTACCCGGTTGGCTCAACGGTTTACCGTTTTCATCGACCTGATTGTCAATCTTTACTATTTCATTAGCATACTGACTGAAATTAGCTCCTAAACTCCATGTGAAATTCTTTGTACGGAAGACGTCGCCGTTGATACTGATATCAATACCATGTGATTTGGTTTCTCCCAAATTATCAAGCATCTGTTCATATCCTAAGACGGAGTTTATTTCACGCTTAACGATCAAGTCTGTCGTTCGGGTATTATAGTATTCAATTGTACCTGACAAACGATTGTTGAAGAAGCCAAAATCAAGACCTATATTGGCTGTGCGTGATTGTTCCCACTTTAAATTAGGGTTTGAAAGCTCTTTTCCTGGAAGATAACCCATGTATGAGTTGTCACCGAATTCATAGCGTTCTTGATCAGTTAAACCAAGTGTTGTATAGTTGCCAATTCCATTTTGGTTACCTACAATGCCATAACTCAAACGAAGTTTTAAATTATCGATCCATGACACATTACGCAGGAAACTCTCTTCGTTTGCACGCCATGCCAGGGCGAGAGAAGGGAATGTACCCCATTTGTTGTTCTTGCCGAAGCGGCTTGAACCATCTCGTCTGATAGCTACATTCATAATGTATCTATCCATAAAGATGTAAGAAGCACGTCCCATGAAAGATACCAAGTTATTTTCAGAGAATGTTCTCGTAGGTGTGCCGGAAAATTGGCCGTTGGATATAAAATCCCAATCCATATCTACAGGTAAGTCACTGGTGGCATATCCCAGTCCTTTCGTTTGAGAATGGTCTACTGACTGTACGGCAGTAAGCGTCAGTTTATGCTGTTGTTTTTTTATCGGAACCTCATAAGTGAAGATGTTTTCTATCAGATAATTTCTCTGTTCGTTATTGGTTAGTTTGGCAGTTGCTCCTCCACCGGGATAATTGACACCTTTCACTTCTCCATCTTCCTGCTGTCTGTTATAGAAAGAAGTATTTAAACGATAATTAAATCCTTTGAAAGGTTTCAATTCCAGGAAGATATTGACACGGTAGCTGTTATTCGTTATTTCGCGTGCATAATTCTGTGCTCTGTAAAGTGGGTTAACATCGTTAGCAGTATCGATATATTTAGTATAACTACCATCTGCATTATATACTTTAGCCAGCGGAGTACGGGTAATGAACTCCGTAAAATTTCCATCTTCACGTTCACTTTTGGATAATGCGTAGGAAGTATTCACTCCGAAACTAGCCCATTTATTCACTTTATAGTCTACATTTAGGCGGAAAGCTGCTTTTTTATATCCCGAGCCGGTCGTTACCATACCGTCTTGATCAAAGTAATTGAGGCCGGCTGAAACACGGAGTTTGTCAGTTCCGCCACGTACGGTTAAATCATGGTTCTGGTAAAGAGCATTCTTCAACATCAGATCTTCCCAGTTGACAAACTCTCCATTCGCCCAGACTTCACTCATTATTTCGTCGCTCAAAGCTTCTGCAACAGAGATTTCGCGGGCGTCAATAATGCCTTTATCGTTTGCCATTGCTTCTCTTCGAAGCATCATATATTCTTGTGGAGAATAAAAATCGAAGTTACGCCATAAAGACTGAATACCTACATAACCGTTATAATTCACTTCCATTTTACCTTGCATACCACGTTTGGTTGTTACAAGAATTACACCGTCGCTGGCCCGTGCACCATAAATGGCTTGAGAAGCTGCATCTTTCAGAATTTCGATAGACTCAATGCTTTCCGCACTTAAGGTACTGAATTCTTCACTACTTGATACTGAACCATCAATAACATACAATGGCGTGTTTTGTGCACTGATAGAACGGTTTCCACGGATGGTGATGGTAGGAGCAGATCCGGGTCTGCCTGATGAACTTGTTACATTAACTCCCGCCACACGTCCACGGAGCATATCTCCCACATTCCCTGCCGGGAAACTTTTCATCTCATCGGTCTTGACGGAAGCAACGGAAGTAGCGATATCGCTTTTCTTTTGATAACCGTAACCCACTACCACGATTTCTTCCAGTAATTTAGAGTCTTCGGACATGGTTACATCGATAACTTTCCGGTTACCTACTTTATGCTCTTGATCTGCATAACCTATATAGGAGAATACAAGTGTGGCATTAGAAGGTACCTCAATAGAATATTTTCCATTCATATCGGTAATCACACCGGTGGTACCTCCTTTCACATGGACATTCACTCCAATCAATGGGCTTTGTGCGTCAGACACAACACCTGTCACTCGTACATTTTGCGCATGTATGCCTACCATAATCATTAGGAAAATAGCCGGCAAGATTAGTTTTAATTGATTGTTTTTCATTTATACATAAGATTTAATTATTGAATAAGCTGAACAAAAGTCTTCAAAAAAAGAAATATAATATAAGAGGATTGTACGAAAAGAGAGTAAAATCATACGGTTACCTGGTTTATGTTACCAAATTGATAATATCGGCTTATGGTTAGACTCTTTTGTATCCAAATAGCAACTTTTACCATTGTCCGAATCATCGCCCAATTGCCGGAGCTCCCTTATCAGTACGAAAGTGATCTCTTTCTGCTTACACTTACGTATCAGTTTAGTAACATCGAGCTGATGATATGAAGCATTTTTATCGACTACGATTTCTCCCGCTACATGTGCGGTGTTCCCTACTTGGGTTATACGCATCTGTTCCCTATCCAGATTAGGAGCGTTATTCCAATTTAAGGACACTTCATTCCAATCGCAGTTGTCTAAGGCATAGACATGGAAACGATATGAATACTTGTCCGACGAATTACCATAAATTTGCAGTAGTGCCGCATTTATATTATCTACTTTGGACAAGTCGAATTTGATGTAGCTGACCTGATTGTGATTAATCTGTGAAGCGTTCATTTCTATACTCATCTTTTTTATTTTGCCAAAGTTCTTTTCGCTATTACTGCCACTTTTTATAGTGGCATCTGCTGTAGCAGTCAAAGTGTAGGGTGTACTTTGGCAAGCGGGGATAGTAAGAAGCATCACACTTTGAGCCGGTAGTTCGAACGATAGTTGTCCGTTTTCAGAAATTTCTTTTGACCACACCACTTCGCCATAGGCATTCGCACTTACTTCTTCGGCAAATACCTTTGTACCGGTGGGGAGGTTTAATGATTTTAAATCCAAAGTCAGTGTGTTTGGCGAGAGTTTACGTTGTACAAGCCATATATAATATCGCATTTCTTTCGGGTTGTAAGAGGTTAATGCATCTACCTCATTATCGGGAACTGATTTCACTGTTTCCAATAGCGGTCGTTCGTCCTTAAAACCTTTTGCAAAAAGCCGGACTACCTGGCCCGTCCGCTGAATACCACTTATATCATAAGATTCCGGGATGTTTTTTACTGATTCTTCATCAAACAATTTTATCTCCCTCACCTTGATACTGCCCTTATCAGTAGCAATAAAACGAATTCTCGAACTTGTCACAGGAGTCTTAAATAGAAAGAAAGATTGCGTATAGCGAGCATTGTTTTCAATAGTTTCTTCAATATCTTTCCAACCTGTGCCCTCCCAATATTGCAACCGGAAATTCTTCACGCGGTCCGGACCTGTGTAGACTCCGTATTCCGAGCCGGTATATACCACGGCCGCACCCAAAGAATAACTCTTTCCCAAATCTATTTCGAGGCATTTCTTTTCGTCTGTATTCACAGATGTCCACATGGAGGCATCAGTCTTGTTGCCGTCGGTGATCACTTTCACTTGTGCAGGATGTGAAGAAGTCAAATCAATGACTTTCTTCCCCAATGCTACGTTATTGTAAGCATCTTCTACGATTCTCTTGCCTTGCCAAATAAAATGATGTCCCGATTTAATACCACGCGGATAGGTGTTGCTGGTTGTGTTGGCAAATTTGAAGGCCCACATACCATACCCCTGGTTAAGAGTATTGTTGGTGTATTCACCTGCCCATTCGGTAAATAGGGAAGGGGAGTCCATCGTCTCGTATTTGTCAATGAGATAGGCATTCATCCAACGCCCGGTTTCAGTATACACTATCGGAAGAGAGCGCTTTAAAGGATGATTGTCTACTATGATCTTCCGTATGTCTGAAACCTTGGATACATATCCTGCTGCCGGAAGATTATAAGAGTGTGTCGAGAATATGTCCAGCAAGTCTCTGTCAGAAGGGAATCCCCGATAATCGATGCGCAGGCTTTTCACAACTTCCGCCCACCAGTTAGCATTGGAGCCTGCTGTGACAGGACTTACAAAACGTGATTTCAGATGCTTCCCATAGAGTTTGTTTACATCCTGTATAGCACAATATATAGCATCTGACACAATTTTCATGGCATCTACATATTGTGTGATTTTCATCGGACCAGAATGTCGGTGATTAGGTTCGTTTTGCATGGCGAACATTGTCACGTCACCCGTTTTGGCTGCGTAAAATGCCAGGGCATAAAAGCGTTGCCATTGTTTCCATTTATTGCTCCATGTATGGTCAAAGTCTGTTGAATTCATCTGTAGGACTACATCTATGTTCAAGCGTTTCAATTCAAGTAAAGCATATTCAAACACCATTGAATTGGTGGAGAATTGTTGCTTACGGCATCTTTCCAGAATCAGTTTCCATTTGATGAAGTTATTTTTTTCCGGACTACTTCGTAATTCATGTTTGTACGCTTCAAACTCTTCTAGTGTATTCAAGTTCTTCTGATAATTTACTGCCTCTTCGGGTACGTAATCATTCATGGATGTCCATACGCGTAAACTGTTTACATTAGAATATTCAAGCCAACCTGAGATGTTGCTACCGGGCATATAATATCCTTGATTGTAAGCTACATATTTCATGGTATTGCCTATTACATCTTTATTGACTGTTACAAGCATGTCTTTAGGAAATTCTTTATGAACTCTATCTGGCAATTCATTCTGTATAACAGGAACAATCATATTTTTCTTTTCTTTGCCATATACTTCAAACTCATTGATGGTAACAGGTTCCCCATCAGTAGAGATTAGTCGAAGCTGGAAAGTAGTGAGTTGTGGGGTAAATGTAAATTCGATTTTATCCAACCGGTTCTCCGTACATTCCGTATTAGGCAAGTCTGTCCAGTTTGCATCGTCCCAATACTGAATTTTGAAGTTCTTCATCGCCCAGAAGCCGGGAGCTTGTCCTTTCTCTTGTTCCGTCTTTTCCGGTTCAGGAATTCCCGTGTAGATAACTATCCTGTCGATATCATAATATTTTTGCAAATTAAGATCCAGAATATGCGGGGTACGAGCGCCTTTGGCACTTGTCCAGGAAGATTTGCGCGAAATAACTCCGTCAGTTACATTGGATGCAGGAAATTCTTTTTGTTGTGAAGAAGCTATTACTGGTTTGTGCAATGCCACATTCACATTATCAGCAGATATACCCACGAAAGGTATAACCATGGCTCCATAAACTAAAACCAAACATTTTCTTAGGTACATAAATCTTTTGTATTTTATGGTATGTATTTATTCTTCAGAGTAACAAGCCTTATAAGCTGCTTCTGCATATTTTCGGTTCCGGATTAACATATACGCCTTCTGTTACTAACCGATACTTGTCTGTACGGAAAGGAAATGCCGGAAAACCTTCTTTATTAAATAAGTTCATATCGGCACTATTCACCCAGAGGTAACGGACATCTACGGGAGTTGTCACCAGATTATTTTTCACCTTTACTTGATTTTTGCCTACGATGATTGCTTCAGCGGGATAGAATTTACCATCTTTACCTGCAACAGTGAAACCTGAAAGTGTTGCTGCATTGTCTTTGCTAACGAGTCCTGTACCGGCATTGGCAAAATCAAGTAACAAAGATCCATCGGCAGTTTTCGTCATCTTCTTGAATTCCGGCCCCTGGCAAACAACTTTTTTACCATAAACTTTTCCTAGTGCTAATTGAGACAACCGCCAGCCTACTGTGTCTTTCACTATGGGATGAATGTCTTTCGGATTACCCTGATCGAAAGCGACAACCATTGCTGTATTTTTTACATGGTGCGAGGTAAGGTATTGCGCTTCACGTAGTTCATACCAATAACGTGTTTTCGTTTCGAATCTGGGTAACTGAATAAAGAGAAACGGAATATCTCCCTGTCCCCAAGCAGTTCTCCATTCATTTATCATGGCAGGAAACAATTTGCGGTATTGCGCTCCGCGGGCTGTGTTTGATTCTCCCTGATAAAAGAGGAAACCTTTCAATGTGTAAGGAATAACAGTGTTTAGCATTGTCTCGGACAATCCTATCGGTCTATGGAAATTCTTTCTTCCCATAGGTTCCACCGGTTTGTCTATATACTTCTTTTGTTCCGCGTTCAACTGGTGATACTCTGCCAGACTTGAAACATAACGGTTGTATAGTTTTTCGTACCCGTCCGACCCGTAAGAATTCACTATACTGTCATAATGCTGTACTATCGGGCGGAAGTCTTTGTCCGACATCAGCAGTGACCTGCTTGTCCAGGCCTCCACCGTGGTTCCTCCTACCGGAATTTGGATGATACCGATAGGAATATTCAACTCTTTATGTATGTTCCTGGAAAAATAATAAGCGATAGCAGAAAACTCCGGTGCTGTCTGCGGTGAACATACCCTCCATGATGCTTTGGACACTTCCTGTTCCGGGTAGAATTTTCTCGGCACTTTATAATAACGTATTTGTGGATAGTCGGCCGAACTAATCTCCTTTTGAGCATCTTTTACTCTGCGCAAAGCGAATTCCATGTTCGACTGACCACCCGCCAACCATACGTCACCTATTAAAACATCTTGAAAACTAACCTTATTATTACCGTTTATAATATCTAATTTATAGGGCCCTCCGGCTTCTCCGGTCTTCAATGTCACTTGCCATTTTCCCTGAATGGCTTTTACTTTCCGAAGCTGCCCTGCAAACCGGACCTCAACCAGTGAACCGTTTTGGGCTTCTCCCCATATCTTTATTATGGCATTTCGCTGCAATACCATGTGGTCCGTAAAGACATCTGCTACCGTAAATCCGTCAGCTGCAAAGGATAGTATTGTTATCAGTGATAAAAAGAAAGAAAATAATATGCGTTTCATAGTTTGCCTGATTATAAATTCATGGGCAAATATCCTGCTTTTGTATATGATAAGATATAAAAATCGTTCTTTTAAGAAGCAACATTGTACGGAAGTTACTTTTGGGTTTGCTTTATTATAGTCTTTAATAATATGGTGCGCCTGTCTCCTTTCAGCGTCACTTTCATCTTGTTTTTCAGATGAGAGATATTCGTTCTGATAATCAACTGTTGTTTGGGTTGGATGATATACTTTTCCCATGTTCCGTCCGTGACCGAAAGACTGATGTTAAGAGGCTCGTCTACCGGATTCTCCAATACAGTAACCATCGTCTTTGCCTTTCGGGGAAGTGCCAGATAAAAGTAACCTTCGCCAACGGTTAAAGATGTATCGACAATGGGGCTACCTCCACGTGAGAAAGTAAATGGAGCCATCGGACGTCTGCCGTATGTGACATATTGCACTCCCGGTTTCGAATTCCAGCCTCCGTAGGAGCCTGCATATTGATATCCATATTCATCAACCTGCACTTTATACTTCGGCAGTTCTTCCTGTCCTTTTGGAATGATAGGAATTGTATTCACCATCAAACCGTTACATGGAGCATTAACTATCCCCCGTTCAGAGGCATAGTCTCCCCAAATAATGGAATCGTTTACGGCTACATACTGTTCATGCTTCTTATTGACAGCCATATACTGAATTATGTTGGAAAGAAGTTTGTCGGCTACAGGATCTACTTCGCAATGGTCTATCAAGTCAAATCCGGATAAAAGGATAGAACCTTTCCCCACAAACAACTCGGATAAAGCTGTACCAGCCAGGGCACGGCTATAGTTGGCGAGAATTGCCACATCCTCTATTGAGGACGATTGCAACTCATAACCCGTATTTACAGGATAGATGGCCGGGAAGCCATTCTTCGACTCATCATAAGAAGTATAGTCAGCCCATAGCCTGAACATACGTGGATTCAATCCACTGAAAATCGGATGATAAGGACGTTCCAGATTGATATTCATGCCATCTTTGTATGCCAGAGACGGTGACAGATAAACCGGATCGTTATTACTATGTTCCAGGAATTTTACTTTTACGGGCAACCAGGATGAGTTGAAAGTGGTTTGATTCTGTTCAAGGCAAATAATGCGACCGCCTTTATTGACATACGCTTTTAATTCTTCGGTTTGTCTGTCAAGGTTATCATCCCACGAATCTTTACCGATGACAAATGTGGAGTGCATAGGGAGTTTTGGCAATGAGGATGCTGTTTTCACGGAATATCCCTTTCTTTGTAAACAGTTTAATGTTTGTTGTTCCGGGGTAGTGTCATATACAAAAACTGTTGTTTCTGTATCAGCCGGGTTGTTCCAATCCTTTCCGGCAATAAATAATTCGCTTTCGTTATATGACACCTTTTTGTCTTTGGAATAAATCTCTCCTTTTAATAGATAATCTCCAGTGGGTAGATTCTGTGGGATATTGATAGTGAGAGGTAATTTATCGGTTCCATAATAAGGGACAAACGGGAATTCATTTTCTCCCGATATTACTATCTTGCCTTCATGCTCAATCCACCAATGCAGGCGGGCATTGCTCAATCCATTACCGTAATCATCGTCATTCACTACGTGTGCCACTACCGATAGCTTCTTTCCTGCATATATTTGTGATTGCCAGTTTTCCCAACTCAATAGTATGGGTTGATAACTAAGTTGATATTGCCTGGCGACCGGTTTGGGCTTCATCTCGGCAAAAGAACTTACTCCGTCCCAATGGTGAAATACAATGGTGAAAGGCATGGTGCCAGCCAGACAATCATTCTGGCTTCTCAAGCGGCGGAATAGCTCCGTCGCATTTTTCAGAACAAATGCCTGATAGGCCATGGCGGCTTCTGCTTGTTCCGCATCAGGCAAATGTCCTGTCCAACACTTTTGAGAACCGGGTTGCTTGGTTCTCGAACAAAGGTTAAAGCGTCCGTCTATACCGGTATAGTTACCCACACATTCTGTGAAGGTAATGGGCTGTACTTTTCCCGGATTTTGCCACATATCCTTGTCGCGCATATTCAGGTAGGTGAGGAAAGAGTTATAGTACCATCCCCAATACCTGTGTACGTCATAGATATCTGCTGATTTCCCTAGACCATAGCCGGCATTACAAATATACAAACGGGTACTATCCCATTTTTTAAGTTCTTGATACATTCGAGTAAGAAAATCCCTGTATAAGTCACCTACCTTTCCTTCGTAGGGCATTTCATTGGATAAAATATAAATTACGACAGAAGGATGGGAGGTAAACGGACCTAAATCTATTTCCTTATAGGTTTTAAGTGATAATTCAAAATCTGTTGGAGGAGCTGTTTTTGTTGCGTGTTTAGGACGACCGTACCGACCGGCGAATATCATCATTCTTTCTTCGTCGCATACATCCATCCAGTTTTGGTTGTCGGGGATACGAATGATATTGATATGAAGGCTTTTCATATATCGCACATAGTCACGTGCAAACTCTTTACTTTGCTCCAGTTGTTCCGGTATGCCGCGTTCCGGTGGGTTTATGGCATTGCCCCGCAGGTAGATTGGTTTGTCGTTTAAATAGAAGACACCGTTATGCATCTCAAATTTTCTGAATCCTATTCTCTTCTGAAAAGTCTGCTTTCCTGCTTTTAGTGTAAGGTCATAAAGTACAGGCGAAACCGGACTCCATAATTTCGGAGTTAATTGATCTGTAGCCAGTATAACTGTCGTATCGGTTTTATGATTAAAGAGATATTCTTTTGAAAAGTTGCATAGTTTCTCTTTATTCTGTGAGCCGACAATGGTGGCATCAAGCAATAAATGTTCACCCGCTTCTGCCGATAAAGTCACTTCTATTTTGACACTATTGTCAGAAGTAATAGGAGTTATTCTTTGAATATCGGCAGCAACCGATAATAATGGGAATAACAGACAAAAAGCACCTAATAGTTTTGTTCTCATAGTATTATTATTGTATTAAAATAGATTATAAATTTATTCCGTGATTCCCTTTTGGAACTGTGCCGGTGTTATCCCGAACAGTTCTCTGAATCGTTTAATGAAATAACTTGGAGAGTTGAAACCTACTTCATAAGCTATTTCCGAAATCGTCTTAGTATCTGACTGAATCAGCAGCATTTGTGCTTTTTTCAACCTGACGTTTAAAATAAAATCATTCGGCGTCTGTCCTGTTATTCCTTTTAGTTTTAGGAATAACTTGGTACGTCCGATATTTAAAGCCTGTGCGAACATATTCACATCAAAATCGGGATTATCGATGTTTTGTTCAATACAGGTCACACATTGTTCCAAAAATTGCTGGTCGGCACCATTGGTTGCCAAAATATCTACATTGTTATCCATTTGTTTAGCATATTTTTTCTGTAACAGCTTTCTGCCGTTCACCAGGTTATTACAACGCATAAACAAATGTTTCACATTAAAAGGTTTAGTGATATAGTCATCTGCGCCCATTTTTAACCCTTGTATAGTAAATTCTTCCGCAGTCTGTGCTGTGAGTAGTATGACAGGTATGTGCGAAGTTTCAAAATTACTTTTTATCATCCGGCACATTTCTATTCCGGACATCTTGGGCATCATGATGTCACTAAGCACAATATCAGGTTGCACTTCTTTGGTTTTTTCAAAACCTTCTTCACCGTCTTGGGCTTCATAAACCGAGTATACTTTGGAGAATAAACGTACTAACAGCTCTCGTAATTCTTCGTTATCTTCGACAATCAGTATTTTACTCGAAGGTTCTTCTGTCCTGTCAGAATTTTCATCCTCCGGTATTTCTTCCGTTATTTTTTCATCATCCATCTTCAGTAATGAAATGCAGTATGAATCAATATCAGGAGTCTCCACTTTTTGTGAAACCGAAATATGGCTGTCTCCCAAAGGTAACTCAACGACAAATGTCGTCCCTTTCCCTTCCCGGCTTCGGGCACCGATTTTTCCTTTATGCGCTTCGATAATACTTTTTGCAAGCGCCAGGCCAATGCCTGTGCCTTTCTGGTTGTCCAGACTGTCTACTTGATAGAAACGGTCGAATATCTTATTCAGATTTTCTTCGGCAATGCCTATTCCCGTATCTGAAATAAGTATCATAACGCTGTTTTCATACTCTTGTACCGATAATGAAACCGTACCTCCCAAAGGTGTATATTTAAAAGCGTTCGACAACAAGTTATAAATAACCTTTTCCAGTTGCACTACATCAAACCATACATCCAGTGAACGATCTTTATTAAAGTATTCGAAAATAATTTGTTTGCCTCTGGCGTATTCCTTGAAAGACAGATAGATTTCCTCCAGAAACGAATAAATATCCTGCTTACTGTATTTAAACTTCTCGAATCCCTGTTCTTGTTTTCTAAAATCAAGAAGTTCGGTAATTAAACGTTTCATACGTAGCGTATTTCTATGTATGCCTACTAATTTGCCGTATACCAACGGTTGAATATCATTTCGTTCCATTAGCATTTCCAACTGACTTACAATCAGAGTAAGCGGAGTACGGAATTCATGTGATATATTGGTGAAAAAGCGGAGTTTTGACTGGTTCAGTTCTTCTATCTGCTTTTTTTCTTTCTTCTCATATTCGAGTGAGGCCCTCAATTTTAATTTGGAAGAATAGAAACTTACTATTATGTATATAGAAATAATTATTATAATGCCATAAAGGCAGTACGCCCATGTTGATTTATAGAAAGGTGGTTTTATCACAATATCTATCTCCTTACAAATACTTTCTCTTCCGGAGTATTCTTCAGAGCTTTTTATTATTAGCTTGTATTTACCCGGATTCAGGTTTGTGTAAGTGATCCCTTTACGATAACCGGCACTCATCCAGTCTTTATCAAACCCTTCCAGTTTATAGTAAATCCGATTTCTTAATACTGATACATAGTTTGATAACGAAAAATTAACTGTGATGATGGAGTGATTATGGTTCAGGGTGATTTGTGGTTGATATAAGATTGACTCGGAAAGGATGCCGGAGCCGTCATTGGGTAGTATGAGTTTATTGTTAACTTCCAATGAAGTAAAGTTCAGCTGATAAGGTTTAACATAAGAATTCAGTTCTTTTTCGAAGAAAGAGATCATCATCTTAGGTCCGGATAGGAATATTTCATTATCATGGGCGACAAACAATCCGTAGGGATTCAATGCTGTCATCGGAAAACCATTTTGTTTGTTATAGTTATAAAACCGTTCGTTTTCCATGTCAAACCGTGAAAAGCCCTGATTACTTGCTATCAAAAGATAACCGGAAAGAGATTCGTTTATATCCAGAATATAATCGTTAATCAAATCTGAATTTTGTGAATTGAACGATTTGAATGTATTCGTTTCAGGTTGGTATAGAAATATCCCGTCTCCGGAAGAACCAGCCCATATATTCCCTTTTTTATCCTCGAAAAGTACGTTTATAAGGTTGCTTCCTATGACTTTTTCGGAAGTGTTGGGAACAAAATATTCATCTCGTTTATGAGTTGCTATATTATATTTTACCAGTCCCAAATAATAGGAAAACCACAAATTGTTATGCTTGTCGAGATGCATATCAATGATTTGCCTGTTGTTGAGTTTGCTATCCGTTAATAGTTTGGTACATTCTCCGGTTTCCGGATTAAATAAACCGATGCCGTTGTGGGTAGCCAGCAGCAAGTTCCCTTTATATGGAATAATCTTCCGGATTATATCATTAATCAATGTGTTCTTTTGGCCGGGAACATGTCTGTAGTTGGTAAACTTCTGTGTTTTCAAGTTTAACTTATCCAATCCTCCTTTTAACGTTCCTATCCATAGTATCTGATTCTTTTCATCCAGATATAAAGCTTGAATTGTATTGGATGCAAGTGAATTACTTTGGTTACTGTGTTTATATTCGATAAAGCTCTTGGTCTTTCTATCGAGATAATTCACTCCTCCGCCTTCTGTTGCAATCCAAATACCACCTTTGGAGTCCTCTTTCATTCTTCCGGCAAAAGGGGATGTCAATTTACCTTTTTGTGATTCATCGGGATAATAGTAGGTGTAGATTTCATAATCGGGATTGAATAGATTGATTCCACCGTAGTAGGTACCTATCCAGAAAGTGCCCTGCTGATCTTTCATCATACAAATGATGGAAGAATTACTTAAGCTGTAAGGCTTGTTGTCTTCGCTGTAATGAGTAATATTGTTGGTGGTATCCAGTTTGTCCAAACCTTTAAAAGTGCCTATCCAATAATTGCCCTGATTGTCTTCAACAATACAACGGATATAATTGCTGGAAAGTCTGTTTTTATAAGGTCCGTCCTTATAGTTGATTTGTACGCCATTTCTGTCCAGACGGAAAAGTCCGTCATCCTTAGTTCCTACCCAAATATTCTTTTTGGAATCTTCATAAATACAGGTTATATCTTTCTCGGGAAGATAATTAAGCCATTTCTTATTACTATCTATTATGTACAAGCCTTTATTCATCGTTCCTACATACAGGTTGCCTTCATGATCTTCAGTGACGCATGATATGCGTACACTGTCCAGGTGGTAATAATACTCTAGTTTATCTTCTTTTCGGTTGTATGTAAACAATGAATCTCTCGTACAAACCCATAACCGGGAGTTACCGTAGTCAATGGCCTGGATATTGTTGTTACGGATAGTATGGAAAATGTTTTTTTTGATATCATATTCTACTACAGCATACTTGCAACGGATATAAATATGACCGTTTTTATCGCCACAGATAGTACCTATATTATTATTGTACAAGCTGTTTTTATCATTCTCTATCGGGCGGAATATATGGAAATCAGTACCGTTGTATCGATTCAGACCATCTTTGGTTCCTATCCAGATAATACCGAATTCATCTTGATAAATAGACGTGACTGTGGGTTGTGAAATGCCATTTTCTACTCCGATCGCTTGGAAGTGTATATTTTGTCCAAACGAAAGAGTAGAAATTAATAATAAAAGAAATGGAATATACTTCTTATACATACAATGGACTCCTTTAATACAAAACAAACTTATGAATTATTTTCGGAGTATACCAAGTAAAACAGCTTGTTTAACTAATGCAATCTTCCTGAAATAATCGGTTGGTAACAAAGGTAGTGTTGGGTAGTCGTTTTTAATATAAGAATAGGACGATTATATATCAATATTGTACGCAATCGGCGAATAATCCTTTTCTATTGATTATATTCCAATTCAGATTATTGTAATATCAAAAAAGAACAGAATTTTGTTTTGCTGACTCAAGAAGGCAACAAGCCTGTCTTCTTGTTCCGATATTCTTTAGGAGATATACCGACATACTGCTTGAAATATTTCCCGAAGAATGATTGTGTGGGGAAGTTGAGTTTGGTTGCTATTTCCTTAATACTTAAATCGGTATTATCGAGCAGATATTTAGCTTCTGTAATGACATTCTGTATAATCCACTGCAAAGCACTGCTCCCTGATTTCTCCTTGATGACAGAAGAAAAATATCGGGCGGACAAGCATTGCTTGTCTGCATAAAAAGTAACATCACGTTCCTGACGATAATATCGATAAAGGGTAATCATGAAATTTTGGAAGATCTTATCCTTTTTATCCTGTGGCAGTGGTGTTTGGGGTTCGTTACTGAAATAAATGTTTAATAACTCATAGCATATCACCTGTCCCCAGGATTTGATTAATTCAGAAATTAAATGTTGTTTCTGACGGGAACTGTTACAGATATTCTCCCTGTTAATTCGTTTTTCTACAGATTTGAGCAAGTTTTCTACAAATGTATATTGCTCTTCAGAGAGCGACAGGCAGGGATTTTCCCGCAAATAAAGCAAGTTTTCCGAGTTGGCTACTTTGTTTACTATCGGTATGATATAATCCAGATCGACCTCTATCATGATTCCTTCCAGGTCTGCGCTTCTTTGGCGTATCTGTAGAAGGTTGGCTGCAGTATATATGAAAAGATTCCTTTTGTTAATCTGATATGGTCTACCTCCCAGCAGGATTTCCGCCTGTCCTTTCTGGCAGAGGAAAAGTCCGCATTGGTTGAATTCGGAAATAATGCATCCTTCTTTCATGGAAGTATCCTCCGGAGATATTATAACATACTTGAATGGCATCAGTGGTTCCATATTCCTTTTTTGTTGAAATGAATTTCTTTACAAAGTAACAAACAAATAAATACAAATAGCAAACTATTTCGGCTTTTTATCTTAGGTAACGTACAAATAGAACAATGTTTCGTCTAAATCAACCTTTCTCCTCATGTTTGCTTGGGATACTTTTGTGGCAACTAACTAATAAGTGAAAATATGAGACGATTGGACTTCTTATTAACAGGATTTTTAGCAGTTCTGTTGACTTCGTGTGGGCAACGTGTACAAAACACAGACAGTAATCCGGCAGTGAAGATTGACACTATACTTTCTGCTGACAAACAAATAGCTTTACAGTTTCCGGGACGGGTGAAAGCAGCACAAGATATAAGTTTGTCTTTCCGGGTGAGTGGTACTATTCAGTATATGCATGTAAATGACGGTGCCTATGTGCGTAAAGGGCAATTATTGGCAGAATTAGATCCGACAGACTATCAGATTCAGCTGGATGCAGCAGAAGCAGAATATCAAAGTGTGAAAGCGGAGGCGGAACGGGTGATGGCACTTTATAAGGAAAATGTGACAACACCGGATGCTAACGATAAGGCCGTGTACGGATTGAGACAGATTACCGCCAAATATAACCATGCTAAAGACCAGTTGGCATACACCCGTTTGTATGCTCCTTTTAGCGGATATGTGCAGAAACGTCTTTTTGATTCCCATGAGACGGTAGCTGCCGGTATGCCCGTCGTTTCCATCATCAGTGAGGGAAGCCCGGAGGTGGAGATTAATCTTCCGGCAGTGGAATATATTCGTCGACAGCAGTTTACCCGCTACTATTGTACATTCGATATTTATCCTCATCAAAGATATGCTTTGGAACTGATTAGTGTCACCCCTAAGGCAAATGCCAATCAGTTGTACACCATGCGGCTTCAACTGAAAAAAGAAGATAAACAGGCAGTTCCATCGCCCGGCATGAATACAATGGTAACTATCGAATGTAGTGAAGGAGATGTGCGTAACCTGTTGGTTCCCAGCGGAGCGATCCTTCGTGAGAACGGACGTACGAGTATTTTTCTTTATGATGCTTCCAGTCACGCTATTCGCCGTTGTGATGTGACAGTAACCCGTCTGCTTAGCGACGGCAGATGCCTGATTACTTCAGACGGAGCGAATCCCGGTGATTTGGTTGTCGCTTCGGGGGTGCATCATGTAAAAGAGGGAGAACAGGTGGAACCGCTTCTTCCGGCTGCTGAAACCAATGTGGGAGGACTGCTATGATTGATATTAGTAAATGGGCATTTGAGAACAAGAAGTTAATCTACTTCCTGATTGCCGTACTGATTGTAGGAGGAGCTTATTCCAGTTATGAAATGAGTAAACTGGAAGACCCAGAAATAACGGTAAAGCTTGCCATGGTAGTCACCACCTATCCCGGTGCGTCTGCGCATCAGGTAGAATTAGAGGTGACGGATGTACTGGAGAAGAATATTCGCTCCATGGGGAATATAGATAATGTGGAAAGTTATTCCTACAACGATCTCTCCCTGATTCAGGTAGAACTGAAAACGACTGTCAAAGAGACGGACGTAGAACAATGCTGGGATCTGTTGCGTCGTAAAGTGGCGAACGCACAGGCAGAACTTCCCGAAGGTGCCAGTCCTTCTATTGTAAAAGATGATTTTGGAAATGTTTACGGAATGTTTTTCGCTTTGACGGGTGACGGACTTTCCGATAGGGAACTGTCTGATTATTCAGAACTGGTGAAACGTGAAGTCAGCGAACTGGATGGGGTGGAACGCGTCGACTTATACGGTAAACGTCCCGAATGTATTAATATCTCTCTTTTGCAAGACCGGATGGCTAACTTGGGTGTGAAACCCGCCGAAGTGCTAGCCACATTGAACGGACAGAACCAAACGACTTATACTGGTTACTATGATAATGGCGATAATCGTATCCGGGTGACAGTCAGTGACAAGTTTAAGACGGTGGAGGATATCGGTCGTATGCTGATTCAGGGACATGATGCCGATCAGTTGCGGTTGAGTGATATAGCCCGTATTGAGAAAGATTATGAAGATCCTACCCGCAACGAATTGTTTTATGACCGTCAGCGTGCGATAGGAATAATGGTGGCCGCTTCTTCGGATGCCGACATTATCAAAGTGGGGCATCAAGTGGAAAAGAAATTGGAGCAACTGAAAGTCGAACGCCTTCCAGCAGGAGTAGAGTGTCATAAAGTTTTCTATCAGCCGGAACGCGTAGGCAGTTCGTTGGGGACGTTCATTCTTAATCTGATAGAATCTGTGATTATCGTAGTCGTTATCCTGATGATCGCTATGGGGTTCAAGAGTGGGGTGATTATCGGTATCAGCCTGGTAGTGACGGTATTCGGTTCCTTCCTGTTCCTTTATTTTATGGATGGTACGATGCAGCGTGTTTCATTGGCTTCGTTTGTGCTTGCGATGGGGATGCTGGTGGATAACGCAATTGTTATCATCGATGGTATTTTGGTAGATTTGAAAGCCGGAAAGAGCCGGATGGAAGCAATGACTGCTATCGGACGGCAGACAGCGATGCCTCTGCTGGGAGCTACTCTGATTGCCATCATTGCTTTTCTTCCTATCTTTATGTCGCCTGATACGGCAGGCGTCTATACGCGCGATTTGTTTATCGTACTCGCTGTTTCCCTGTTGCTTAGCTGGGTGCTGGCTTTGGTGCACGTCCCGTTGATGGCTGACCGGATTTTGCATCCGGAAATCTCTGCGGCAACTACTGCTGCCGGAAAACGTGTGTATGAAGGAAAGATTTATGCTGTGCTCCGTTCATTATTGAAATTCAGTCTGGCACATCGTTGGAGTTTTGTGTTTACAATGATTGCTTTGGTATTGCTTTCGGCTTTCAGTTATCGGTTTATGAAGCAGGGCTTTTTCCCGGATATGGTCTACGATCAGCTTTACATGGAATATAAATTGCCGGAAGGGACTAACTCCACTCGTGTAGCACATGACTTGGAAGAAATCGAAGTTTACCTGAAAAAGCGTCCGGAAGTTACACACGTCACTACTTCTATCGGTGGTACACCTGCCCGTTATAACTTGGTGCGTAACGTAGCCAATCCTTCCTTATCTTACGGTGAACTGATTATCGACTTCACCTCTCCGGACGATTTGGTGGATAACATGGCGGAAATTCAACAATATCTTTCACAACATTATCCGGATGCTTACGTAAAGATGAACCGCTACAATCTGATGTTCAAAAAATATCCTATTGAAGCGCAATTTACCGGTCCTGATCCTGCTGTTTTGCATCAGTTGGCAGACAGTGCCCGCAAGATTATGGAGAATTGCCCGGATGTTTACCTGATTACCACGGACTGGGAACCGCAAATTCCGGTACTGACTATTGAATATGACCAGCCTGCGGCACGTGCTATCGGATTGAGCCGTAATGATGTAAGCCTATCTCTACTGACCGCTACCAGCGGCATCCCTATCGGGTCTTTCTACGAAGGTATTCACAAAGATAATATCTACTTGCGTTGCCTGGACGAACACGGAAATCCGATTGAAAACCTGGACAATACGCAGATATTCTCGTCTCTTCCTTCTCTGAACGGTTTGCTGACACAGGAAATGATGATGAAACTGAAGACAGGAACACTATCAAAAGAAGAACTGGTGGAAACGTTGATGGGAACAACTCCGTTAAAACAAATCAGTAAGCGGATTGATGTGAAGTGGGAAGATCCGGTGGTTCCCCGTTATAACGGGCAGCGTAGCCAACGGGTGCAATGTTCTCCTGTTCCGGGGGTAGAAACGGAGAAGGCGCGGCAATCCATTGCCACGCAGATTGAACAGATTCCGCTGCCTGACGGATATCGGCTTCAATGGCAAGGCGAGAGGAACGCCAGCACAAAGTCTATGCAATATCTGTTCAAGAATTTCCCGTTTGCTATCATTCTGATGATATCCATTCTAATCATGCTGTTCAAAGATTACCGGAAACCGGTTATCATCTTCTGTACTATTCCGCTGGTATTTGTCGGTGTTGTTGCTGTAATGCTGCTTACCGGGAAGACATTCAACTTTGTGGCTATCGTCGGTACATTGGGGTTGATCGGTATGATTATTAAGAACGGTATTGTCTTGATGGATGAGATCACTTTGCAAATTAATCAGGGAGTAGAACCTGTGACGGCATTGATAGACAGTTCGCAAAGTCGTCTCCGTCCCGTGATGATGGCTTCGCTGACTACGATTTTGGGAATGATTCCATTGTTGCCGGATGCCATGTTTGGTTCGTTGGCGGCTTCTATCATGGGTGGGTTGCTGTTCGGCACGTTGATAACGTTGCTTTTTATCCCGATTTTGTATGCATTATTCTTTCATATAAAAAAGACAGACAAATGAAAAAAGAAATTCTTGTAGCCATTAGTGTAGCGGGTGTATTGTTCGGCCTGTCGGTTTCTCTTGCCGCGCAAGAAAAACTAAGTCTGGCGCAATGCCGTGAAATGGCACTGAAATATAATAAGGATATGGCTGCCGCTAATAAGCAGACGGAAGCAGTCCGATTGATGTCTCTTAGTTATAAAGCCAATTTCTTCCCTAATTTTACAGCCAACGGAACGGGTATTTATAGCACAGCGGATGGAAGTCTCGGAGTTCCGGGAGGAAACCTTCCGGTTTTCCTGCCCAATCCTGCTACCGGAGAACTGGTATCGAGCGGTTTCGCTTATTTTCCCGGATTGAATCTGGATTATAAGGTCGGAACTGTTTACTCGGGCGGTATACAAGTGGAGCAACCTCTTTATATGGGAGGAAAAATCCGTGCCGCCTATAAAATGTCACTACTGGGAAAAGAAATGGCACACTTGAACGAAGCCTTAACTACTTCGGAAGTTATTCTGAATACAGATAAAGCATACGTGCAGTTAGTGAAAGCCAAGGAAATGAGAAAAGTGGCGGAAAAATATCATAACTTACTAACGGAACTTTTCAAAAATGTGAAGAGTGCTCACCGACATGGCATGAAACCGCAAAATGATGTACTGAAAGTGCAGGTGAAGCTCAACGAGAGTGAACTTTCTTTGCGAAAGGCTGATAACGCCCTCCGTCTTGCGGGTATGAATCTCTGTCATTACATCGGACGCCCTTTGACAGCACAGATTGATATATCTGATGATTTTCCGGAAGTGGAGCAGGAATGGAAAGTGCAGGTTTCTGATATTACCGCCCGTCCCGAATATGGAATCTTGAACAAACAAATAGCCATTGCCGAGCAGGAAGTAAAGCTGAATCGTAGTGAACTATTGCCGCGTATCGGCGTCAGAGGTAGTTATGATTATCTTCACGGATTGGAAGTCAATGATGAAACTTTGATGAAAAAGGGTGCTTTTTCCGTATTCCTGAATGTCTCTGTCCCTCTGTTTCATTTTGGCGAACGTACCAATAAAGTAAAGTCTGCCAAAGTGAAGTTGGAACAAGCTCGTCTTGAACAGGAAAATGTCAATGAAAAGATGTTGCTGGAGTTGATGCAAGCTGCCAATAATCTGGATGAGGCCCGGTTGGAAACGGAGCTTTCCGAACGTTCGCTGGAACAGGCAGAGGAGAATATGAAAGTCAGTGGTAAGCAATATGAAGTGGGACTGGAAACTCTTTCGGATTATCTGGAAGCACAAGTGCTTTGGCAGCAGGCTTATCAGACGAAAGTGGATGCCCATTTCCAATTGTATGTGAATTATGTGGCTTATTTGAAAGCGGCGGGACAACTGCAATGATAAAACCAGTATTCTGGCATCCTTATGGAATGTCCAGAATACTGGTGATGATTTGTACCTGCCGGGGAGTAAACGTTCGTGTACGCGGATGATAACCTGTGGCAGTCAATAACCGGAGCAGTTCTTTATTTATTTTAATCCATTTGGTGAATATGCGTATGGCGCAACGGGGTGTAATGTTCGGATTGTACATACAAGCCAATTCCTTTTTCTTATAAGTTTTAATGCGAAACGGAATTTCTTCCTCTTCTGATGGCAATTCTTTCATGTTGATATTTTAATGTTTTAAGATGTGGTAAAGATACAAAATAAAAAAGGCGTTGTCAAGTCTTTTACAGGAATACTTTGGGAAACAGTATCCGCCCGTAGGCGGTACTGTTTTCCTGCTTTTAAAGGCTGATGATTAATCTTATGCTGCCGGGTCCGGTGCTTCTCCTTTGCCGTCATCCGGGTTTGGATTCGGGTTGGGGTCCGGTTGTTCCGGGCTGATGGAACCATCATCGGAAGCTACCGCTTTTTGAACACTGACTTTACTTAGCATCTCTTTGAATTTGTAGCCCGGAGTGAAAATGATTTTCACTCTGCGTATCGTATCGCTATCTACCTCTTTTTCAGTATCCTGACTTTCGCAATTCATACCAGGACGGAAGCATCCGAAATCTCCTAATTGAACAGAGATGCCTTTTCTAAGGTTGAGATTTAATGTATCGATCAAAGCATCGAGTACAAATTTTACCGCTCCACTGGGAACCATTCCTACTTTAGTGATTTCCTCGCACAAATCTCTGAAATCCACCGTATTGGTGATTACATTTTGTGCTACATACTTTTCAGCTTTAGTTTTATCAAAACCGAATGTTCTTTTTTTAATGACGTATCTAAGTGCCATAGTTTTTTGTTTTTTAAATTAATTACTTTACTTATCAATTCTCTTTGTGATCACGATGCAAAGATACTATGGGCACTTTCCGGGGAGGTGCTTTAACGGTCCTAGATGTACGTACTTTGATTCACTTTTATTTATTTTGTTTGTATGATTCTGATTTATAGATCCTTATATATTCTGCTTTAATAGCCATTTCCAAATAGGGAATATTTCAATCAGTTTCACGATACTCAAATGTTCTTGATAATCATAAAATATGCCGAAAAACGATGAACGTTGTAAGAATAAACACTATATTTGTACATATTACATTAAGATAATAGAGGTATAGCTATGCTACATTCAAGCCAATCAGCCCCCGTTGTTGATGGCAAAGTCATGGAGTTTGTGATTTTTGCCATTGAGAGTGCCGCCCAGAAGTTGGGTATTCCGGCTCCTACTCTCTATAACCGTTTGGAAAAACTGAATCTTATCCGTCAATACCTGATAAGTGGATATGACATGCTTCACACCCAGAGTCGTGAGTACATAGCCGATACGTTGGTAGAAGCTCTTGAAAACTGGGAAGCCCATTATAAAGAAAAAGGAGAATCTGTATGAAGGTCTATCATGGTAGTACGCAGGCCGTAGAGTATCCTTTGGTCGGTGTCGGACGCGAAAACCTCGACTTTGGTAAAGGATTCTCAATCAACGTCTCATTGACGAGTGTCTCTCTTTCAAAGAATATATAACAATAAAATAACCTGCGTTTATGATAGATGTATTAGTATGGAATAAATACACTCGTGTGGTGATGCAATTAGCGGAGCGTTTGAATATTTCTCCCGAAAAAGCATTGCACTTGTTCTATAATAGTAAGGTATATGCATTGCTTCTTAATAAACAATATCCGCTTATAACGTTGAGTGATGCCTACATCACTGATGAAATCATACTTGAGTTACAACAGCAATAATCTTGTTGTGGCTCTTAATTCTGTGTTCCAAGAGTTTATACCTTTATATATACAGTCAACTTTCCAACCCCTTCTTTCCGTATTATTCCGTCAGTGATAAAGGAATTTAATTCTTCAATAGCTACTTTTTTATTTCGTCCTGTCAGATGGCTATAATCTGTCCGGCTGATGAATAGGTGATTTTTCAAATATGTGTTGAGGCGCTCGCGACACGTCTCACGGGAGATACTATTTTTCTTAGGGCGTGTGATAGATTCTCCTCGTTGCAGCCTCATTTTGTTGCCTACTTCTTTCTTGAATGGACGACTTGCGCGGAAATTAATATTTTTCATTTGGACAGACGCTGCCCGAATTTCTTTTTTATCTTTAACCGGCGGACATTGCAACGATGTAGAGAAGAATCCGAAGTTTCCCATTTCTACATTCCAGCCGTCGGCTAGTAAATCCCGTGCTTCATTGGCAAAGGCTTCCATGGCTCCTGCCAATAAACTTCTGCTGATACCGGTGAATTTGTGGACACGATCCAGAAACTCTTCTTTATCTACGGTTCCTTTGGAGACAATACGGGCATGTAGCGGTTGTTTCTCTCCGTCAGGTGACGGTGGATTTTCAAATAAGTCATATAAAGCACTCATATTCTATTATTAATGGATTAATTACTACTATTAATTCGTTCTACCAAGGTTATTCTTTAGTTCTACCTTGGTTATCGTTTGGTTCGACCATGGTATTTGTTTAGTTCTACCTAGGTGGAACGAATTGTTATTTGCTACAAAAGTAGGTAGTTTATGTAAGAGAGAGGTGCTTTAATTGTAGAGTGGTTTCTTATTTGAATAAGATAACTTCGTTATAACTTGCACTTCCTGATTTATTCAATTACTTTTGTAGCGTATAAACCCAAAGAAAGGAGTTGTATAAGTATGGCAAGATCAATTAAGGAAACTCCGATACTTTTCGGAGAAGATGCTCGGCGATTTGAAGAACGGATGAAAGAGAAGCGTAGTGAAACGCCGGAGCAGCGGGAAAAAAGGTTGAAAGACTATGAACTGGCAATGAAAATCTTTAAAAAATAAAATACGAACCTTTTCTTTATCGGGAAGCTTTGTTAGCTGTAAGTAATGTACTTGAAAATAAAACGGGTTGTCGCTTTTTAACTGTAGATGCGTATGCAGCAGCTGTTCCTTTTTATGAGAAAAATGGGTTTATTCCTTTGAATAATGAAGATGTGGATTCTGCTACACGTTTGCTTTATTTTGACTTGAATGATATTGTGCTCTAGATTAGAGCAGCTTTATTAAATATTTTGTTTTGTATACGAGACAAAATGGTGTGCCCCTTATTTTATATACGAAACAAAAAACTTATTGAAACCTGCCTTTTTTTATATACATACGTTTTAATTATACAATCATCATTCGTTTTCTTTCCTAAACATTTATACCTCTCTCTTGTTATTTTCCGAAAAGTATTTGTACCTTTGTCATTGGAACGTAGTATGCCTTTGTGGTATGCGATTGTGCGTTTCCTCGGTGAACAGGAAATCGTAGCGGATTTTTTTTCAGACACCGGGAGACGCCTGTACTTCTATGACTTCTCATAGGGTACGGGCTGTCTGCCCGTGTCTGAAAGGTAGCCGCTACTACCTCCTGTTTGCGGGATTGTGGCAGCTCCGTACTCTTTTATAATAAAAGGTACGGAACTAGTTGATATTATTAATCTAGTTCCGTTTTTTTATGTCAAATTGGCTCACAACAAAACAGATGTCTGAAAGACGCGACATTCAAGAAGCTATGGCTCAGTTGTAATTCTTGGGGGATTAAGTTTAGTCAATTCCCTTCATGCATATACCTTTGCTAGCCTAAAAAGGAAGAAGCTCATATCCACTACTCCTCTAAATGATGCCCTAAATGCTTTGATTTTAGCATTAAATGCTTCCGCTGCTGCATTTGTACTCCTGTTCACAAAGAAGTTCAGAATCCTTTCATAATGATTCTCAATAGAGTTTGCTACTGTTGTGAATGTATCGTATCCATATTCTTCAA
>NZ_GG774795.1:165457-252710 GCF_000163675.1 Bacteroides sp. D22 | reverse complement strand
GAAACCTTTTGAGTGAAGATGTAGATCAGAGTACTCAGCAGGAATAGTGGCTTTCTCCTCTAAATAAAGAATAAAGCAAGTATCCTGAGAAACATGATTGACTAGGGTAAAGTAATCAAGGATTCCTGAAGGCAAGAACAAGCTTAAAGAAGCAACAGGATCAATCGTTTGGGAAGAGGATGTTTTCATGATGCAAAAATAAGAATTTTAACGCAATCCCCCAAGGTTTCAGACTGAGCCGAAGCTATTCTAAAGAATTGGGCAAATCTTGGATACATTACGAGTTCCCGAATCGACGATCAGTTGTTTTTGGATGATGAGAGTTTGGATGCTTATCTGGAAGCTCACAAAAGACTTGGTTTAGAAACAGATTACCTTTCTAAAATTGTAGAAGAAAAGAAATTGGAACGTGACTTTATCATTTCCAAATACGATGATCTATTATATGTATTGAGAACACAGAAGACTTGTAAACCGCTATATGAAATAATCATTCGTGAACTGTCAGCATTGATTCTTCACCCTGTTACCCGCAATGTTTTCTATTCTATTTCTACAGGAGAATCAATAGAGAAAGTGGCTGTTCGACATCAAATTACCTATGGGAAGACATTGCAAATGTATAACTCTATACTTAAAGGGTTGAAACTGAAAAAAGATATATTGGCTACTTATCGAAAGCGTGCTATCGATGCTCGTTTTTTATCTTTGGCAGACAATAATAAGAATATAAATGTTGGGCAGGAGGAGTGGATACTTCAATTGCCTGTTTGTAAAGTAGCTGATACTCGGTTGGCTAATATCTTGTATAATCAAGATGTTCGAACAGTAAAAGACTTATTGGAAATCGTATCGGGAAGAGGTTGGAAAAGTCTGTTGAGAATAGAAGGAGTAGGAAAAACTTCCTACTATCATTTATTATCCAAACTTCAGATGATAGGTGTTGTGGATGAAAGTCTGGATCGGATTCTTGCTGGATGCTCTAATGGTAAGTTTGATAATAAATGACGGGTAGGACATAATTATGGAAAGAGAGATGATATAAAGAGGTTATTTTGAAGGAAAGATAGAGATTTCAACTTCTAAAATAGCCTCCTTATATTATATATGTATGAACATACTGTCTATCTCTCTGCCTCTATTGTATAAGTAAAGCTGTCTGCCCGATAATACCCGACGTTGTATTCAATAGGTACTCCGTTCACATCATAAACAAATCTTTTCCTTATTAATATAGGGTCATTGGATTTTATCTCCAGTTTCTCTGCAATAAATTCCCCTGCAAGTCTGGCTGAAATCTCCTCCTTGCTGGTCTTTACCACTATATTATATTGGGTTTCCAGCATTTCGTATAAGGGGCGTGTATAATCTTCCTCTCCAGTCAGTGGAATATTAGGGTTGAAATAAGAGATGAAGTAAACAAACGGATATTCTTTTTTTCCTCTGACACGCTCCATCACTACACAGCGAGTGTCGGGACTGGAACCTAAATCAAAGAATGTGCCGATTTCTTCAGTTGGACGCTTTAAACTGATATGTAGCTCGAAATTGCGAATCTCGATACCTAACATCTTCATCTCCTGTGAGAAACTAAGCCAGTTCTTTACTCCGCCTACGATACCTTTCTTTACTACCTTCGTTCCGTAGCCTTTCTTGCGTACCAAAAGCCCCTCAAACACGAGCTTGTTGATAGCTTGTCTCAATGTGTTCCTTGAAATATGTAATTGTTCAGACAATTCGACCTCATTGGGAAATAGCTTTCCGTTTTTGTACTCTTCAGATTCTATGAGTCTTCTTAGTATCTCTTCTGCCTGAATATGAAGCGGTTTATCACTATTATGATCTAATTTCATATCTATTCTGATTGGTTTATTTTCAGCAAATATAAGATTTATCAAAAAATAATCCAAGTTTTGTTTGGAATAAAAATAAAATCTATATATTTGCACAATTGAAAATATGTATGAACATATAAAATTTAAAAACGCTATAAACATGAGAAAAGCTAATTATGATAAATTTCCTTCTACGAAGCTGACGGGGATGCTTGTTCAGGGGTGGGATTCTATCATTTCTATGTTAAAAGAGAAAATGGATGCAAGAAAAGTGCTGGCGATGGATTTATATACAGGAGTATATGAAGAAGAAGTGCTGGATGCTTTTTCAAAAGAATTCTCCGGAAGAGTGATGAATGTACGTGATTTGATGAAACCGGAAAAAGAAATTCAAACGTTGACAGAACGCTTCATGACTGAAGATGTGTTATTCGGCTATGTTACCAATTTGAAGCTGGAAGATTATTTGGATGCGGATAAGGTGGCTGCTGCACGGAAGCAAATCAGTGAAGCGAAAGAAACCATTGTAATCATAGGTACGGGAGCTGCTGTTGTTGCTCCGCAGGATGCGATGGTAGTTTATGCGGATATGGCACGTTGGGAAATCCAACAACGTTTCCGCCGGCATGAGGTAAAAGCTTTAGGTATAGACAATCGGAACGATGCTGTTTCTTTGCAATACAAGAGAGGGTATTTCAACGATTGGAGAGTATGTGATAGGTATAAGGAAAGATTGTTTGACAGGGTAGAATTCTGGATTGACACCCATGTGGCCGGGACACCGAAGATGATTGATAAGGATACTTTCTTTAAAGGGGTAGAGGCAACGGTGAACACACCGTTCCGGGTAGTTCCTTTCTTCGATCCGGCTCCCTGGGGTGGTCAATGGATGAAAGAGGTTTGTGACCTGGATCGTGAACGCGAAAATTTCGGCTGGTGCTTTGACTGTGTACCTGAAGAGAACAGCCTTTATTTTGAAGTGAACGGAGTGCGCTTTGAACTGCCTTCGGTTGATTTGGTTTTGCTGAAAAGTAAAGAGTTGCTTGGTGAACCGGTGGAGGCACGCTTTGGAAAAGACTTCCCTATTCGTTTCGACTTTTTGGATACGATGGGCGGAGGTAATTTGAGTTTGCAGGTGCATCCTACTACTCAATTTATCCGTGACAGCTTCGGTATGTACTACACGCAGGATGAAAGTTACTACATGGTAGACGCGGAAGAAGATGCCGTCGTTTATCTGGGAGTGAAGACAGGAGTGGACAAAGAAGCGATGATCGGCGATTTGCGTAAAGCACAAAAAGGTGAACTGGTGTTTGACGCAGAAAAATACGTAAATAAGATTCCGACGAAGAAACACGACCACTTTCTGATCCCGGGAGGAACCGTTCATTGTTCCGGTGCCAACAGTATGGTGCTTGAAATCAGCTCGACTCCGAACCTCTTTACTTTCAAACTATGGGACTGGCAACGCTTGGGACTGGATGGAAAACCGCGTCCGATCAATGTGGAACGTGGTAAATGCGTAATCAACTGGAACCGGGATACGGAATATGTGAATGAACATCTTCGCAACCAGTTCAAGGAGGTTGCTTCCGGAGAAGGCTGGATAGAAGAACGTACCGGATTGCATCCGAACGAATTTATCGAAACCCGCCGTCACCGTTTCTCATCACCGGTATTGCATCATACAAACGATAGTGTAAATGTACTGAATCTGTTGGAGGGAGAAGAGGCCGTAGTTGAGAGTCCTACTCATGCTTTTGAACCTTTCGTGGTACATTATGCCGAAACATTTATCATTCCTGCCGGGGTGAAAGAATATACCATTGCCCCGTATGGTAAATCTGCAGGAAAAGAATGTGTAACGATCAAAGCTTACGTACGCTTTTAATAATGAAATAAATCATCTAATATCTTGAGAACTATGTATGAACATGATGAACGAATCGTAATGACGCTCGATGCGGGAGGCACTAATTTCGTGTTTTCAGCCATACAAGGCTGTCGCGAAATAGTGGAACCTATTTGCCTTCCGGCAGCGTCCGACGACTTGGAGCGTTGCTTGTCTGTTCTTGTAGAAGGTTTCCTGGAAGTTGAAAAACGATTGCCGAAACTTCCGGTAGCTATCAGTTTTGCTTTCCCCGGGCCTGCTGACTATGAGCATGGAATTATTGGTGACTTGCCTAACTTCCCGGCCTTCAGGGGAGGAGTGGCACTTGGACCTTATTTGAGGGAACAGTTTGGTATTCCGGTTTTTATTAATAATGACGGTAATTTGTTTGCTTATGGCGAAGCCTTGGCAGGCACTTTGCCCGAAGTGAATAAACGCCTGAAAGAAGCAGGCAGCAGTAAGGTATATAAGAACCTGCTCGGAATTACGCTGGGTACAGGGTTTGGTGCCGGAGTGGTGATTGACAGCCGGTTACTGACCGGAGACAACGGTTGCGGCGGCGACGTCTGGATTATGCGGAATAAGAAATATCCCGAAATGATCGCGGAAGAAAGTGTCAGCATCAGGGCTGTCAGGCGAGTATATCAGGAATTGACCGGAAAGGATGCTTTTTCTTTGACTCCCAAAGATATATATGATATTGCCGAAGGGACTGCAGAGGGAGATCAGCAGGCTGCTGTCCGGAGTTTTAACGAACTTGGAGAGATGGCCGGTGATGCTATCATCCGTGCATTGAATATTGTTGATGGCTTGGTAGTGATTGGCGGAGGAGTGGCTGGAGCGGCTAAATACATACTTCCGGGAATTATGAATGAGATGAATCGGCAGATTGGCACGTTTGCAGGAGCTTCTTTCCCTTGTTTGCAGATGGAGGTGTTCAATCTGTCCGAAAAAGAGGCATTTGATAAATTTCTGGAAGAAAAAGACAAGATGGTGAAAATACCATTTTCGGAGAGAGAGGTACATTATGCCTGTCACAAGAAAATAGGCATTGCTGTTTCTACATTAGGAGCAAGCAGGGCTGTTGCTTTAGGGGCTTATTCCTTTGCTTTGTCCCAACTTAATATCTTATAATATATGATAACTCTTCTATTAATTCAAATATAAAATGTTATGAAACAATCTAATCTATTGAACGCGCAATTTGCCCGCCGGCTTTTCAGAACGGCATTTTCGAGTTGGCAATTATTGGCTGTTATGTTGATTGTTTGTATGAATGTGGCTGTTGGTTCCAAACTGTATGCGCAATCTAATACAATCGCAGTGAAAGGTAAGGTAATGGCAGACGGGGAACCCGTGATTGGGGCTACCGTGCTGGTGAAAGGTGTATCTACGGGTACGGCTACGGATATGGATGGAAATTTTTCACTGAATGTTGCTTCGAAAGCGGTATTGGTAGTTTCCTCAATTGGATATGAAACACAGGAAGTTCCGGTGAACGGCCGCCAGTTTATCAATGTGGTGTTGAAGTCGGATGTGGTTACTTTGAAAGATGTGGTAGTGGTAGGCTACGGCGTGCAGAAGAAAGTCAACCTGACAGGAGCTGTGTCTTCTGTTTCTACGGATGAATTGGAAGGAAAGCCGATTTCCAATGTATTGGAAGCGATGCAGGGAACGACTCCCGGTTTGGTTATTCAGCAGGGAAGTTCTACTCCGGGTAGTGTTCCTTCTATTAATATCCGTGGATTGAATACGATGAACAACAATGATCCGTTGGTGATTATTGACGGAATTGAAGGATCGCTGGGCAATTTGAATCCGGCTGATATTGAGCAGATTTCTATTTTGAAAGATGCGTCTTCTACTGCTATTTATGGTTCACGTGCTTCCAATGGTGTGGTACTTGTTACTACCAAGAAAGGAAAAGCCGGTAAGGTGGAAATCTCTTATGATTTTATGTATGGTGTTCAGCAGCCTACTTCATTGCCTAAGATAGCAGACTCGTGGGTATACGCTGAACTGTATAATGAAGCGGCTGTTAATTCGGGAAGAGCTGCAAAATTCACTCCCGAGCAGATTGCGCAATTTAGAAATGGCGGTCCGAATGTAAATTGGGTGAAAGAACTGTATCACCGTAATTCTCCTCAAAGTTCACACAATGTTTCGATGACAGGAGGTAACGACCAGTTGTCTTACATGGCTTCTTTGGGTTATATGGATCAGAACAGTATGTTCAAGGGACCTGATTATGGTTATAAACGCTACAATGCACGTCTGAATGTAAGCCATAAGGTGACGAATAACTTTACATTGAATTTGACTTCTCAATTTGCCCGTAATGACATTAAAGAACATGCTTACTGGACGGAATGGATTATCGAGCAGGCAAACCGTATGCCGCCGATTTACCCGATCAAGAATGAGGATGGCAGTTATAATTATCCTGCCGGAAGTAACTCAAACGGTTTGCAGCGTTTGGAAGAAGGCGGTTATCGCCAGAATGTGAATGATGAATTGTTGGGAACCATACAAGCCGAATGGGAAGTATATAAAGGACTGAAACTGATCGGAAGTGCCGGTGGACGTGTTTGGAATAATAATTTGCATGAGAACCGGAAGGCCTTCGAAGGTACGGGAGATAGTGAAAATAAGTTGACCGAGCAATTCTATCGTTCTAAGAATATCACTACCAATCTTATGGTGACTTATAATACGAAAATAGGGAAACACTCTATCGGTGGATTATTAGGATATGCTTATGAGGGTTTCTCTGAAAAGCAGTTCTCTACCAGTCGTTTGACGGAGGATTCTAAATATGATATTTTTGTAGGTGATTTGAGTGGGGATAAAGTTAGCAATGGTGGTTCGGCAAGTGACTGGGCTATCTATTCCGGTTTTGCAAGAGCCACTTATAATTATGATGAGAAATATCTGCTGGAATTTAATATCCGTAATGACTATTCTTCTTATTTTGCGAAAGGAAACCGTTCGGGAGTCTTCCCGTCTTTCTCGGCAGGATGGCGTATCTCGGAAGAAAAATTCTGGTCTGTACTGAAACCGTATGTTCCTTCTCTAAAAATCAGAGGTTCATGGGGATTGGTTGGTAATAACCGCATTGGTGCTTATCAATACATGCAGACGGTGTCTGTAAAGAACGGTATCAGTTTCGGCGACAAGCTGGCGCAGACGGCTGAATTTGCTTCTACAAACCCTGATCTCAAATGGGAAACTACCCGTATGGCGAATATCGGCTTCGAATTGGGATTGTTGAATAATGATTTGAATATTACTTTTGATTGCTTCAATAATCGTACAAAAGATATTTTGGTAAATTTACCGGTTCCCGGATTGTTTGGTAATGGTGCCCCGATTCAAAACGCTGGTAAGGTAGAGACGAGAGGATGGGAATTATCAGTAAGTTATCGTTTGAAGACCGGTCCGGTAGTGCATAACTTCGCCGGAAATATTTCGGATAGCTTTAATGAAGTAATAGATACACGCGGTACGGAAATTATCGGTGGCTCGGATGTACAGACAATTATCAAGGAAGGTTATCCGTTGTACTCTTACTATGCATATCGTTCGGATGGATTTTTCCAGAATGAGGAAGAATGTCAGAAAGGACCGCACTTGGAAGGTATTACACCGAAACCGGGAGATATCCGTTATCTGGATAAAAATGGCGATGGTGTGATTAAACCGGACGATGACCGTTTTATTGTTGGTAATGACTTCCCAAGATATACTTTCGGCTTCACCTATGGTTTGGAATATAAAGGTTTTGATTTCTCGATGATGTGGCAAGGAGTAGGAAAACGTAACAAGTGGATGCGTGGTGAATCTGTAGAGGCTTTCCATAATAACAATGAAGGTCCTGTAATGGATTTCCATCAAGACCGCTGGACTCCGAATAATCCGGATGCTACTTATCCTCGTCTGACAATGGGTGCGGAATCTGCTAATAATGCAGCGAAATCAGATTTCTGGATCCAGGATGCTAAATACTTGCGTTTGAAAAATGCGCAGATCGGATATACTTTCCCGCAACAATGGATGAAAAAACTCTATGTCAAGAATTTAAGAATCTTTGCCAGTGTGCAGAATCCGTTGACTTTCACAAAGATGAAAGGCGGATGGGACCCGGAATATACCGGAGACGGCAGTGGTCGTTCTTATCCTGTGGCAAGAGTATATTCATTTGGACTTAATGTTAAATTTTAAACTGTACCGTGATGAAAACAACTATAAAGAATTTGATTTTATCTGCTGTCTTGGTAGTGGGCGGTGCCTCTTGTGTTGACTTGGATACGGCACCGTATGACAGAGAAACGGACTTGACTTATTGGGAAGAGGATCCTGAAGCAGCTGTCAAGGCGTTGAATACTTGCTATACCTATTTGGGAAATATGGACGAACAGCTTTATTGTGAAGCAATGACGGACAATGCTTATACCAAGCAACCGAACGATGCTACACAGAATATCGGTAATGGTTCATATTCTACAGCAGACCCTTACGTGAAAAAGGTTTGGGACGGACGTTATACGGGGATTCGTATGTGTAATGAACTATTGGAGAATATTGATCGCGTACCGGATTTGGATCCTGAATTGAAGAAACGTTATATTGGCGAGGCAAAAGTGCTTCGTGCTTATAATTATTATGAGTTGTATACGAAATTCGGAGATGTTCCTTATACTACCAAAGTGCTTTCTATTAAAGAAAGTATGTCGATTGCACGTACAGCCAAAGCCACTGTAATAGCAAATGTTTTGGCCGATCTGGATGAAGTGATTAATGGTAACTATTTGCCGACTTCTTATGATGCGGATAATAAAGGTCGGATTACCCGTTGGGCGGCAATGGCTATTAAAGCTAAAATCTATTTGTTTGAAGGTAATTGGACGCAAGTGAAAAATATCACTTCTACCATTATGACAGAGGGGGGCTTTAAACTCTTTGGAAGTTATGCGGGATTGTTTGAGATTGCTAATGAATACAACTCTGAAGTAATTTTGGATGCACAGTATCGTCCGACTAGTCGTGAACATCAGATGATGTATGTTTTCCTGCCGCCCACTTTGGGTGGATATTCCCAGCTTTCTCCTTTGCAGGAGTTGGTAGACAGTTATATTATGCTGGATGGAAAAACAATTAAAGAAACAGGAACATCGTTTGATGAAAGTCATCCGTATGCCAATCGTGACCCACGTTTGAAGGCAACGGTGATGTACACTGGAAACTCTTATACTTTGGCCGACGGAACAGAAGTTGTTATCAACTGTGAGAAAGGTGAAGGTAAAGATGGTTATGGGGTAGGTTCAGACTGTTCGGCTACCGGTTATTATATTAAGAAATACTGGGATAATGCGTATCGTGCTACTCTTTATTCCGGTTTGAATCCGATTTTGATTCGTTATGCTGATATTCTATTGATGAATGCGGAAGCATTGGCAGAGTTAGGTGAACTGGATAAGACGGCTTGGGATGCAACTATTAAACCAATTCGTGATAGAGCCGGATTTACACTTGCTTCGGCAGTGGAATTCCCGGAAGGAGCTTCTAAAGATAAACTGATTGAGATTGTACGGAATGAACGTCGTTCGGAACTGGCATTGGAAGGACATCGCCATAAAGATATTATCCGTTGGAGAATTGCGGACAATGTATTGAATGGATGGTGTCACGGATTAAAGACAAATGATGTGGTAGGTACGGATGATGGATACGTTCGGGTTGAAAACAGAACCTTTAATGCAAATAAACATTATTTGTGGCCTATACCACAGGCTGAACGTGACTTGAATGGTAATTTGGAGCAGAATCCGAATTGGTAATTGGTTAAACGACTCAAAAAGGAATGATTATGAAAAAGATATTATGGATATGTTCAGTACTTCTGGCAATGGTTTCATGTCAGGAAGATTATGAATTGAACACGGATTTTGCAGTCCCTACAGAATTAAGTTCCCCTGCTTCTATCCAGTTGAATGTGTCATCTCCAACGCCTGTTGTGTTGTCGTGGTCAGGAGGTGGTGCGGCAGATGGCGGAATTGTATTGTACGAGGTGCTGTTTGATAAGGCAGACGGTGATTTTTCAAAGCCGCTGGCTACGGTGAAAAGTGATTTGGGAGCTGCGACCAGTTTGTCAATCACTCATGCAGCTATTAATACGATTGCCAGAAATGCAGGCATTTATCCTTTGGAAACCGGAGATATAAAATGGACGGTAAATGCTTCGAAAGGTGGAGTGGTGAAGAGAACCGACAAGGTGGCTACCATCACAGTAACTCGTGGAGAGGGAATTGATAATATTCCGGCTGAATTGTATTTATATGGTTCGGCTACGGAGAACAGTGGACAGGGGGGAATTCCGTTCCGTTGTGTAGAAGAGGGCGTTTTCCAGATTTATACGAAGTTATCTGCAGGAAATATATCATTTAAGTCTGCTACTACAGGTGAAACATTCAGCTATTATATTGATGATAGCTCGAAGTTAAGAGAAGGGGAGGGCGAAACGGCAGTCGCTGCTTCCGAAGAAGTAACCCGTCTGACAGTGAACTTTAATACAATGGCAATGACCACGGACAAAATCGGTTCTTCTGTTCGTTGTATTTGGGGAGCAACATTTGGAGATATAGCTGTATTAGAGTATGCTGGTGATGGTAAATTTGTGGGAGAGGGCGATATCCGATTCCTTGATCCGTCCAAACCGGAAACCGGTGCTCCTGATTGGTTAAGTTGGATAGAAGAACGTTACTACTTTTTAGCAAAAGTAAATGGTGGTGATATGTGTTGGGGTAGAGGTGATGGCGTGAGTGCCGAACGTCCGGTAGGTGGAGAACCTGCTTCTTTCTATGCTTTGTATGAATTCCAATGGAGTCAGTGGGATCATCTTTGGAAAATGAAAGGTAGTCTGGATTATACGCATGCGACTATCACTATCGATACGAATTCGGATGGATTGATGATACATACATTTACTAATGTGACTCCGATTAATTAATAAAACTAAGTTATGAAAAAGATAAAGACTATTTTAGCAATTCTTCCGGCACTATTATTCTCCTGTGCCGGAGATGACGTAGAGAAATATATCCCGCCTACACCGATTGCTCCGTCAGAACCCGGAGAGGAGGTCGTTTATCATAAACGTGCCAAAGAGCAGTTTGACTTGATTAATCAGTGCTACCGGATCAATAGTGGGGCAACAGAAGGACTGTATAATGAAAATTATCCTAAGAAAGACGGGGATAATTCCGCTTCTTTCTTGTGGCCGTATGACGGACTGGTTTCCGGAGCAGCAGCTTTGCATGCCTTAGGTTATGATGTGAATTATGCAGATATGGTAGACCGGTTTGAAGTTTATTATCGTACTCCTAGTGGAACTGTGGGTGGTTATGGTTCTCAAACCAATGGTACTACCGGTAGTGGAACACGTTTTTATGATGATAATTCTATTGTGGGGATTGAACTGGTAGAGGCTTTTAATTTGCTAAATAATCAAGATTATGTGACGAAAGCTAAAAGAATCGTTGAGTTCCTGCAAGCTGGTGAAGATGATACGTTTGGAGGAGGTCTTTGGTGGAATGAGGACCAGAAAGGACAGCAGGGAGTTGGTGATTCGAATAAACCGACATGCGCTAATGGATATGCAACGCTATTCTTGCTTGAATATTATTCTGTATGTCCTCAAGAGGAAAAAGTGGATGTGTTGGCTCTGGCAAAACGTTTATATGCTTGGACGTTGACTAACTTGCGTGATCCGGAAGATGGCTGTTACTGGAATGATAAACAAGCAGACGGATCCATTAATAAAACAAAATGGACTTACAATACAGGTGTGATGATTTCTAACGGAGTCCGTTTATACAAAATAACGGGTGAGCAGACTTATCTGGATAGTGCCATTGCTTCTTCCGAAGGTGCGTATAATTATTTTGTACGTCCGCTTAATGGGTTGGCATTGGCTTATCCTGATCATGATCCTTGGTTCACAACAAAACTGATCCGTGCATTTATTGATATTGAGCCTTATTATAAAAATGCAGGCAATTATATCAAAACATTCATCAACTTCCTGGATTATGCATACGAAAATGCCCGTTTATCAAACGGACTGTTCTATGAAGACTGGACAGGAGCAACTCCAAAACGTGCTGAACAGTTGTTGATGCAGGATGCTGCGCTCGAATCTTTGGGAATGATTGCTTTGTACAAAGGAGAAACAGTGACAGAGGAATAGGATATGAATAGTAAAATTAGAAATATAGTTTTATTTGTATCGACGGTATTCGTGCTTCTTTCTTGTGCCGGAGAATCAAAAACGACTCCGAATAAAGATAAGGCAGAAGAAATGTTTCAGCGTGTTTGGGAACTCTACCGGGTTCCCAAACACGGTCTCTTCTCTGAATATTACCCAAGCAGTCATCGTCCTGATCTGACTTATTTTAATGATTCCACCCGGCAAGCGCAAGAAGTTTCTTATCTGTGGCCTATGAGTGGTGTCTTTTCTTCGGCAGTGGTGATGGCTGCCATCGAACCGGAGAAATATACGGTTTATGTCGATTCGATGGTGATAGCAATGGAGCGTTACTATGATACAACGCGTGTTCCTTTTGGTTATCAGGCTTACCCTGTTCAGTTTGGAAAGGTAGACCGCTATTATGATGACAATGGTTTGGTGGGGATTGACTATATTGATTCTTACCTGGTAACTAAAAATCCTCATTATCTGGAGAAAGCGAAACAGGTATTGACCTTTATTTTAAGTGGCTGGGATGAGAACTTTGAAGGAGCTGTTTCCTGGCTGGAAGGAGTGAAAGATCAGAAACCTGCCTGTTCTAACGGAAAAGCGATGGTGTTGGCTTTAAAACTTTATGAAGCAACTAAAGATGAGTATTATCTGGAGGTGGGAAAGAAGTTCTATCATTGGATTGATAAATATCTGAAAGATCCGGAAAGAGGAGTCGTTTGGAATTCATGGTTAACAACGACTTCGGCAGTATGCCCGGATTTGTATACTTACAATACTGGTACTTTGTTACAAGCAGCTGTAGCTTTATATAATTATACGGGTGAGCAGGCGTATCTGGATAATGCTAAATTTCTGGCAGAAGGAAGCTACAAAGTGTTTTTTAAGTATACGGAAGACGGTATTCCTTATATTGCAGATTTGCCTTGGTTTAATTTGGTTTTGTTTAGAGGTTATCACGATCTGTACAATGTTACGGGGGATTCAAAGTATGTGGATACGATGATAAAAGGACTGGATTATGCTTGGGAACATGCACGTGACCAGGCGGGACTGATGTATCATGACTGGACAGGGCGGACTGATGAAAAACGTAAGCCGAAATGGTTATTGGATGCTTCGTGTGTGCCGGAGTATTATGCACGTGTGGCGATGATTAAAGGAGAAGTTACAAACAGAAAAATAAATAAATGATGAAATTAAAATGGATAGGTAGCCTGTTGATTCTGGCAGGTGTTGTAGGGTGCAAAACACCTGATCGTCCCAATCTGGTAGAGTATGTGAATCCTAATATTGGAACTGTACATAGTCGTTGGTTTTTCTATACTCCGGCTGCGGAGCCTTTTGGAATGGCTAAACTGGGAGCTTCTACCAATGGAACTTACGGTAATAATCAAGGATGGGAAGCTATTGGTTATGAAGATAATCATACTTCGATTGATGGCTTTCCTTGCTTACATGAGTTTCAGATAGGAGGAATTTCACTGATGCCTGTAACGGGAGAAGTAAAAACAAATCCCGGAAAACTGGAAGACCCCGATAAAGGTTTCCGTTCCCGCTTTGATAAGAAAGATGAAACGGCGCGTCCGGGATATTACTCTATATTATTAAAGGATTACCAGGTAAAGGCAGAACTTACTGCCACTGCTCGTGTCGGATTCCAGCGATATACTTTCCCGGAGACGGAAGCTGCTCATATTCTTTTGAATATTGGAAATCGTCAGGGAGAAAGTGGAGCTGTGCGTGATGCATATATCAAACAGATAGATGGAAATACTATTGAAGGTTACGTGATTACGGAACCGGAATATGTGAAGAAATATCAAGCGGGTTCATCAGTAGCTATGTATTTTTATGCAAAACTAGATCGTATTCCTGAATCGGTAGAGGTTTTTTATCAAGATAGTACTCTGAAAGCGGGAAATGAAATCAAAGGTGCAGGAGCTATTATGTGCCTGAATTATAAAACGAAAAAAGATGATGTAGTAAATGTAAAGATCGGTTTGTCATATACTTCCATTGAAAATGCTAAACTGAATCTGGAAACGGAAGCGAAAGACTTGACTTTTAATGAAGCTTTACAGTCAACTACGGATAAATGGAATGAATCCTTGGGACGTATTCTGGTTTCAGGAGGTACGGATGAAAGCAAAATCAAATTTTATACAGGATTGTATCACGCTTTGTTGGGCAGAGGACTTGCTAGCGATGTTAATGGAGCTTATCCCAAAAATGATGGAACAGTAGGGCAGATACCTTTGGGAAAAGAAGGTAAGCCGATATATAATCATTATAATACGGATGCAGTTTGGGGGGCTTACTGGAACTTGACTTCTCTTTGGGCACTAGCTTATCCGGAATACTACAATGGATTAGTTAACAGTCAGTTGCTGGTATACAAAGATGCTGGCTGGTTAGGTGATGGTATTGCTGCCAGTAGATATGTTTCGGGCGTAGGGACAAATATGGTGAGTATTACCCTGGCAGGTGCATACAATAGTGGTATTCGTGATTTTGATGTTGAAACGGCTTATCAGGCAGCTTTAAAGAATGAATTAGGCTGGGAAGGCCGCATTGAGGGGGTAGGTAAGATGGATGTGAAGCAGTTTGTAGAAAGAGGATATGTACCTTATGAGAACAGTGTTCATTATGGCACACATCCGGATGGCTCTACCTTTTCTGTTTCTCATACATTGGAATATTGCTTTAGTGCTTATGCTGTGGCGCAGTGGGCGAAAGCATTGGGGCATACGGATGATTACAACCGTTTGATGGAATTATCAAGAGGATGGGAAAAACTATTTGATGATTCATTGAAACTGGTTCGTCCCAGAGTTCCTAACGGTGAGTTTATTGATAACTTTAATCCGCTGGAGTCATGGAGAGGATTTCAGGAAGGAAATGCTGTACAATATACATTTTTTGTTCCTCAACATCCATATCGTTTGATTGAAAAAGTGGGTAAAGAGGAGGTTAATAATCGGTTGGATTCTATATTTACCGAAGCGCGTAAATCTATTTTTGGTGGCGGTAAGATAACTTATGCTTTTGCAGGTGTGGAGAGTCCTTACAATCATGGTAATCAGCCAAGTCTTCATATTCCTTGGTTGTTCAATTTCTCCGGTAAACCTTACCTGACACAGAAATGGACGCGCTTGATTTGTGATGAGTTTTACGGAACAAACGGAGAGCATGGTTATGGCTACGGTCAGGATGAAGATCAGGGACAGTTGGGAGCCTGGTATGTGATGGCGGCAATGGGATTGTTCGATGTACAGGGCGGTTCTTGTGAACGACCGACTTTCCAGATTGGCAGTCCGTTGTTTGATAAGATTGAAATCAAACTTAGTCCGATGAATGCGACGGGAAAAACGTTTGTGATTGAAACGACTGGTAATACACCGGATGCCTATTATGTACAATCTGCTACGTTGAACGGTAAACCGCTGGAACAATGTTGGATGTACCGGGATGAACTCTATAAAGGTGGAACATTGAAACTCACAATGGGTAATCAACCGAATGAAAAATGGGGAGTGGAAAATCCGCCTCATTGTTCTGAATAAACAGCTTATTTACCTCGGTGCCGATGTCGCTTGACAATGGCACCGGGGATTCTACATTTTATAATATAGTGAGTTAAACATGAAAACACAAAACTCTATTTATGCCGCTCTTCCCGTTCTCTTCGGGTTCTTTGTAATGGGCTTCTGTGATATAGTCGGCATTTCGTCCGATTATGTTCAACGTACTTTCAACTGGTCTCCTGTGATGACGGGATTTGTTCCTTCATTAGTATTTATCTGGTTCCTGTTTTTAGGTATTCCTATTGGAAATCAGATGAACAAATGGGGACGTAAAAATACAGTTCTTCTTAGTATGGGAATAACGGTAGTGGGTATGTTATTACCATTGATCGTTTATAATAGCGCGACTTGTATGATAGCTTATGCTCTCTTGGGAATTGGTAACGCTATTCTGCAAGTTTCACTGAATCCGTTGTTAAGTAATGTGGTAACTAGCCAACGTTTATTGACTAGTAGCTTGACGGCAGGGCAGGTAATCAAAGCTGTATCTTCTCTCGTTGGACCGGAGATTGTATTGTTGGCTGTAGCTCACTTTGGAGACGACAAATGGTATTATTGCTTCCCGATATTAGGTTTTATCACATTATTATCCGCTGTTTGGTTGATGGCTACCCCTGTTAAGCGAGAAGATTCCAGTGCTGCAACCCAGCAACTTTCTATCAGTGATACTTTTTCTTTGTTGAAGGATAAAACGATTCTGTTGTTGTTTTTGGGTATCTTCTTTATTGTGGGGGTAGATGTTGCCACCAACTTTATCAGTTCTAAACTGATGGCAGAACGTTTTGACTGGACGACAGAACAAGTGAAGTTTGCTCCACAAGTTTATTTTTTAAGTCGTACGGTAGGTGCTTTATTGGGTGCTTTCTTGTTGGCCCGTATCGCTGAAATAAAATATTTCCGTGTGAATATTGTTGCCTGTATTTTCTCTTTGCTTATTCTGGCCTTTGTGAAAAACGATATGGTAAATCTGATTTGTATCGGTGCTGTCGGTTTCTTTGCGTCATCCGTATTTTCTATCATTTATTCGATGGCTTTGCAGGCAAGACCGGAAAAAGCAAACCAAATTTCAGGGTTGATGATTACTGCTGTTGCCGGTGGCGGAGTAGTTACTCCAGTTATTGGGTTTGCGATTGGAACAGTAGGTGTTATCGGAGGCGTTTTTGTCACTTTAGCTTGTGTGTTTTATTTGACTTATTGTGCTTTTGGAGTGAAAACAGCCAAAGCATAGTTTTATTGAGAGGAGGAAGCTATCTTTGCCCGAATCCTGCTCAATGACATGGAGGTTCTTAGACGGAGAAGTTGCTTTCTCCGTCTGAAGTAAACTTTTGTTTTTATTTGATGATTATCTTCATAGCTTGTGCATCAAATGTCACAGACTCGTTCCGGAATAGTCTTTCTATATGTCCGCTCGTTATCATCTCATTTGTGGGGAGACTATACAATTGTGGGTTGTCAATCAGCATGATCGTGTCGCAGAGAGACAGGGCAATGTCCAGGTCGTGTGTGGAAAACAGGATACATTTTCCTTCCGTTTGTGCGAGTTTTTTCAGTAGCAGACAGAGTTCGTAGCGATTAGGCAAATCCAGAAAAGCAGTAGGTTCATCAAGAAGAATGATAGGTGTGTCTTGTGCAAGTGCGCGTGCTATCATGATTCGTTGGCACTCTCCGTCGGACATCTTATCCATTGTCTTTTCTGCATAATCGGACATTCCTACCAGATGCATGGCAGTAACCACTCTTTTCTCATCTTCTGCCTGTAACTGTCCGATCCAGTTGGTATAAGGAGCGCGTCCCAATGCGACTACATCTTTACAACGCAGGTTGGAAATGCGTACTTTGTCGGTGGTTACAAAACTAATCTTCCGGGCTAATTTCTCCGGTTTCAGTGAAGCGATGTTTTTCCCATGCAGGATAATTTCTCCGTTTTTAGGTGTTTCCAACCCCATGATGGCGCGGAGAAGCGTGCTTTTTCCTGTACCATTCCGTCCGAGCAGTGCGACAAGCTGCCCGCCCGTGATATGGGTGGAAACTTTCTCCAGCAATATACGTTGTTCGTATCCTAATGTCAGATCTTTTAGTTGAATCATTTGAATATACGCAAGTTTTTACCTATTACCCATAAAATAACCGGAACACCCAATAGCGCAGTGATGCAATTCACCGGTAATAGAAACTTCTTGGCTATGATGTCACAAATCAACATCCCGATCAACCCTGTCAGCATCGTACCCGGCATCAATATCCGGTGATCGGCGTTGTCAAACAGGATCCGTGTGATATGTGGGATAGCCAGCCCGATGAATCCTACCGGACCGCAAAAGGCTGTGACCGTTCCTGTCAGTAACGCTGTAGATATAAAAATAAGCGTTCTTGAGCGCTTGATATTCATTCCCATGGTGCGTGCATAATTTTCACCAAGCAACAACAGATTCAGTGATTTGATGCAGGCGATGGATAGTAGTAATCCTATGCATATTACTGGTATCATAATCGTTAATTGCCCTGTCGTGATGTGGCTAAGTGAGCCCAAAGACCAGAGTGTGAACATTTTCAGTTGTTCTGCAGAACTTAGGTATTGTAATATCTGGATGATAGCTCCCGCCACGTAACCTATCATGACTCCCATAATCAGTACACCTAATATATTTTTTACTTTTCGACTAATGATGGCTACTCCCAGCAGTATGGCGGAAGTCCCTATCCACCCCGAACCTACAATACCGACTGATTGCAGAAAGGGAAAATCTGTCCAACCGAGAAGCGGGGCGCCTAGTATAAACAATGCCACTCCAAGACCCGCCCCGGAGCTCACTCCCAACAGGTAAGGATCTGCCAGAGGATTCTGGAAGACTGTCTGCATTTGCAGACCGCTAACCGAAAGCGCTATACCTATCAATGCAGCCACTATGACGCGGATAAAGCGGATGGAGAGAATTATATTGCGGGTGGTTTCGTCACATTCCCCCCCGGTGAGTACTGTCCATATCTTTGATATAGGGATGAAAGTATCTCCCGTTGCCATATCTATTAATAGTAATAAAATGGCAACTATTCCTAATGCGATGAATAATAGAGCGGTACGTCTGCGGGATTGTTTCATTCCAGGTGTCTGTAATAATAAGGTGAATCGGAAACGAGTTCCGGATGGAAAATATGAATCAGATCACGCAACACCACGTCAGGACGAACAACTGCCGATTCCCAATAATCATTGCCTCCTGTCGATGTCAGTCGCAGGTTATTGTTGTAGACTGTCTTTTCCCGGACGGCTTTAGCATCTGCAAATTTAGGATTGACAGCTTTTAATTCATCTAATGTGGTGACCGAACCTACATTGATCCAATAATCTGCCTTTTGTATCAGTCCGTAGGCTGTTTCCAAGCCGATAGGAGTTGAACTGTTGGAATTGTTCTCTTTGTAAATGTAGTCTGCTCCAGCGTCTGCGATTAATTGTGCCATGTAACTTTGGGTGGAAGGCATTACCCAACTGTCGTTCCACGGAGTGTTGAACATAACGGTAGGGTGTTGGCTGATGGAGTCGGTGAGAGCTTTTAAGGCATGGTAGCGTTTCGGGATTTCCCGGAACACCTCAATCCCTTTCTTCCGGTTGTCAATCAATTCGGAAAGAACAACCATCCACTCGGCTTTTCCTAGTGGAGATTCTTCCAGATATTCTCCCATATATATATAAGGTATAGCTAATTCTTTCAATTTATCTGTAACAGCTGTTTGAGCATCACCAATGCCATATAATAGTACGACGTCCGGCTTTAATCCCAGCAACAACTCATAATTCATTTCCGCTCCCATATCTTTGATTGAATCTTTGTGAGCTAGAATGTAAGGATTAGACACGTAATTGATGCCGGATACTCCGACAATACGTTTGAGTTCTCCCAATGCATCGAGCATGGCGATGTAGGAAGAAGACATACATACGATATTTCTAGCTCCGGCAGGAATGACAGGACCATTAAAACCTGCAGGAGCTTGCTCTCCGTTGCGCGAAATGAAATAGGACATTTTTACGTCCTGTGCTCCTTGCCATGGATTGGAAACTTGAATGAGGGTACTGGCCGCATTGTCTGCCCCCAGGATTTTAAATCCGGAAGCGTATTCGGGAGTATATATATCCTGATTGAATCTCTCCAGAGATGTTTTATTACGTGATATACAGCTTGCCAAAAAGAAGAGGCATAGTAACGCGATAGTTGAGATTGGAGATTTCACTTTTATACAGATTTTAATTAGAAAAAAGATTAGTGGATGCTCTCGAGTGGCAAAGATAGGACTAATTATTAGTTTGTTTTTATTTTCATTAGAATTTTCTTCTGATTTGTTTCTATTTGATGTATCTTTGCCGCAGAAATTTTGGTGTCATTCGTCCGATGCTACGGAAGAATGGTGAAAAGGGAATCAGGTGTAAATCCTGAACAGACCCGCTGCTGTAAGCTCCGCCAGAAGTTTTCCTACAATACTCAAATCCACTGTCTCGCTTTGGAGAGATGGGAAGGGCGTTAGGAAAATGGAGTAAGTCAGAAGACCTGCCAAAATTGAATTCTTGAAACTTTCCGGGATTAGAGTTTGAAGAGTGCAGTTTTTAATTCAAAATACATCTTTAATTGCTGATGTGAAGTTTCAGAAAGGAGAAATATGCCTTTTTGAATGTTCCATTATACGGGGGAGAAGTACGTATATTGGTTTGAGTATGTAGAAAATTGCATCCTTGCTGTAACCCTATGAAAGTTTATTATTTAAATTAATAAACAGGAGGATTATGTTCAGGCAGATTCATTTTAGAGTATTTTGGATAGGATGCTTTTTGAGCATGTTTTTATTACTATCAGCACAAAGTAAACTGGATAGCTTACACCATCTTCATGAAGTAGTAATTACTGCTAAAATTAATAAGGAAGTGATTCCGGTGCAGTCTTTATCTGGTGATAAGTTAGAAAAATTAGCCGTACATTCGGTTGCAGATGCCATACGCTATTTTTCGGGAGTACAAATAAAGGATTACGGTGGAATAGGAGGATTGAAGACCGTAAATATCCGAAGTATGGGGACGAATCATGTCGGAGTGTTCTATGATGGCATTGAATTGGGGAATGCACAGAATGGAGTGATTGATTTGGGACGCTTTTCTTTGGATAATATGGAGGCCGTTACTTTATATAATGGGCAGAAAAGTGCTATTTTCCAGCCGGCGAAAGATTTCGGTTCTGCCGGTTCTATTTATCTTCAGTCGAGAACGCCTGTTTTTCAGGCGAATAAGGCTTATCATGTAAAAGCTGCTTTTAAAACAGGTTCCTTTGGCGTTGTCAATCCATCTCTACTTTGGGAACAGAAACTAAGTGAGAATGTAAGTGCGTCACTTAGTACTGAATATATGTATACCACCGGAAAGTATAAATTTACTTATGCAGTAGCTGGGGGATACGATACTACGGCAGTCCGCCGTAATGGCGATGTGAATGCTTTACGCACGGAAGGTGGTTTATATGGTAAAATAAAAGGCGGTTACTGGCGCACAAAAGCTTATTTTTATAATTCAGAACGTGGGTATCCCGGTGCTGTTGTGCGGAATCGTTTTTCACATGAAGATCGCCAATGGGATACCAATTTCTTTCTTCAGTCTTCTTTCAAGAAAGATTTTGGTGAAGCATATAGTCTGTTGTTGAATACCAAATATGCATATGATTATTTACACTATTTGGCAGATCCCAGAAAAGAGGAGGCTACTATGTATGTAAATAATACATATCGTCAACAGGAGGTTTACTTGTCAATGGCTAATAGAGTCACTGTTCTTCCTTTTTGGGATATAAATCTTTCAGTGGACTACCAGTGGAATAAGTTGAATGCCAATCTGACTGATTTCCCTTATCCACGGCGAAATACGACGTTGGTGGCAGCGGCTACCTCTTTGCATTTTGATCGTTTTAAGTTTCAGGCTAGTGTCTTGGGAACTTTCGTGCATGAGAACGTTGCTTCGGATACTACTTCAGCTGGGAATAAAATGGAATTTACTCCTACTGCCATCGCTTCCTATAAACCTTTCAAGAATATTGATTTTAATTTGCGTGCCTTTTATAAGCGGATATTTCGTATGCCGACTTTAAATGATTTGTATTATACATTCATAGGAAATATCAAATTAAAACCAGAATATACAAATCAGTATAATATTGGATTCACTTATCAGAAGTTATTTACCGGAACATGGTTGCAAGCCTTGAATGTTCAGTTGGATGCATATTATAATGAAGTGGAAAATAAAATAATAGCTACTCCTACCAATAATTTCTTTCGTTGGACAATGATTAATTTGGGGCTTGTTGAAATAAAAGGAGTGGATGTTGTTTTACAAGGAGGCTGGAAATTAGGTGATAATTGGACCTTTGACAGCCGCTTATCATATACTTATCAGAAAGCACAGGATTTTACTGATAAGTTGGATGAGGATACATATGGAGGACAAATATCGTATATACCTTGGCATAGTGGCTCGGCTATACTAAATGCTGAATATAAATCATGGGAACTAAACTATAGTTTTATATATATAGGTGAGCGCTATGGTATTTCGGCCAATACTCCGCATAATTATTATCTTCCCTGGTATACAAGTGACGTGTCTCTGGCAAAGAAATTCAATTGGAAAAAGAAGGATTTCAAGTTGGCTTTGGAAGTCAATAATATTTTAAATCAACAATATGAAGTGGTGAGGGCTTATCCGATGCCAGGAACTAACTTTAAATTCATTTTAAACTTAACTATATGATTGTGAATAATATTTTTTCACGCATCTTGTTTGGAATATTAGCAAGTTGCTGTTTGCTGGCTTGTCGGGGGGAGCTTCCGGTTTTACCGTCTGATGAGATAGAAGTCGGTAAGGATCCTTTAGGGGGTGTTCATATTAAAGGAATGTATCTTCTCAATGAAGGAAATATGGGTAGTAATAAGTGTACACTTGATTTTTATGACAGTACTACCGGTAAGTATCATCGTAATATTTATGCTGAACGGAATCCATCTGTAGTGAAGGAGCTGGGAGATGTTGGAAATGATTTGCAGATTTATGGAGACAAGTTGTATGCTGTAATCAATTGTTCCAATTTTATAGAGGTGATGGATGTGGAAACTGCACAACATTTGGGGCAAATAGATGTGGTTAATTGCCGTTATATCACTTTTAGTAATGGAAAGGCGTATGTCAGTTCGTACGCGGGGCCTGTTGGGATAGATCCCAATGCGCGTCCGGGAAAAGTGGTTGAAGTGGATACGACAAATTTAGCTATCACCCGTGAAGTGGTAGTCGGTTATCAACCGGAAGAGATGGTGATAAAGGATGGAAAACTTTATGTTGCCAATTCTGGCGGATATCGTTTCCCTGATTATGACCGGACTGTATCGGTTATTGATTTGAAGACTTTTCAGGTTATTAAAACAATTGATGTAGCTATTAATCTTCACCATATGAAGTTGGATCGTTATGGACGTATATATGTTAGCTCGCGAGGGGATTATTATGGAACCGGATCAAATGTCTTTGTTATAGATACTCAAACGGATTGTGTGACAGGAAGCTTGGGTATTGCCGCGAGTGAAATGTGTTTAAGTGGGGACTCTATTTACATGACTAGTGTAGAATGGAGTTACGTTACAGAAAGTAATACAATTACTTATGCTCTCTATGACGTGAAACAAAATAAAATGGTCTCTCGCAATTTTATAACCGATGGAACAGAGGCGGAAATAGCAATTCCGTATGGGGTGACTGTGAACCCGGAGACGAAAGAAATATTTGTAACAGATGCAAAAAGTTATGTTGTGCCTGGTTATCTCTATTGTTTTAGTCCTGAAGGAAAGAAAAGATGGAAAGTCAGGGCAGGCGATATACCGGCTCATTTTGCTTTTACAACAAAAACATTTCAATAACTAACTGATATTTAATAAAAATGGACAAAAAGATTTTAAGACTAACATTAGTCATTGCAGTTTCTTTATTTTGGGGAACTGCATTTACAGGGTGTAGTGATGAAGAAGATACTCCGGCGGCTTATCAACTAAAGAAGGAGGATATTCGTGTATCACAACCGGAGGGTGGTTTTGCGGTTGTGATAGATCAACTACTAAAAGTGCAGGTTGAAAGTGAATCAGACGAAGGAATCTCTTATGTGTGGTTGTTGGATGGTACTGAAATTGCTCAGACGAAAAGCTTGGAGTATATGTTTGAAGAGGTGGGAGAATACGAATTGACATTACGTGTGTCACAGGGAGAGAGTCGTTTTGATTATCCCTTTACGGTTACTGTAACTTTTGAAAACATAGAACCTGCTCCTGAAGGAGCGACAGCTTATGTTACTAAAGTTTTTGATTTTGTTCCGGCTGTCGGACAATTTACTAATACATTGCCGGTATATAAAGAAGGTGATACACAGGAGGCTATGAATGAAAAAGTATTGGCAGCCATTGGCAATAATAAAAAAGGGATGATTTCGTTAGGGGGATTCGGAGGATATGTTGTAGTCGGTTTTGACCATACGATAACCAATGTTACTGGGAAACGTGATTTTCGGGTACTTGGCAATGCTTTTTATTCTGCGGCTAATCCAGACTCTGGCGCGCCAGAAGGAGGAAGTTGTGAACCGGGAGTTATCATGGTGGCTTATGATAAAAATCAGAATGGGAGACCGGATGATGATGAATGGTATGAAATTGCTGGTAGTGCTCATGAAGATGCTACATTAGAATTATGGTATGATAAGGCTGTTGCTGCCGGGAATGATGTGAAGACTTATCGAAATTATGAAATTACTTACTATCGGCCGGAAAAAGAACCGACAACTGCGGAAGAAAGAGAAATGTATATTCGCTGGGAAGATAACCAGGGAAAATCTGGATATAAAGTGAAGAATACATTTCATAATCAATGCTATTACCCGGAATGGATAAAGGAAGATAAAGTAACATTTAAGGGAACTTGTTTGCCTCAAAATGCTGTTGATGAGAGTGGACAAGGAAGTTATTTTGTTTTGTATAAATTCCGATATGGTTATGCTGATAATGAATTGAATAGTAAGGATGAATCTGCTATTGATATAGATTGGGCAGTAAATTCGAAAGGTCAAAAAGTACACCTGCCAGGAGTCGATTTCATAAAGATATATACTGGTGTCAATCAGGAAAACGGTTGGCTGGGTGAATGTTCTACTGAAATATCAGGGGTTGAGGATTTACATGTTTTAGGAGTTGATATTGATGCTCGCAAATAAGCTAAGAAATAATTGAAAATAAAAGTAAGAATGAGAAAGTTTTTAGTATTGGCAACTGTTGCCTTGGGATTTGTTTTTACAGCGTGTGATGATGAAGATAATTTGAATTCGTCTGTATTAATCGGAAATAAGTCGGGAAGTAATGTGATAGTGCAATTAGATACCTTGTATCTGGATGCCCGGGCTGAAAATCTGTCCGGAACGATGGAGTATTTATGGACAGTAGATGGGAAAGAAGTCTCAACCGCTTCAACATATAAGTTTTCACAACCTAAGACTGGAGAGTATGTTATAGGGTTGACTGTGTCGGATGGCAATGGAGAAACTCTTCAAACGAATATAACTGCCAAGGTAGAAGGTCGGTTTGGAAAAGGAACTTTTATTTTGAATGAAGGAAATATGAGTAATGAAACCGGAACTTTGACCTTTGTGGATTCAAAAGGAACAGCGATGGATAGTGCATACTATCGGGTAAATCAAACTTTACTCGGTAATGTCTGCCAGGATTTGTTCATTAGTGATAGTAAAATTTATGTACTTTCTCAAAATGGAGCAAAGAATGGTGGCGAGGGATTACTGACTATTGCTAATGCGGATAATTTAGAGAAAGAAAGAATTTATGATAATGCTACTTTGTCTTGGCCTACTAATTTAGCGGTAATAAAAGAGGCTCTTTATATTCGTGATAATAAAGGTGTCTATATGCTAAATACTTCTACAGATGCTTTGACTTTTGTCGAGGGTACTGGCGGAGCCTTGAAAAATCGTATGGCTGTGGTTGGAGAAAAAGTTTTTGTGATGGGTAGTAAGAAGCTTTTTGTTATTCAGAATGGAACAGTTATACATACTATTCCTTTTGAAAGTGCCTTGTCTGGTATCGCGAAGGCATATGATGAAAACTTATGGGTATCATGTACAAATCCGGCAAGTATTAATAAAGTTAATCCTCTTGATTATACGGTTGAGTCTCATGCTTTAGATGTTAGTATTGGCGCCGGTTGGGGTGTTGCTCCTGCTTTTTCTGCGAAAGATGATATTGTTTATTTCAGTAATGCAGGCTTTAATCTGTATCGACATATTTTCTCTCAAAATAAGACGGAAAAAGTTGCTAATATCAAAGATTATGTAGAAGATGCCGGAACATATTACAATAGCTTAGGTGTTGATCCGGTAAGTGGAGAGGTTTATTTTGCGACTTTAAAGGGATTTTCAGAGTACAAAATAAATGATATTGCCATATTTGATTTTACTAAAACACCAGCTTTACAGGCTGACATTAAAAATAAGAATAGTTTTCCGGCAGGAGTTTTCTTTACGGAGAATTTTAAGTGATAGATTTAACTCTATAATCTATCATTTTTATTGATGAGGACTTTCTCATTCAATCAAAAAATGTCCTTTTAAAAAGAGTCTGTTTTTTGATTGATGGGAAAGTCTTTTTGGGGATTATACTGTGACCTTATGTGATTGGAATGTAATTAGTTTTAATAAAATAAATAAAGTAGTATATTTTCGAGAAAACTCCTTAATTTTACCTCCACAATTTTGACTCAATTTAGAATATAGACTTATACTGCTATTGACATGAAAACTTGTAGACTATGTGGACTACTTTTGCTGTTACTTTGCATACATACTGTATTATATGCTCAACAAACAAGAACTGTCAAAGGCAGAGTGCAGACGTTGGAGTCTGGGAGTAATAAACGACAGCCTTTACCTTCGGCTAGTGTTATTGTTTTGCAAAAGAATGACTCTACTTTCATAAAAGGAATAACAAGCGATAAAAATGGTCGTTTTACTCTTAGTTACCAGCCGCAGAAGAAAAAACAGTATCTGTTGAAAGTCTCTTTTATGGGAATGCAATCCGTATATCATGTATTGGGGGATTCGGCATTAGTGAATGTTGGTACACTTACATTGAAGGATGATGATATTCAGATTGGGGAAGTGGTAGTGACCGGGAAATTGCAAGAAGTAGTAATGGAAGGAGATACTACCGTTATCAATGCTGCTGCTTATAAAACTCCTGATGGAGCTTATTTGGAGGATTTAGTGAAGCGTGTTCCGGGATTGGTGTATAATAAGAAAGATCAATCGCTGACATATAATGGGCAACCTATCAGTGAAATCAATGTGAATGGCGAAGCTTTTTTCTCCGGAGATAAAAAGACGGCACTCGAAAATTTGCCGGCAGATTTGATTAGTAAGTTGAAAGTGTACGATAAAAAATCAAAAGAAGAAGAATTTACCGGAATTAGTTCAGGAGAAAAGAAATATGTACTTGACTTGCAGACTAAGGATGAATTGAATAAAACCTGGCTGACGAATGCCACTGTGGGATATGGAAACAATCAAAAGAAGGATTTAGAAGGGCAGGTGAATTATTTTAGCAAAGACGGGGAAAATCTTTCTTTCATAGGACGTTCCACCAACCGATATCAGAATAGCACTTACAAGGATAATATTAATAATTCGGTGGGAATGAATATGACTCATAAATTCGGAAAGAAGTTTTCTTTGACCGGAAGCATGAACTATAATCTCAATCGGAACGGAAATATTTCTTCCATGTATCAGGAGCAATATTTAACTGCTGGTAACCAATATTCTGCGTCCACTAATGAAGGTAACTCTAAAAGCCGGTCGTTCAATTCTAATATCATGGGTAGTTGGGAAGTGGATAAACGTACACGCATACATTTTAACGGTGGTTTCAGCTTTTCTCCTAACCGGAATGAAAGTAATAGCCAGAATGCTTCTTTTGACGCTCCTCCTAACGTCAATCATGAAAGCTTGTTCGATGATTTTGAATCGATTTCCCAAGATATCAAAGTAAATCGTAGTGAAAACCGGTCGCGTTCGGAAGGGCAATCGAACCGTTATAATTGGATGATGGGGATTATGAGGCGGCTGAATGAAAAAGGTACAACTTTAGGATTGAACATTCAAAGTTCGGATTCTTGGGGGGATAATGAAAGTTTTTCGCTTTCAAAAACTACTTATTTCCGTCTCAAAGATAAGCAAGGCAACGATTCATTGCTTTATCGTAACCAGTATTTGAAGTCACCCCAGAAAAATAATTCGTGGCGGGTAGGGATTAACTTCACCCAACCTATCGGTAAGAAAATGCATTTTCGTGCAGCGTATAATTGGAACACTCATTATGAACGCGATAACCGCGACACTTATGAATTGTCTTCTTTGGCGAAGTCGGATGTTTTTGGTGAGTTGCCTCCTGACTATGAAAAGGGGTATGTAGATAGTTTGAGTAATCGAAGTCATAGTCGTACTAATGGACATGATCTGAATGTAGGCTTCAATTACTCTGATGACACATGGATGGTGAATGCATCATTAGGGATTACTCCGCAAAGGCGAACCATTGAACGAAAAATGGGGAAACTGTATGCGGATACCACTGTGCATACTATCGACTTTCAGCCTATGATATGGCTGGCCTGGAAAAAGAAAGAGGCACGAATAACTTTCAATTATGACGGTAGAACCCGGCAACCTTCTTTATCGGACTTAATGCCACTTACAGATAATAGTAATCCATTATATATTACTCGAGGGAATCCGGATTTGAAGCAAATGTTTGCTCATAGTATGCGTATAAGCTTTCAACATTCTAAAAAAGGCATATCTGCGAATCTTGGAGGACAGTTGGAACAGAATAGCGTTACACAGGTAATGATATATGATGCACAGACTGGCGGACGTGAGACATATCCTGTCAATATAAACGGTAACTGGAATGTGTATGGAAGTGCTAACTGGTGGAAACGTTTAGGACATTTCTCTTTACGGTTGGATATGAACGGTAATCATAGTAATAGTGTCAGCATGATTAATGAAGATAGAAGTCTTGAGCCGGTGAAAAGTACAACGCGTGACACTGGCTTGAATTGTGAAGCGAATGTTTCTTATCAGCCTGCCTGGGGAGGTATTGACTTCTCTACTTCCTGGAATTATCAGTATTCGCTCAACTCTGTGAATGATAACAATACATATACCCGTTATTATAATTTCCGTTTGGAAGGATATGTTGATCTTCCTTTGGGCATACAATTACGGACGGATGGGGCTTATACTTTCCGTAATGGTACGAATATCCGTAAAGGAGAAGATGATGAGATGTTATGGAATGCGAGTGCTACCTGGAGATTCTTGAAAAAGAAAGAAGCAGAACTGTCTGCTTATTGGGTAGACATTTTAGGAAAGAGGAAAAGTTATAACCGTATGGCAACTTCCGACGGCTTTTATGAGTATCGTACGCAGGAAATAAAAGGGTATTTCATCGTTACTTTCAAATATAACTTTCGTTTGATGATGTGATTTTTAGAAAAAAGTCGTATGTTTGCTACAGAACCATAAAACAAAATGTACTATGAGCGGTAATTATGTTATCAACATCGGTCGGCAACTAGGTAGCGGCGGAAAAGAAATAGGAGAGAAGTTGGCAGCCCGTTTGGGGATTGACTTCTACGATAAAGAATTGATTAATCTGGCTTCTGAAGAAAGCGGGTTGTGCAAAGAATTTTTTGAAAAAGCGGATGAGAAAGCTTCGCAAGGTATTATTGGCGGATTGTTCGGCATGCGTTTCCCTTTTATCAGTGAAGGAGCTATGCCATGTAATAACTGTTTGAGTAATGATGCCCTGTTTAAAGTGCAAAGTGATGTGATTCGTCATCTGGCGGCAGAAAAATCTTGCGTCTTTGTCGGACGCTGTGCGGACTATATTCTGCGTGAACATCCCCGTTGTGCGAATGTTTTTATTTCGGCCTCTAAGGAAGATCGTATTGCGCGATTATGCGCCATGCATCATATTGATGCGGAAGCTGCAGAAGAAATGATAGAAAAAGCGGATAAGAGACGTTCGGAGTATTATAATTATTATAGTTATAAAACGTGGGGAGCAGCTGCTACTTATCACTTGTGTGTCGATTCTTCTTCTTTGGGAGTTGAAGAGACAGTTCGGTTTATAGAAGAATTTGTAGTGAAGAAACTACAGCTTATATAATAGGCGTAGAAGAAGTCTATAAGAAAAAGAAATAAAGCCGGTATATTCCATTGAAGGATATGACCGGCTTTATTATTTATAAATAAAACATGATTTACATCATCGTTAATAATATCATCTGCCCCGTCAGAATACGGAGGAACATGGATAATGGGTAAACTGTAGAATACCCTACTGCCGGAGCATCTCCGGATGTTGTTTGATTGGCATAAGCCAATGCGGGCGGGTCGGTATTACTACCGGCTATCAATCCCATCAGGGTGAAGTAGTTTACCTTATAATATAATCTTGCGATAGCACCGATTATAAGCAACGGGATAACGGTGATAAGGAAACCACAACCTACGTATAGTAATCCGTCACCTTCAACTACCGTTTGCACAAAGTTGGCTCCGGCATCTATACCGACACTAGCAAGGAAGAGCACGATACCGATTTCGCGAAGCATCAGGTTAGCGCTCATGGTTGTATAAGTCACTAAATGGAGCTTATGACCGAAACGTCCGATAAGAATAGCTACTACCAGCGGTCCGCCTGCCAAACCTAATTTCAGAGGAGTCGGCATACCGGGGAATGCTATAGGAAGGCTACCCAGGAGAATTCCTAAGAAGATACCAACGAAAATAGTCACAATGTTCGGTGTGTCCAGACGTTTTAACTGATTACCCAAAACACCTGCCACACGTTCAACTGCATCTTGCTGACCTACCACCATTACACGGTCACCTACCTGAAGTACCAGATTTGGATCGGCAAACAAGTCCATACCGGAACGGTTGATGCGGGTAACGTTCACTCCGTACATACTACGAAAATGCATAGATCCTAAAGTCTTTCCGTTGATTTCCGGTTTAGTCACCAGAATACGGCGGGAAACCATGGGAAGGTCTTGTTTCTCCCAGTCGAGTTCCACTTCTTTACCGATAAATACGGTAATTGCAGGAGCATCTTCTTCTGAACAGACAATGAATAATTGATCCCCCATATTGAATATGGTTTCATGGTTGGGGATACTTACATGACCTTCATGACGAATACGGGAACAAACGAACTGGCGGCCTAAAAATTCCTTGATTTCAATCAAAGTTTTTCCGCTGATTGATTCATTGCGTACTTCCAGACTCATCATGTGAGGTTTGTGATGTGCATCTCCACTTTGGATTTTCAGACTTTCTTCCTCTTTAGCCATATTGACACGGAAGATGTAACGGATAGCAATGATTGAACCGATAATACCTACCACGCCCAGCGGATAAGCACACGCATATCCCAGTGCGATTTGTGGACCAGTGTAATTAAGCTGGTTCAATGCTTCATTGGCGGCACCAAGTCCCGGAGTGTTTGTGACAGCTCCATAGAGGATACCTACCATCATCGGCAGTTCTACTCGGCCGTTCCAGAGGTAGTAAAGCCCCAGTGCAACGGCAATATTTAACACTACGATGCCTACAGCCAACAGGTTCAATGTCATTCCTCCTTTTTTGAAAGAAGAGAAGAAAGATGGCCCCACCTGAAGACCGATACAGAATACGAACAAGATCAATCCGAATTCACGGATGAAATGTAGGATGTGTGTATCGGCTGTGAAGCCGAAATGTCCCATTAGGATGCCGGCAAACAAAACAAATGTGACGCCCAAAGATACTCCGAATATCTTTATCTTGCCCAAATACACTCCGGCTGCCACTACAAATGCGTAGAGAAGCACGATGTGAGCTACGGAGCTGGGGTCCCACAATAAACTTTGTAACCAATCCATAATATAGCAGTTTTTATAATGTTTTTCTAAAAACGGGTGCAAAATTACTCATAACATTGGAGCAAATCAAATAAATGGAGAACTAAAAAAATAAAGAATGAAGAATTTCTATACAGATTCTATGCGAGAGTGAGAGGTGTGCGAATTTTCTATAAAAAGAAGTTTTGTTTTAACTTATTGGTTATATTTGCATGTCGAACAACAGACAATAAGAAAGAGATAGATAAAAATAAAGACAATATTAATCTTGTTTTAATTTTAGATAAACTATGGCAGACAAAAAAGAAAAACTCTTCTCAGACTTTTCTCCTGTCTCCACCGAACAATGGATGGAGAAGGTTACAGCCGACTTGAAAGGTGCTGATTTTGAGAAGAAGCTCGTTTGGAAAACAAACGAAGGGTTTAAAGTGAAACCTTTCTACCGGATGGAAGATCTGGAGGGTTTAAAAACTACTGATGCGCTTCCCGGAGAGTTCCCTTATCTGAGAGGAACTAAAAAAGACAACAATGAGTGGTTGGTTCGCCAGGAAATCAGGGTAGAATGCCCCAAAGAGGCCAATGCAAAAGCACTGGACATCTTAAATAAGGGTGTTGATTCACTATCTTTCCATGTAAAAGCAAAAGAACTCAATGCGGAATATATCGAGACGCTGTTGAATGATATTCAGGCAGAGTGCGTTGAATTAAATTTCTCAACTTGCCAGGGGCATGTTGTGGAGTTGGCTAATTTGCTGGTGGCTTATTTTCAGAAGAAAGACTATGATGTGAAGAAGCTGAAAGGCTCTATCAATTATGATTTCTTCAATAAGATGCTGACTCGCGGTAAGGAAAAAGGGGATATGGTACAGACAGCGAAAGCGTTGATCGAAGCTATCCAGCCGCTTCCTTTTTATCGTGTATTGAATGTAAATGCAATCTCATTAAACAATGCCGGAGCTTATATCTCTCAAGAGTTGGGTTATGCATTGGCTTGGGGTAATGAATACATGAATCAGTTGACTGATGCCGGTATTCCCGCTGCCGTAGTAGCTAAAAAGATAAAATTCAACTTCGGTATCAGCTCCAATTACTTCCTTGAAATTGCGAAGTTCCGTGCCGCACGTCTATTGTGGGCAAATATCGTAGCTTCTTATAAACCTGAATGTCTGCGTGATTGCGATAATAAGGGAGCTAACGGCGAATGTCGTTGTGCAGCAAAAATGGCGGTTCATGCCGAAACTTCTACTTTTAATCTTACTTTGTTTGACGCACACGTGAATTTACTTCGTACACAGACTGAAGCAATGAGTGCCGCTTTGGGTGGGGTAGATTCAATGACAGTCGTTCCGTTTGATAAGACTTATGGGACTCCGGATGAGTTATCAGAACGTCTGGCTCGCAATCAACAACTATTGCTGAAAGAAGAATCTCATTTCGATAAAGTAATTGATCCGGCTGCCGGTTCTTATTATATTGAGAACCTGACTGTATCCATTGCTAAACAAGCGTGGGAAATCTTCCTTGCTACAGAAGAAGCAGGTGGTTTCTATGCCGCATTAAAAGCTGGTACGGTTCAGGCTGCAGTAAACGAAAGCAATAAAGCTCGTCATAAAGCAGTGGCACAGCGTCGTGAAATTCTGTTGGGTACTAACCAATTCCCGAATTTCAACGAAAAAGCCGGTGACAAGAAACCTGTGGAAGGAAAATGCTGCTGTGGAGGTGACTCTCATACTTGTGAGAAAGATGTGGATACATTGGTATTCGATCGTGCAGCCAGTGAGTTTGAAGCGTTACGTCTTGAAACGGAAGCATCGGGCAAACGTCCGAAAGCGTTCATGTTGACAATTGGTAATCTGGCGATGCGTCAGGCACGTGCGCAATATTCTTGCAACTTCCTGGCTTGTGCCGGTTATGAAGTAATCGATAATCTTGGATTTGAAACAGTAGAGGCAGGAGTAGAGGCAGCGATGGCTGCGAAAGCTGATATTGTTGTCATCTGTTCCAGCGATGATGAATATGCTGAATATGCAGTTCCTGCTTTCAAGGCCTTGAATGGTCGCGCTATGTTTATCGTTGCCGGTGCTCCGGCTTGTATGGATGACTTGAAAGCCGCAGGTATCGAAAACTTCATCCATGTTCGTGTCAACGTATTGGATACCTTGAAAGAGTTTAACGCTAAACTATTGAAGTAAGATGAGAAAAGATTTTAAAAACATCGATATATATGCCGCATTTCAGCCTGCTAATGGTGCTGAATGGCAAAAGGCTAACGGTATCTCCGCTGACTGGAAAACACCGGAACACATTGAAGTGAAGCCTGTTTATACAAAAGAAGACCTCGAAGGAATGGAACATCTCGGCTATGCTGCCGGACTTCCTCCTTATTTGCGTGGTCCGTATTCAGTAATGTACACCCTTCGTCCCTGGACCATCCGTCAGTATGCCGGATTCTCTACTGCCGAAGAATCCAATGCTTTCTATCGCCGTAATCTGGCTTCCGGTCAGAAAGGTTTGTCAGTAGCATTTGACTTGGCTACTCACCGCGGTTATGACCCCGACCACGAACGTGTAGTGGGTGACGTAGGTAAAGCAGGTGTATCTATCTGTTCATTGGAAAACATGAAGGTTTTGTTCGATGGTATTCCTTTGAATAAGATGTCTGTATCCATGACGATGAATGGTGCTGTACTTCCGATTATGGCATTCTATATCAATGCCGGTTTGGAACAAGGTGCTAAACTCGAAGAAATGGCAGGTACTATCCAGAACGATATTTTGAAAGAATTCATGGTGCGTAATACCTATATTTATCCGCCTGCATTCTCTATGAAGATTATTTCTGATATCTTCGAATACACTTCACAGAAGATGCCGAAGTTCAACTCTATTTCTATCTCCGGTTATCACATGCAGGAAGCAGGTGCTACCGCAGATATTGAGTTGGCTTATACATTGGCTGACGGTTTGGAATATCTCCGTGCCGGAACAGCAGCAGGTATTGATATTGATGCATTTGCTCCGCGTCTTTCTTTCTTCTGGGCAATCGGAACCAATCACTTCATGGAAATTGCCAAGATGCGTGCCGCACGTATGCTGTGGGCGAAGATTGTGAAACAGTTTAATCCGAAGAACCCGAAATCACTGGCCTTGCGTACTCACTCACAGACTTCCGGATGGTCATTGACGGAGCAAGATCCGTTCAACAATGTAGGACGTACCTGTATTGAGGCTATGGCTGCAGCTTTGGGACATACCCAATCTTTGCATACCAATGCATTGGATGAGGCTATTGCTCTTCCGACAGATTTCTCTGCACGTATCGCACGTAACACACAGATTTATATTCAGGAAGAAACTTACATCTGCAAGAACGTTGACCCATGGGGCGGCTCTTACTATGTAGAATCTCTGACGAACGAACTGGCACACAAGGCTTGGGAACATATTCAGGAAATTGAAAAACTGGGTGGTATGGCGAAAGCTATCGAAACAGGTATTCCTAAAATGCGTATCGAAGAAGCGGCTGCACGTACACAGGCTCGTATCGACAGCGGTCAGCAGACCATTGTGGGTGTGAACAAGTATCGTTTGGAAAAAGAAGCTCCGATTGATATCCTTGAAATTGATAATACGGCAGTTCGTCTTGAACAGATTGAAAACCTGAAACGTTTGAAAGAAGGACGTAATCAGGCTGAAGTGGACAAGGCATTAGCAGCTATCACTGAATGTGTGAAGACCGGCAAGGGTAACTTGCTTGAACTGGCAGTTGAAGCAGCTCGTGTTCGTGCTACTTTGGGCGAAATTTCTTATGCGTGCGAACAGGTTGTAGGACGTTATAAAGCAATAATTAGAACTATATCAGGCGTGTATTCATCAGAAAGTAAAAACGATAGCGACTTCAAGCGTGCTTGTGAACTGGCAGAGAAGTTTGCGAAAAAAGAGGGACGTCAACCTCGTATCATGGTTGCAAAGATGGGACAGGACGGTCATGACCGTGGTGCCAAGGTAGTAGCAACGGGTTATGCGGACTGTGGTTTCGACGTGGATATGGGACCGTTGTTCCAGACTCCGGCAGAAGCTGCTCGTGAAGCGGTAGAAAACGATGTTCATGTAGTAGGTGTTTCTTCACTGGCTGCCGGTCATAAGACATTGGTTCCGCAGATTATTGAAGAACTGAAGAAACTGGGACGTGAAGACATTGTGGTGATTGCCGGTGGTGTTATTCCTGCACAGGATTATGACTTCCTGTATAAGGCAGGTGTAGCTGCTATCTTTGGTCCGGGTACTCCGGTGGCGAAGGCTGCTTGTCAGATTTTGGAAATTCTGATGGATGAAGAATAACTTCTGAGATTCTTTAGAATCTTATAATATTCCCACCTTTTAGACTTGTTTTGGTTTAAAAGGTGGGATGTTTTTTTTGTTTGCATCCATTGCCTGAAATTAATTTTGCCTATATTTGCCCCGGGTTTCATAGTAAAAGACTCGACAGATGAACGAAACGATAGCAGAATTGGATATCCGTTTTGAGCAGTTTTATGCCGCTAACTTCCCTCGTGTGAAGAACTTTGCGAAGTTGTTGACCAAGTCGGAGGAGGATGCGGAAGACATTGCCCAGAATATATTTCTTAAGTTATGGACACGTCCTGAACTTTGGCAAGATCAGGAAACCATGACTGGTTATCTCTATACTGTGACTCGGAATGAAATATTCAACCTGTTCAAGCATCAGAAGGTAGAGCAGGAATATGAAGACAAAGTTTTGAAAGCCCAGTTGTTGGGTGAACTTTGTGACGAAGATTCCTCCCTGTTAGAAAATCTATACTATAAAGAAGTATTAATGCTTATTAGGATGACACTCAGTCAGTTGCCTGATCGCCGTAGACGGGTTTTTGAGATGAGCCGTTTTGAAGGACTTTCTCATAAAGAAATAGCAGATAAACTGCAAATCCCCTTGCGTACCGTAGAAGATCACATCTATAAAACATTGACGGAACTCCGCAAAGTGTTAATGTTTGTTATTCTATTCCGTCTTTTCCCGTAGTTGTCCTTGCTGAGTAGTGATATTTACGTAAGCGTTTCTAAACAGAACAATAAATATCACCTTATGAAGAATTATATTCGCGATGTAATCGACCGTTATATCAATCACGACTATCCGAAAGAAGTCGATCAGGATTTCCGTACATGGCTGACCGACGAAGAACGTGCCGATGAAAAAGATCATGAACTCAATCAACTTTGGGAAGCTACCGAATCGGCAACGACTTCCGGCTACCGTCATTCTTTGGAACGGATGCGTGAACTGACAGGCATCGGAACGAGGCGCAGGATACATTCTTTACGTACTCATCTGGTAGTGTGGCGCGTAGCGGCAGCTTTGTTGATTGCATTTTCTTCCGTTTCTATCTATCTGGCTTTGCAGAACCGGCAGGCACCAGATTTGTTGCAAGCATATATTCCTACCGCCGAGATGCGGAACATCACTTTGCCGGATGGTACGCAGGTATTGATTAATTCCCAAAGCACTTTACTTTATCCACAGCAATTTAAGGGTGATACCCGTTGTGTGTATCTTGTGGGAGAAGCCGGCTTCAAGGTGAAACGTGACGAAGAGCATCCTTTTATCGTGAAGTCCTCGGACTTTCAGGTGACGGCACTCGGAACGGAATTCAACGTGACAGCCTACCCCGACGAAGAGGAAGTGACAGCTACCCTGATTTCCGGAAAAGTGTTGGTAGAGTACAATAATCAGCAGGGGCAGGAGATCTTGAAGCCGAACGAGCAACTGGCTTATAACAAACGTACCCGCTCCGGAAACGTACTTCATCCTGATATGCAGGATGTCACTGCTTGGCAACGTGGCGAAATCGTTTTCCGCAGTATGACATTGGAAGAAATCTTCACCCGTCTCGAACGCAAATACCCTTACACCTTTGTTTATAGTTTCCGTAGTCTGAAAGAAGACCGGTTCAATCTTACTTTCGGGCAAAATGCTTCTATGGAAGAAGTGATGGATATTATCGCTCGTGTGACGGGAAATCTGGACTATAAAATAGTGGGAGACAAGTGCTATATTTCAGGCACCGGGGAAGGGCGTCTCCGGCACCGATGAAGATAGGCTCCGGTACCGGGGAAGACATGCTTCGGCACCGGGGAACAAAATAGAACTTGTAAACACTGAATATTAACCTTAAAATACATTGAGCCTATGCGGAAAAAATATCCGGGAGAAGCTGCAACCTTCCCCCGGATGTGAAATCGAAATTCTTACTATTAGCGTTAACCAGACGCTACTAAATTCGAGAATCTAACTTTATCTGTATAAACTAATACTAAGAAGATGCAGCAAATTTATGAATTTATAGCCAATAAGCAGGCAATCAGTCGAGTATTTATGCTTTTTTTGTGCTGTCTGCTCCTTTCTACCCCTACTTTTGCTCAAAGTAGTAATGCCCGGATTACGATCCATAAGAAAAACATATCGGTCATCGAGGCATTGAAAGAAGTGGAAAAACAAACGAAACTGTCCGTTGGTTACAACGAGTCGCAGTTGAAAAACAAACCCTCCATCGATTTGGCGTTGGAAAAAGCCACGTTGGAGAACTCTCTCACGGAAATCCTAAAAGGTACAGGATATACGTATCAGCTCAAAGGAAAATATGTCATCATCGTTCCACAAGAACAGAAAGCAACCGAAACTGCTTCCACCAAACGTATCACCGGACGCGTACTGGATGATAGCGGAGAACCGTTGATTGGTGTCAATGTACGTGTGGAAGGTACAAGCATTGGAACTATCACAAACATAGACGGTAACTTTTCGCTCGAAGCTCCTGCAGGAAGTGTGTTGAGTATCAGTTATGTAGGTTACACTCCACAGACGGTAAAAGTAACCGGACAGAATACATATAGCGTGCAACTGGCTTCGGATACAAAACTGTTGAGTGAAGTCGTTGTAACAGCACTTGGCATCAAACGCGAGCAGAAAGCATTGAGCTACAACGTACAGCAAGTAAAGTCCGACGAACTGACCCAAATTAAGGATGCTAATTTTGTAAACAGCCTGAATGGTAAAGTTGCGGGTGTTACTATCAATACGAGCTCTTCCGGTGTCGGTGGGGCAAGTAGAGTGGTGATGCGTGGAACAAAGTCTATTGAACAGAGTAGTAACGCTTTGTACGTGATTGACGGTATTCCGATGTATAATTTCGGTGGTGGAGGAGATACGGAATTTGGTTCAAAGGGAGCTACCGAGGCCATTGCTGATATTAATCCGGAAGATATAGAAAGCATTTCCGTACTGACTGGAGCGGCAGCTGCCGCCCTTTATGGTAGTAATGCGGCAAACGGTGCGATTGTGATTACTACAAAAAAAGGACAGGTAGGTAAGCTGCAAGTAGGTGTATCAAGTGGCATCGAATGGTTGAATGCTTTTAAGATGCCCGAGTTCCAGGGCCGTTATGGTACAGGTAGTAATGGTAAAGCGGGAAATTCCAATATTTATAGCTGGGGACCGAAGTTGAACTCGGCTGCTCAAACAGGATATGAACCCGATGATTTCTTTGATACGGGTGCGGTATATACAAATTCCGTTACGTTGTCTACCGGAACGGATAAAAATCAGACTTTCTTTTCTGCAGCTGCCGTCAACTCGGCAGGGATGGTTCCCAACAATAGGTATAACAGATATAATTTCACTTTCCGCAATACGACCAGTTTTTTGAATGACAAGATGAAACTGGATGTAAGTGCAAGCTATATTCTTCAGAACGACCGTAATATGACCAATCAGGGGCAGTACTCCAATCCGTTGGTTTCTGCTTATCTTTTCCCTCGTGGGGATGATTTCTCTATAGTGAAGAATTTCGAGCGTTGGGATGAAGCCCGGAAAATTAGCGTACAGTTTTGGCCGCAGGGCGAAGGTGACCTTCGTATGCAGAATCCTTATTGGATTGCTTACCGTAATCTCCGTCTCAACAATAAGAAACGCTATATGGCTTCAGCAGGTTTGAGTTACCAGATTCTTGACTGGCTGAATGTGGCAGGGCGTGTTCGCATCGACAATACTCATAGCGAATATGAAGGCAAGCTTTATGCAAGCAGTAGCAACACGCTGACTGACGGTAGTTCACAAGGCCATTATACAGTAAATAACGGACAATATTCGCAGACTTATGCCGATGTGTTGGTGAATATTAATAAACGTATTCAGGATTTTACGATTGTAGCCAATATCGGTGCCAGTTATAGTGGAGTGACTAGTAAGGAATTGGGCTATGCGGGGCCTATACGAGAAACTGGTATTCCTAATCTGTTCAATGTTTACGACCTTGACAACGCAAAAAAACGTGCTACGCAGGTGGGTTGGCGCGAAGCGACCGAATCTATTTTTGCCAGTGCCGAAGTAGGGTGGAAAAGTATGCTTTATCTCACCGTTACAGGACGTAACGACTGGGCTTCGCAGCTGACACATTCTCCGCAGGCTTCATTCTTCTATCCTTCCGTAGGGCTTTCGGCTGTCATCATTGAAATGTTGAAACTGCCTGATTGGGTGGATTATCTTAAAGTACGTGGATCGTTCAGTTCCGTAGGTAATCCTTATCCTCGTTTTCTTACCTATCCTACTTACTCGTATGATGCCAATAAGCAGGACTGGAAATCGCAGACGAATTATCCCATTGGTAAACTATACCCCGAGCGTACTGACTCATGGGAAGTAGGTCTGGATGCAACCCTGTTTAAAGATTTCAAATTGAGCGGATCTTTCTATTACGCCAATACTTATAATCAGACATTTGATCCTCGGCTTCCTGTTTCGTCAGGATATGACAAATTGTATGTACAGACCGGATATGTACGCAACTATGGTTTCGAGGCTATGTTGTCTTATGGGCATCGTTGGGGAGATTTCGGCTGGGACAGCAGCTTTACTTTCTCGGCCAACAAGAATGAAATCGTCGAACTAGTGAAGGATTATGTTCACCCGGAAACGGGCAAAACTTACAACGTCGATAAACTGGAACTCAAAACCGATGAAGGTCGCGGATTCGGAAAGGCGAAATTTATCCTGAAGGAAGGTGGTACGCTGGGCGATCTTTATACCCATGCCGATTTGAAGCGTGATATTAACGGTAATATCCTGATTGACGATAGCGGCAATGTGACAGCCATCGACAATGCCGGTGACATAAAGTTGGGAAGCGTACTTCCTAAGGCAAATTTAGCCTGGAATAATAGCTTCTCTTATAAAGGTATCAATGCCGGTTTCTTGTTGACAGCCCGTTTGGGCGGAATCGTTTATTCGGCAACACAGGCTTATCTTGATCTTTATGGAGTATCTGAAACATCTGCTGCCGCGCGTGATGCCGGAGGAGTATGGATAAATGGCCGTAGCCACGTGAATCCGCAAAGCTTCTATGAAGTGGTAGCATCGCAGAGCGGATTGCCTACCTACTATACTTATAGTGCTACCAACCTGCGTCTGCAGGAGGCACATATCGGTTACACCGTTCCGCGCCGCTGGCTGGGCAATGTTTGTGATATCAATGTATCCCTTGTGGGCAGAAATCTCTGGATGATCTACTGTAAAGCTCCTTTCGATCCTGAAGCAGTAGCTACTACGAACAACTATTATCAGGGAATCGACTACTTCATGATGCCGAGTACCCGGAATATAGGATTTAACATAAAGATTAACTTCTAAATACTATGATGGACATGAAACGAATATATAACATTCTTCTGATAATGATCCTTTCATTATTTCTGCTTCCGTTGGGCGGTTGTTTCGACAGCGACATCAACCGGAGTATGTACGAAGCGGACGGAGAAGAAATGCAGCGTGAGAATCATATTGTAGGTGCTACGCTCAAAGGAATGCAGGGATTGGTGATTCCTACACGTGAACACCTTTACCAGTTTATGGATGCTATGGCAGGAGGAGCATACGGTGGTTATTTGGAAGGAATTGTAGACACTTGGGTGATGAAATTCTCTACTTTCAATCCCGAACAGGGATGGCTCAAATCCCCGTTTGCCGATCCGATTAAAGACATGTACCCGCAGTACCGTGATATGATGAACAAGACGGATGACCTTGTGGCATTAGCTTTCGGTAAAATTCTCCGGGTGTGTATCATGCATCGTGTGACGGACATTTACGGTCCGATTCCTTATTCGAAGATGATGGATAATGATAATTCGGGTGAAGACCTAGCTGTCCCTTACGATTCGCAGGAGCAGGTATATACACAGATGCTGAAAGAACTGGAAGAAGCGGATAAAGTGTTGGAGGAAAACAAAGACCTGTCGTCCGAGGCTTTCCGCAAACTGGAAGACTTGTATTACGGTAACATTTCCAAATGGCGTAAGTTTGTACATTCCATGCAACTTCGCATTGCCATGCGTATGAGCTATGTCAATCCTACCGAGGCGCAACGTATTGCGCAGAAGGCTGTGGAAGCGGGAGTGATTGAATCGAATGAGGATAACGCCATGCTTCATGTGGCGGAGAACCGTTCGGAGTTGCTGTTTAATAACTGGAATGACTACCGTATCAGTGCCGATTTAGTTTCTATTATGAAAGGTTATGAAGATCCGCGTTTGGATAAGATGTTTGTCAAAGGTGTGCAGACAGTCGATCAGGATGGCGAGAAAGTCGATGTATACGATTATTACGGTGTACGTATCGGCATATTTACCCAGAAGAAAGACGACATGATTAACCTTTACTCAAAGCAGGTGATTTCCAGCACCGACCCTTATCTTTGGATGAATGCGGCGGAGGTGACTTTCCTTCGTGCCGAGGGCGCGTTGCGTGGTTGGAATATGGGAGGCGATGCACAGGCATTGTATGAAAAGGCTATTGCCCTTTCATTCGAAGAGCGTGGCGGAGCCACCGGAGCGGACCAATATGTGAAGGATGCGACGAAAAAGCCTATAGACTATGTGAACCCGATGGACGGGGCTGATATTAAGTATAGCCATCCGGCGGTAAGTACCATTACGATTGCCTGGGAACCTGGAGCGGAGTATTTCGAACGGAACCTGGAGCGTATCATTACTCAAAAATGGATTGCAATATTCCCGCTGGGGCTGGAAGCATGGGCGGAACATCGTCGTACGGGCTATCCGAAATTGTTGCCTGCCGTGGAGAATAAAGACCCCAATAATAGTGTGAATGTAACAATCGGTCCCCGTCGTTTGCCTTTCCCGGCCGATGAATATACAGGGAATCCGAAATACATTGATCAAGCTGTAGAAATGCTGAATGGTCCCGATGCCGCAGGAACTAAACTTTGGTGGGATAAGAAAGACCATTCCATTGAGAATAGTCAATCCTCAAACTAGAACGAACCTTTAAATCAATGAGATTATGAAATATAAATCAATCTTTAAGTTATGCCTACTGACTACTTTCTTGTCGGTTGCCACCATCAGTTGCGACGACTGGACGGAAATGGAAATACACGATAGTCAGGTGAATGGGTTTAAGGAACAGAATCCGCAGGAGTATGCAGCGTACACACAGAATCTTCGTGCATATAAAGCAACGAAACATGCTGTTGTTTATGCCCGGTTGGATAATGCTCCGGAAGTATCTACCGGTGAGAAGGACTTTCTCCGTGCGTTGCCAGATAGTATTGATATAGTGACGATGCGTAATGCCGACCGTCTGTCCGAATATGACCGGGAAGATATGAAGTTGGTGCGTGAGGATTATGGGACGAAAGTGCTTTACTATATAGATTGTACGGCTAAAGATAAACTGAATACCTCTATAACCTCTGCTGTTGAGGCAGTGCGTGCAGGGACATTTGACGGGATTGCCCTCGGTTCGGAAGGCTCTGCGGTAGACGTCTCGGCGTTAAAGCCGCTGCTGGATGCTTTGGGACAGACACCGTGTCTGTTAGTTTTTGAGGGTACTCCTTCCTTGTTGCCGGAAGCGCAGCGCAGCCTTTTCAACTATTTCGTACTCGATATTTCCGGTGCATCCGATGAATATGATATAGAAACCTCCGTATTTTATGCCACCGGATATGGCAAGGCCGCTCCGGATCGCCTGCTGTTGGCTGTCACTCCTGACGGTACATTGACCGACTATAACGGAGTGACGCGCAATGCCATCGCTGGAGCTGCTTATAGTGCTCTCAATATGGAAACGCTATTGGGAGGTATTGCTATTTACAATATCTCTGCCGATTACTACGATACTGATATTATTTATAAACAGACCCGTGGAGGTATTCAATTCCTGAATCCTGCTTCGGCTCACTAAACGATGTAAACTATGAGAATACATAAACTTTATCAGTGCTTTGCAGCCGCAGTTTTGTTATTTCTGCCGGTTGCCTGTGATAATACGGATTACAGCGAAAAGTCACCGTTTGACAATTCGGCGTATCTGAATATAGCTGCTAGTAAGAATACAGAAACTTTCACTTTTAATCGGAAGGTGACAAGCCAGACGAAGACTTTTGCGGTGAAATTGTCTTATCCGGCAGGGGATGATGTGAAGGTCAGCTTGAAGGTAGACGCTTCGTTGACTAGTGAATATAATGCAAAGAACGACACGCATTATGAGATATTGCCTGCTGAACACTATCAATTGTCAAAAGATAGGGTTGTAGTTCCGGCAGGGAAAACTACTTCCGAAGAGGTTAGCATAAAATTCTTGAAACTTGATGAATTGGAAATTGATGCCACTTATCTTTGTCCGCTTTCTATTGGAGGAGCCGAAGGGGTAGGTGTTATGGATGGTTCACGTACGATGTATTATTTGGTGCGTCGTTCTAGTGCCATCACAACAGCGATGAATTTGAAAAATGTCTATGTCACCGTTCCGGGATTTGATAAGGGAAGTCCGACAGCGGATGTTGTAAATAATTTGAGTTCTGTGACAATGGAGGCTATTATAAGAGTGAACAGTTTCCAGCAAGAAATATCCTCCATCATGGGGATAGAACAATATTTTTTGATGCGCATCGGTGACTCAAACTTCCCGAATCAACAGTTGCAGGTACAAAGTACATTCGGTAAATTCCCTGAATCCAGTAAACAAAAACTGTTGCTGCCAGGTGAGTGGTATCACGTTGCTTTGACATGGGATTTGGCTAATACCACTATTGCTTTCTATGTGAATGGACAGTTGCAAAGCATTAGCAACGTTCATGGGAAAAGCGATTTGACTACAATTAGTTTAGGTGACAAAGCACCCGATGATGAATTTGGTAATGGAGGTGATTTTAATTTCTATTTCGGTCGTTCTTATGGTGAATCGCATGATATAAGTCGTCAGTTTGATGGTGAAATATGTGAAGCTCGCATTTGGAATGTAGCTCGTACTCAAGAACAGATTTGGGAGAATATGAATGATATTCCCGACCCGACTGAAGAACCAGCTTTGTGTGCCTATTGGAAGTTTGATGAGGGAACAGGGATGGAAGTCGAAGATCGTACAGGACATGGGAACAATGCGAAAGTAGTCCCTTATTGGAAAGCAAGCGACCATGTGGAGGCTTACAGTAAAACGGATGCCGAACTGTGGCCTAGCGGAATCGAAGTTCCGAAGATTAACAATGAACAATAACCTAAAAAAGGAGGTAAGTGATGAAAAAGATAATACAATATATGTGTGTTGCAATGGGGGCGCTGTTTATGCTCTTGGCCTGTCAGGACGATGCTGCGATCATCAATCCTGATGTAACGCACGGACGTTCGACTGAAGGTGTGGAAACAGTCAATAGTAAGGGGGCTTTGAATAGTACGTTTTGTCCGGAGAGTAAAATTGTATTGCTCAGTATTGGAGATCCAACTTTGGAAGGACGTGATGAAACTGATTTAGGAAGGAAAGATGAACTTTGCCTTATTCTTCCAAAGCCACTTGAAAAGGATATTACTTTGAAGATTGCTATGGAGGATGCTTATGCAAATAATGAGACAATGAAAGATGGAGGGAGTTATACAAGCTTTGTAGTAGAGACATTCCGTAAAGAGTATAAAATAAAGACTCTAGGTTCTGATTTTAATATTCCAGGGAATAACGGATTAGGAAATACCTTATTGATAAACGGAGGCAAAGAAGCTATTGTGACTATACGGGCGGGAGAGCGGAAATCAGAGAATGTAGAATTGCTTTTTAAAAGAGAATATTTAAACAGCAATTATACTTATCTTTTTCCAATTCAGGCTGTTGATGCGGGGACCGGGGAGCTGATTGATCAGATATACTACGTCATTAATCCTGTTGAAGAGAAAAAGGAGATGGGAGAAAAGCAGAGTACAGTAATAGCTTACATAGACACAGAAGTCATGAATCCTTTGATTGCAGGTCAGTTTTCGCTTAGTATCGATTCTTATGATTATAGTGAAGGATTTGAAGAAACGAACATTTATAAAGGTCCTTTATTAGATATCTTGAATGTCCGCACAGCTTTTTTGAAAGAGGTGCAAGGGCGTGCGGTATTGACCTATACGACTGATATGGAATATGTACTGAAAAAACATATCCGCTATCTACGTCCTATGCAAGAGAATGGGTTGAAAGTCTGTCTTGCCATCATGGGTGGCGGAACCGGATTGGGATTCGCAAATTTGACAGATGCGCAAATCAGTGACTTTACAGCACAGGTTCAAACCGCTGTCAGTCTTTACGATTTAGATGGTATTAACCTTTGGGACAAAGGAGCAGGTTACGGTAAAGAGGGAATGGCGCCCATCAATGACACTTCATATGCTAAATTGATAAAAGCATTGAAAAATGCGATGCCGGATAAATTGCTTACGTTGGTTGATACCCGTGAAACTACCGAAGCACTTTGTGATGAGCAAGCGGGCATCAGTGTAGGTAACTATCTGGATTACGCTTGGAGTTCGTTAGAGGACTTTTTAGCGCCTTACGAAACAGATGCTACCATACGTCCTTTAGCTGGAATTTCGGAAAAGAAATATGGGACTATATTTCTCAGGGATATAGCCGCTATGTCTCAAGAGGAACAGATGAATTTGATGGAAAATACCATAATAGGCGAATATATGAACATGATGCGGTTTACTCCACTTAGTGGAACAGATGTGGTGGTGGGAGCAGATATCCCTTATATGGATTATGGAAAAGAGGGAGTATGGAATGATCCTTGGGCGACATGGATTTCATGTAAATTCCCTGCACCGGAGGATTTTTCGAGTTCCACAATGGCGCAGATAGAAGTACCATACTCGGTAAGAGATTATTATATGTTTCAGAAAGATTGGTAGTTCTATTGACTAGCGGATGCTAATCTTTCTCTATGAATGAATTATTAAATAATAAATTGAATAATTTATTGAAAATCTGGTTGGTTGACAACACCGTGACCGTTGAAAACACTACGAACCGCCATTGTCACTTTTTACGTCGGTGCGAAACCCGAAGCAGGAGGCGGCTCCGACACTGGTAGTAGTGAAGGCGGAAGAGGAGAAGTGCCCGACCCTACGGCATAAATAGAGTTCCGAATGAGGTTGTGTTGAAACATTTCTTTTGATATAGCTTTATTTTATGTAGAGAGGCTGCATAGCTCTATGCACAATGTGTGCATAGAGTTGTGCAGCTTTTGTGTATAGAGTTATACATGATGCTTGCTAAAAAGTGTGGTATCATTGAAACTAATTTGATATTAAATGTTTATCTTTGTTTTCCGATGTATTGAAGAAGATGCAATCTATATCTAAAGAAAGAATGACGGATATACTTCGTTTCGTCTTTTTTATTAGTACTTTTGTCTCTACCGAAAGAAAAGATTGAAGATTATGGCAAGAATAACGATTCCATATGCAGTGGCTGACTTCGCAGACCTTCGCGAACGTGGCTTTTATTATGTCGATAAGACAAATTACATTCCGGGGCTTGAAGATTATAATGCTCCTGTTTTTCTCCGTCCCCGCCGCTTCGGGAAAAGTCTGCTCATTTCAATGTTGGCTTCTTATTACGACCGTACAAAGGCACCCCGCTTTGAGGAACTTTTTGGCGGTACGTGGGTGGGTACACATCCAACACAAGAACATAATCAGTATTTGGTGATTCGTTATGACTTTTCTAAAATGGTGATGGCGAATGATATGCAAGGATTGGCGCGGAACTTTGACGCTTTGAATTGTAGCCCTGTAGAAATAATGGTAGAGCATAATCGTGATTTGTTTGGTGATTTCCAGTTCACCAATCGAGGGAATGCAGCCCAGATGCTTGAAGAAGCTCTTGCCTATATCCGTCTGTACGGACTTCCTAAAGCCTATATCCTTATTGATGAATATGACAACTTCACCAATCAACTGCTTACTTCTTATAATGACCCTCTTTATGAAGAAGTGACTACCAACGACAGTTTTTTGCGTACATTTTTTAAGGTTATCAAAGCTGGTATCGGTGAAGGTAGCATCCGTACCTGTTTCTGCACGGGTGTATTGCCTGTCACCATGGACGATTTGACTAGCGGTTATAACATTGCGGAAATCCTCACACTCAAACCCGGTTTTTTGAATATGCTTGGATTTACATATACTGAAACGGAAAAATATTTGCGTTATGTACTTCGCAAATACTCCGGTAGCGAAGAACAGTTTGAAGAAATCTGGCAACTTATTGTGAGTAACTACGACGGTTATCGTTTCAGTCCCAGTGGTGAGCGCCTTTTTAATTCCACCATTCTGACCTATTTCTTTAAAAATTATGCGGAGACTGCTAGTATTCCGCCCGAACTGATCGATGAGAACCTGCGTACGGACATCAATTGGATTCGCCGCTTAACTCTTTCGCTTACTAATGCCAAAGAGATGCTCGATGCCTTGGTGATAGACGATGAACTGTCTTACAACGTCAGCGATTTATCCAGTAAGTTCAACAAGAAGAAGTTCTTTGAGAAAGAATTCTATCCCGTCAGCTTGTTCTACTTAGGTATGACTACCCTGAAGAGTGCATACCGCATGGTGCTCCCCAACATGACCATGCGCAGCATCTACATGGATTATTACAACCAATTGAACAAGATCGAAGGTAACGCCAGTCGTTACGTCCCGGTTTATGAACTTTATGATTCCAACCGTAGTTTTGAACCCCTTGTGCAGAACTATTTCGAGCAATATCTGGGACAATTCCCCGCACAGGTTTTCGATAAGATCAACGAGAACTTTATCCGTTGTTCTTTCTACGAGCTTGTCTCCCGCTATTTGAGCCATTGTTACACTTTTGCCATCGAACAAAATAACTCCGTCGGTCGTTCGGATTTTGAAATGATCGGCATCCCCGGCACGGATTATTACACGGACGACCGCGTGGTGGAATTCAAATACTATCGTTCCAAAGATGCCGACCGCATGCTTGCGCTCACCGAACCGCTGGCAGAACACGTAGAGCAAGTGAAAGGTTATGCCGCAGATACAAAAAGGAAATTCCCCAATTACCATGTTCGTTCGTACATTGTGTATATCTGTGCCAACAAAGGGTGGAAGTGTTGGGAGGTTTAATATGAATCATTTTTCTCCAACAGCTGAATTCCTGTTTCGAGGCGGGAAATTGCAGTTTCCACCGTAGGAAACGAGCGTTTCTAAGGCAGGACACTACAGTTTCTACGTAAGGATACTGTCGTTTCCCCCTAGAGACACCACAATTTCTCCGTAGAGACACTCCAATTATTCCCATAGCTTTGTACAAAGGAATCAAGGCTTTTTCTTTGATTATATAACGCGTTGCAGATAAAGTATCTGCAACGCATCTGCCGCAGGTATCTGCAACGCTCCAACTGTTTATCAACTAGCATGTTACACGCGTTTTGTTGCAGGTGGCAGATGTTTTTATATTTTTCAACTTTATAGTAGGCAAAAAAACTCCCCATACAAAGTTACCAATCTTCTTTGAAAATAGATATTCAAGAGAAGGGAAACCGCATGTTCCGGATTTTTTGCATCTTCATGCCGTCAAAGAGAAATATTCGTGTAACTTTGCAAACTGATAGTTTAAAAACAAGAAGAGAAAAAATGATAGTTTGCATAGCCGAAAAGCCGTCTGTAGCACGTGATATAGCCGAAGTACTCGGCGCTCATACCAGAAAAGAAGGATATATAGAAGGAAACGGATACCAGGTGACCTGGACATTCGGGCATCTTTGTACCCTGAAGGAGCCACATGAATACACCCCTAACTGGAAATCATGGAGCTTGAGCAGTCTGCCGATGATTCCGCCACGTTTCGGTATCAAGCTGATTGGGCATGATCCGGGTATTGAGAAGCAGTTTCATGTGATAGAGTGGCTGATGCAGAATGCGGATGAAATCATCAATTGCGGTGATGCCGGGCAGGAGGGAGAATTGATTCAGCGCTGGGTGATGCAAAAAGCTGGCGCACGCTGTCCGGTGAAGCGCCTGTGGATTTCTTCGTTGACGGAAGAAGCTATTCGTGAAGGATTCTCGAAACTGAAAGACCAAGCTGAATTTCAATCACTTTACGAAGCCGGTCTTTCCCGTGCGATGGGTGATTGGCTGTTGGGAATGAACGCTACCCGTCTTTATACCCTTAAATACGGTCAAAACAAACAGGTGCTCTCTATCGGTCGTGTACAGACACCGACGCTGGCATTGATTGTCAACCGTCAATTGGAGATAGCCAATTTTGAACCCAAACAATATTGGGAACTGAAAACAAACTATCGTAATACCACTTTCTCTGCACTCATTCGCAAAAGTGATGAAGAAATTGCCGCGGAAGAGGAAAAGAACGGCGGAAAAAAGAAAATAGATAACCCGGGCATCGACCCTATTGCCAACCGGGAAGAAGGCGAAGCATTGGTAGAACGTATGAAAGACCTACCTTTTGTAGTCACCAATGTCGGCAAGAAAGACGGGAAGGAATACGCTCCACGTTTGTTCGATTTGACTTCCCTTCAGGTAGAATGTAACAAGAAATTCGCTTATTCGGCCGATGAAACACTGAAACTGATCCAGTCTCTTTATGAGAAGAAAGTGGCTACCTATCCGCGTGTGGATACCACTTTCTTGAGCGATGATATTTATCCGAAATGTCCTGCTATCCTGAAAGGACTCCGTGATTACGAAGTCTTGACAGCTCCGTTAGCTGGCACTACACTTCTTAAATCAAAAAAGGTATTTGACAACTCGAAAGTGACGGATCACCATGCCATTATCCCAACCGGAGTCTATGCTCAAAACTTGACGGATATGGAACGTCGTGTCTACGACTTGATAGCCCGTCGTTTTATAGCCGTGTTCTATCCGGACTGTAAAATTTCTACTACCACTGTGATGGGAGAAGTGGATAAGATAGAGTTTCGGGTAACCGGAAAACAAATTCTGGAACCGGGATGGCGTGTCGTGTTTGCCAAGGAAGTAAAAGACCCTACTGAAGAAAAAGAGGAAGAGGATGAAAATGTACTTCCTGCTTTTGTGAAGGGTGAAAGTGGTCCTCATATTCCGGACCTGAATGAAAAATGGACACAGCCGCCCAGACCTTATACTGAAGCAACCTTGCTTCGTGCAATGGAAACAGCCGGAAAACTGGTGGACAATGATGAACTTCGCGATGCTTTGAAAGAGAATGGTATCGGTCGTCCGTCTACCCGTGCTGCAATCATTGAGACGTTGTTCAAGCGAAATTATATCTGTAAGGAAAGAAAGAACCTGATTGCCACCCCGACAGGAGTGGAGTTGGTGCAGCTTATTCACGAAGAATTATTGAAATCGGCAGAATTGACAGGTATTTGGGAAAAGAAGTTGCGTGAGATTGAAAAGAAAACATACGATGCCCGCCAGTTCCTCGAAGAACTAAAGCAGATGGTTTCAGAGATCGTAATGAGTGTACTTTCTGATAATACGAATCGACGCATAACTATTCAGGACGCAGTTGCTGCAAAAGCCGAAGAGAAAGAGAAGAAAGAACCTAAAAAGCGTGAACGAAAACCGAGTACACCGAAAGAAAAGAAACCAAAAGCGGAAAAAACGACGAATGAAGTGAAGACTGATTCGCCCGGTTCTCCTGCTCCGGTGGCCATGGCAGCTTCAACTCCTTCTGCGGCAGGTGAGGTAGATGCGTTTGTAGGTCAACCCTGTCCACTTTGTGGTAAAGGAACCATCATTAAAGGGAAGACTGCTTACGGGTGTTCGGAATGGAGAAATGGATGTACTTTCCGGAAGAATTTCTAATTTTCCGCACAGTAACAAGGTAAAGTGTATGGCTGAAATAGTTTAGTGGAAAACTACTTGATTTATAGAAAAATACACTATATTTGTACATAAATCTATATGGACTACTATGAACCGTTTTGCAAACTACTACAAGAAGATATTCTCGCAAGAATATATAGATCGCACCATTTCGGGCGGTATCAAGTCACAGCTCACCTTGCTACTCGTTACCATTGCTACGGCGCTGGCTATCTTTTTTATTATCGTGATGCTCTTTTCCATCCAATTGCATGGACACGAGGAATGGGGAGAAAGGCTCTGGGCAGTGTACAACAACTTTGTCGATCCCGGTAACCAAATAGAAGAGACTGCCTGGCCTAACAGGATATTAGTGGGACTTATCAGTATTTCGGGATCCGTTTTACTGGGCGGTGTGCTCATCTCTACTATCTCTAATATTATAGAGCGGCGTGTGGGAGTGGTATACGCGGGGCGAATGACCTACCGTAATATAAAAAATCATTATGTACTGATCGGATTCAACGAATTGTCTATCAATATGATACGTGAACTGTATGACGAATGTCCTTCGGCACGTATTTTGCTGATGAGCGGTATGGAGTCGGCAACGGTGCGGCATCGTATACAGTCGGCCCTGCCTGTTGAAGTTGAGCGACAAGTGCTTGTTTACTTTGGCAACATTGAGTCGATCGAAGAACTTCAGCGGTTGAACATAGAGAGTGCTATTGAAGTATATGTGCTGGGTGATGAAGAACGTTACGGGCGCGATGCTAAAAATATAGCTATTGTGCACTTGGTAAGTACTCTGCGTGGTAAATGTTATGATGGTAAGATGATGCCTGTGTATGTACAGTTTGATAGCATCCCTTCGTATTCTAACATACAGAAAATGAATCTGCCGCCCGAAGTCTTTTGTATAGAAGGCAAGCCTAATATTTTCTTTCGGCCCTTTAATCTCCATGAAAACTTGGCCCGGCAGCTATGGAGCCTTTATGGAGCTGATTGTGAAAGGCGTTATGATCCGCTGGATTATCGCCCCATAAGCATTACACAACAACCTGATGGAAGTTGGAGTGCTACCAGTCAAGACTATGTGCATCTGGTTATCGTGGGATTCAACCGAGTGGGACGTTCGTTGCTACTCGAAGCATTGCGTATCTGCCATTATGCCAATTATGATGACCGTCTGCCTGCAGATGAACGTATACGTACCCGTATCACTTTAGTGGATCGCGAGATGGAGGCACAGAAAGACTACTTCAAAGCTCAATTCCCCTATATAGAGAGCCAAATAGATGATATTGAGGTGGAATATTGCCATGACGATATTTGCAGTACTGCTATGCGTACCCGCCTGCAGCAGTGGGCACAAAATAAGCATTGTATGCTTACAGTGGCCATTTGTGTGCATGATCCTGATTTGAGTCTTTCATTAGGACTCAACTTACCACATGAAGTTTATCAGTATCAGTGTCGTGTGCTAATCCGTCAGGAGTTTAATAATGATTTGTCGTCGATGGTGGACGACGAGAAGGGACGCTATCGCTATGTCAAGGTGTTTGGTATGGTAGACAGGGGAATAAAGAAAAACATCTTGCAAGATAAACTGGCTTTGTATGTGAACTACTTATACGATTGTTGTTATGCTGATGAAAGCCTCAAACAAAAAGAGGTATTGAAGAAGATGTATGAATCCTATGGTAACCATTCTGCCGACTTTATTTTGATGAACCACCAGGCGCAGTATTTGTGGAATAAACTAAGCGAGCCGTTGCGTTGGGCTAACCGCTATCAACTAGATGCCTATAGTGTATTTTGTCGCACATTGGGCTACGGCATCAGACGGAGTGACCACTCACCGGCACACATATCCGAATCTATGTTCAATGAAGATCTGCCAGCTCAAGTTTTGTATCTGTTAGTACGCATGGAGAAGTACCGATGGAATGCCGAGCGTACGGTGGCCGGTTGGAAACGTGCTAAGGTGAAGGATAAGGTATTTTTGCAACATCCTCTTATTATGCCTTTCTACGAACTACTACAAAAGCATCCCGAAGAGGTAGAGAAGGATGCTGATGTAATTTATAATCTGCCCTACATACTGGCATTGGGAGGATATGAGCTTTATAGATTGGCCGATTAATAAGCCGACTTAACATTTATACATAAGTTAGAGAGACACTACTAACCGCAACCCGTAATCAATATCCCACCGTTGTGGGGTCACTCCATAACGGCTGGTGACTTTACAGTATTTCTCGAAGGTGTAATAACTGCCTCCGCGTAATACTTTATGCATATCCTTTTCATTTATTTAATATCTATCGCTAGAAATGAGTTCTGCGATGATAACTGTCATGCATCGAAAACCAAAAACTTCCTCATTCACTGAATAAATTCTTTTTTTTCATTAAAATCATCTTTCTTGTAGGCAATAATCGTGTCATATTTGTTATTTATAAATAAGAGTATCAATTATTTAAAAAGAAAGAATATGAAGAAACAATTAGCAGGAGTTGCATTGGTGTTGGTTGCCGTCTCTTTGGGGAGTATACAGCCTGTGGAAGCATGTACGCGTGCAGTATACATAGGTCCTGACCAGATGGTGATAACGGGGCGTACCATGGACTGGAAAGAAGATATCATGACGAATATCTATGTGTTTCCACGTGGTATTCAGCGTGCGGGACATAACAAGGATAAAACGGTGAACTGGACTGCCAAATACGGAAGTGTAATTGCCACAGGATATGATATTGGTACTTGCGATGGAATGAACGAGAAAGGATTGGTGGCGAGTCTGCTTTTCTTACCGGAATCTATTTACTCTCTTCCCGGTGATACCCGTCCGGCAATGGGAATCAGCATTTGGACACAGTATGTGCTTGATAACTTTGCTACGGTACGCGAAGCCGTGGATGAACTGAAAAAAGAGACTTTCCGGATTGATGCTCCCCGTATGCCGAATGGGGGACCGGAATCTACCTTGCATCTGGCTATAACCGATGAAACTGGGAATACGGCTGTATTGGAATATTTGGATGGAAAATTAAGTATTCACGAAGGGAAAGAATACCGGGTGATGACAAATTCTCCCCGATATGACTATCAATTGGCTATTAATGATTATTGGAAAGAAATTGGTGGCTTACAGATGCTACCGGGAACAAATCGTGCGAGTGACCGCTTTGTCAGGGCTTCTTTCTACATTCATGCCATTCCGCAAACTGCTGATGCAAAAATTGCAGTTCCCAGTGTATTGAGTGTGATGCGTAATGTTTCTGTACCATTTGGTATTAACACGCCGGAGAAGCCTTATATTTCTTCTACCCGTTGGCGTTCCGTTTCCGATCAGAAGAATAAAGTGTATTATTTCGAATCTACTTTGACACCGAATATGTTTTGGCTGGACTTGAAGAAAATAGATTTTAGTCCGAAAGCAGGGATTAAGAAATTGTCTCTGACAAAGGGAGAGATTTATGCAGGTGATGCAGTGAAGGATTTGAAAGACAGTCAATCGTTTACTTTCCTTTTCCAGACTCCGGTCATGTAATTTGTTGGTATCTGTAAATATATAAAAAGAGCGGTGGACAGGTTTGTAATCAAACACTTGTCCATCGCTCTTTTTTATATACCGTTTATAATTAGACTTTTTGTCTGTCCGCTTTATCGTCTGGCGTATTCTTGATGAAATTCAATGACTGCCTCTATCCCTTTACGGAAAATATCCAGTGAAAAGTTTTCGTTTGGTGAATGGATGGCGTCTGATTCCAAACCGAATCCCATCAATACAGTTTTGATTCCCAATACTTGTTCAAAAGTAGAAATGATAGGAATACTACCACCACGGCGTACTGCCAGCGGTTTCTTTCCGAAAGCAATTTCAAAGCCTTTTTCGGCAGCCTGATAAGCAGAAAGCGAAATCGGGCATACGTATCCTTGTCCTCCATGCATCGGAGTCACTTTCACCTGAACAGTTTCCGGAGCAATGCTTGAAATATACTCTGCAAACATCTGCGAAATCTTATGATGATCCTGATGCGGAACTAACCGGCAGGAAACTTTGGCATACGCCTTTGAAGGAAGTACGGTTTTAGAACCTTCTCCCGTATATCCGCCCCAAATGCCACATACGTCAAAAGACGGACGACAGCTGTTACGTTCCAATGTGCTGTATCCTTTTTCTCCGAAAAGCTTTTTTACGCCGATTGCTTCTTTGTATTTCTTTTCGTCAAAAGGAATATGCGCAATCATTTCCCGTTCGGCTTGCGGAACTTCTTCCACATCGTCATAGAATCCGGGAACGGTAATCCGTCCGTCGGCATCCGTCACCTTGCTGATAATCTGGCAAAGTGTGTTGATGGGATTAGCCACCGCACCACCGAAATGTCCGGAGTGTAAATCACGGTTCGGCCCAGTCACTTCTATTTCCCAATAAGCCAGTCCGCGAAGACCAGTCGTTAAAGACGGAAGTTCAGCTCCCAGCATACTCGTATCCGAGACAAGGATGACATCTGCCTTCAGCAACTCTTTGTGCTCTTCGCAGAAAGCTTCCAGGCTGGGTGAGCCTATTTCTTCTTCACCTTCGAAGATGAATTTTACATTATTCTTCAGCAATCCGTTTTTGACGAGATACTCGAACGCTTTCACCTGGATGAATGATTGTCCTTTGTCGTCATCTGCTCCACGCGCCCAGATATATCCGTTCCGTATTTCCGGTTCAAATGGTTGGCTCTTCCAAAGTTCCAGCGATTCGGCCGGCATTACATCGTAATGAGCATAAACCAATACGGTCTTTGCGTCCGGGTCGACCATCTTTTGAGCGAAAACAATCGGATTGCCCTTTGAGGGCATCACCAATGCTTCATCTGCTCCAGCTTCAAGTAACAACTGCGCCCAGCGTTCTGCACAAGCCAGCATATCATCGTGATGCTCCGGCAGAGCACTGATACTGGGGATACGGATGAGACTGAACAGGTCATTCATCATTTTCGGTTCGTGCGCTATTATGTATTTCTGAATTTCGTTCATTACAGTTGCGTTGTTTTATCCAGTAAGTAATAATCAAGTATAGTCATGGCGGCCATTGCTTCTACGATAGGCACGGCACGGGGCAGTACACAAGCGTCATGGCGTCCGCGTGCTTTCAGGGTGGTGTCGATTCCATCAATGTTGACGGTTTCCTGTTCCATCAGCAACGTTGCAATCGGTTTGAATACTACACGGAAATAAATATCCTGACCATTACTCAATCCTCCCTGGATACCTCCGGAGTGGTTGGTATGTGTCTCGATGCGTCCGTTGTTATTATAGAAAACATCGTTCTGTTCGGAACCTTTCATTTTTAGTCCTTTGAATCCTTCGCCGTATTCGAATGCTTTGGCAGCGTTAATGCTTAACATGGCGTTACCCAAGGCAGCATGGAGTTTGCCGAAAACAGGTTGTCCAAGTCCGATGGGGCATCCCTTGATGACGCAGGTCAGTGTGCCACCGATGGTGTCGCCTTCTCCTTTCACCTTATATATAAGGTCTGCCATTTCTTTTGCTTTTTCCGGGTCCGGACAACGTACATCGTTTGTTTCTATCAAATCGAGGTCGTAATCCGAGTAAGTACCCTCCAATTTGATAGGACCTACCTGCGAAGTATAGGCAGTGATATTGATACCCAGTTGACGAAGTGCTAACTTAGCCAATGCACCGGCTACTACGCGCGAAATCGTTTCGCGTGCGGAAGAACGTCCGCCGCCACGGTGGTCACGGATTCCGTATTTCACTGTGTACGTGTAATCAGCGTGTGAAGGACGATATACATTTTTCAGATTGTTGTAGTCATTGGAGTGTTGGTTTTCATTCCAAACGATAAAACCAATAGGGCATCCGGTGGATTTCCCTTCAAAAATGCCTGAAAGAAACTCAACTTTATCAGCTTCTTTACGTGCAGTGGTAAGAATGGATTGTCCCGGACGGCGGCGATTAAGTTCTTGTTGTACAAATTCTTCGTCGATGACAATTCCTGCCGGAAATCCGTCAATCACTCCTCCAACTCCTTTTCCATGAGACTCACCGAAACTTGTGAGCCGAAAGATATTGCCAAATGAATTAAACATAGTTGTGGCTTTTTTAAAATTACTATATGCAAATATAACAAAGTTTTCGATAAGAAAGTTGTGAACTCGAAATATCTTCGAAAAAGGAAGCATATTGAACCTTTTTTCTTCTTTTTAGTTTATAAGGGACGAAATTTATTATAATAACTAAACCAAAGACGTATGAAAAAGAATCTATTGTATTTATTGGCATTGGTCTGCTCTCTTACTTTCTTTGCTGCTTGTAGCAGTGACGATGACGACAGTGATAACAAGAATAATGGGAATCCTCCTGAAGAGGAAGCTGCGATAACGGCTCCGGATGTAGTCGGAACGTATTGGGGAAATCTGGATATATCCATGATACCGGATGGTTCTGACCAGGAAATTGTCATAGGAGATGGAATAGAGAAGTTTATCACTCTCTCGCAAGTCAGCAATACGGAAGTGAAGATTGAATTGAAGGAGTTTGAACTGTTTATCAACCAACAGATCCTGAAATTTGGAGATATTGTTGTTGATAAGTGCGAAGTGAAGAAGGGGGAAGGGGTGTCTACATTTACCGGACAGCAAGACCTTACGTTTGAGGGAAATGCCGCTGCTTTGGGTACCTGTCCTGTAACTGTTACGGGAACGGTAGAAGATGGAAATGCAGACATGACCATTAACGTGAAAGTGCCTACATTGCAACAGACTGTAAAAGTGACCTATTCCGGAGTGAAACAGGTGGCGGAGTCTGGTGGAAATTAATTCCTTATTCACCACAGATTACACAGATTAACACAGATTATTTATATTGATAGTCTATGACTTATAAATCAATCTGTGTTAATCTGTGTAATCTGTGGTGAGACTTAAAATGCGTACCCAAAACCTATATTCAAATAGATAGGATACATTGCAAAAGTGATTGTATTAAAATTGCTTTTAAATATATCGTTCAATCCCCAGGTGAGATCAGCATACACATTGAGGTGCTTGAAAGCTCGCCATCCGGCTCCCACCTGTAATCCCCACTGGAAATGTCTCAAGTCGTCCGAGAAATCGTAGGTTGCAATTTTGCCGTCGGTAAATTCTACTTTCGGACCGGTGGGATCATCTTCCCGCAAATATCCTTCGTACACATGACCTGAAAATTCTCTTGAAAGCAGATACGAGAAATAAGGTCCGGCTTTGATGTTCCATCGGTTACTTAGTTTGTAGGTAGCCATTAGAGGTATAGTCAGTCCGGCGGTATGTACTTTGGTTTTCACTCCGCCCGTCCATACTCCGCTGATTCTTTCACCTCCTTGTCCGAGAATTTCCATATTGTAATTTTTTACGGTGGCTTCGGTGGTCATTGCTTTGTTTTCGAGCCGGAGTCCGACTATGATTCCGAGTTTGTTCTGAACGGCAATCCATTTGGTTACTTCGCCCCCTATGCTGATGGCCAGTGTCGGGTTATATCCGTCAATCGAACGGATTTCTACCGGAAGGGGAAGCGGGGCTGTGCCGCCAATGCTGAAACCTGCTTTGATTGCATATTCCAGTCCGTGAAGGGCGGAACGGATCAGCGTTTCATTTCGGTCTACCTGTGAATAGCCGGGGAGAGCTATTCCTATACAGGCTAATAAACTGAATATATACGGATAGATTTTCATCATTATGGTTGTTATAAAGTTATTTAATTCCGTTCGTTTGATAATGTGCACGTTTTGTGTGGGTACATTGCTTGAGTGTATTATGAGGTATTGTTATGGAAAATCCTTCATCGAAATCCCGCTAATTTTCCGAGTGATAGATTAACTCGGCCTCGTCGATCAGTAATGTACTTCCGATTGCTCCGTTAAAATGATCTCCTTCCAGACTTGAGGTAAACACAATGGCTATATTATATTTCCCATCCCTTAGCTTCTCCTTATCAATGAATTTTCCGGGGAGAGTGATGAAAGGAAGTTTAAAGTAAGTCCATTCGTTCGTTTCTTTGGCATTATTAATCCGTGCTGTTGAAATCAGGTTCGGACTGGTGAATGCATTCGTTCCGTCGAGAGTGGGAACAGATTCACTGGTTTCGTACATGATGGCATATATGTCACAGATGTCCCGTTTCCCGTTCACAGGTTTTCCTCCCTCTGTAAACTGATCTCCTGCTTTGTATTTATAATAACCAGCTAGATAAGTGGGTACATGCCGGAAAGGAAGGCCGAATTTAGTCGCTTTCAGTGGATTGCTCATTGCGTTACTCACATCGAAAGAACCGATAAACAGATTTCCTGCCGCAATAGGCATTCCTGCTAGCTGACCGAAGAATCCGGTACTGCGTGTCACTAAGGAGAGGCATTTGCCGGCTTTTCCGTCCGTTATTTGGAAAGTGGGATAATCATCGGCTGTTTTGGCTACTCCGGTCATGGCATAACCCGCATTTCCGCTGGCCCATTCCATGACGACCTTATCTCTTTCGCGTTCTACAAATATGTAGTACTTCTTTCCGCCCAGTGTATCTTCGAAGTTATAGTTCGTGGCAAGTTCCGTGTCGATCACTGATACTGTATATGCTTTTTTCCAAATACCGTCGGCAGCTGTGACAGTATATTCCTGTGGGGTATTGAAATTTCGTTCTGTGCCGCTAAGTGGACTGATCGTAGCTCCTGGAGTCAATGTAAATTCAGGTTTGAGTTCTGAAATATCAGTTCCCGGACCGACAAAGATAGTTATGGAATTATTGTTAATAATAGGGCTGGTTGTCATGGCTACTCCCGGTAGTATACAACTTAATATGTCTGCTTCTGCATTGAGAGCTTCTTCGCGGATGCATGAAGAGGAAACAATAGCTAGTAGCAAATAGACAATTACGTGTTTTGCTTTCATTTTTCTATCAATTCTTTCTGTTAAAGTTTGGTATATGGGAGATTTTATAACAATATGAGATTTTATTTGTTCATTATAGAATGTTGGAAAAGAAAGAATTTCCTATTTTTGTGGAATCAAAACTTATAAGTCTATGACTGAATCAGAAAGAAGGCAAATTATAGAATTGATTAAGAAGGAGGTCATTCCGGCTATCGGATGTACGGAACCTATCGCAGTAGCGCTTTGTGTTGCTAAGGCTGCCGAAACATTGGGAGCGAAACCGGAAAAGATAGAAGTCCTGTTAAGTGCTAATATATTAAAGAATGCTATGGGAGTAGGAATCCCGGGAACGGGTATGGTCGGGCTTCCCATAGCGGTTGCTTTGGGTGCGTTGATTGGCAAATCAGATTATCAGTTGGAGGTGTTGAGGGATTGTACATCGGAAGCGGTGGAACAGGGAAAACTGTTTATCGCAGAAAAACGGATTTGTATTTCTCTAAAAGAAGATATTACGGAAAAGCTTTATATTGAAGTGAACTGTAAAACGGGAGATAAAACGGCTAAAGCCATCATTGCCGGTGGACATACTACTTTTATATATATAGCCAAAGATGAACAAATGTTGCTCGACAATCAACAGACAGCTAGCGAAGAAGAGGAAGAGGCTTCGCTCGAACTAAATTTGCGCAAGGTCTATGATTTTGCACTGACTGCTCCGCTGGATGAAATCCGTTTCATCCTTGACACAGCCCGTTTGAACAAAGCTGCTGCCGAACAAGCATTTAAAGGTAACTACGGACATTCTTTAGGGAAAATGCTTCGGGGAACTTATGAGCATAAAGTGATGGGGGATAGCGTGTTTTCTCATATCCTCTCTTATACGTCGGCTGCCTGCGACGCCCGTATGGCTGGCGCTATGATTCCTGTAATGAGTAATTCCGGCAGTGGTAATCAGGGGATATCCGCTACACTTCCTGTCGTTGTCTTTGCAGAAGAAAACGGAAAAAGTGAAGAAGAACTGATCCGTGCTTTAATGCTTAGCCATCTCACTGTTATATATATCAAACAAAGTTTGGGGCGTCTGTCTGCTTTGTGTGGTTGTGTGGTAGCTGCCACAGGTTCCAGTTGTGGAATCACCTGGTTAATGGGAGGAAACTACAATCAGGTTGCCTTCGCTGTTCAAAACATGATTGCCAATTTGACAGGAATGATTTGTGACGGTGCAAAACCGAGTTGTGCCTTGAAGGTAACCACCGGAGTTTCGACAGCCGTACTGTCTGCCATGATGGCAATGGAAGACCGTTGTGTGACTTCCGTAGAAGGAATTATAGATGAAGATGTAGACCAAAGTATCCGTAACCTGACAAGAATCGGCTCGCAAGCCATGAACGAAACGGATAAAATGGTGCTTGACATCATGACGCACAAAGGATGCTGATTTTAAGTATTAAGTATCAAGTATTAAGTATTAGGCATTAAGTATTAGCCGGAATGACGGCATAAAAAAAGTATTAAGTATTAAAACTCCGGCTATATTCGCACGAAATTAATACTTAATACTTTATACTTAATACTTCAATTAATGACAGTGTCCGCCTTCGCAACCGCAGTCGTCGCCACAGCCATCACCGCAGCTGTCGCATCCGCAACCGCAACCACCTTCGCCACTCATCATTTTCACCAATTCCTGGATTTCTTCGTTAGTAGCAGGACGGCTTTCCAGTATTTCACCTTCGAAAATCAGGTCGGCACCAGCCAACGGGTGATTGAGGTCAACTACTACAACATCCGGTTTGATTTCTACTACGCTGGCATTTACGCGCTGACCGTCACCAGTCATCAAAGGTACGATGTTACCTTCTTTAATACGTTCGCTGTCAAACTTGCCATCTATTTCAAAAATATTTTTGGGGAGGTCAATAACGTGTTGTTCGTCATATTGTCCGTAAGCCTTATCTGCCGGAATGGTAAAATCAAATTTATCACCTTTAGAAAGAGCAGTTATCTGATTTTCGAAATCTTCGAGTGTTGTTCCTAATCCTGAAATGAATTGAAAGGGATGTTCTGCTTTTGCTTCTTCGAACAACTCTTTTTCACCATCTTCCATTGTATATAGTTTGTATGCAACGGTAATGTACTTGTTTTCTACTGTTTCCATCTGATCTTTTTTGTTTCTGATTAATAATTCCCGTAAATACGGGTCTACAAAGATACGAATTATTTGCTTGTACTCCGGTATAGGGAGGGTAAATTTCAGATTATTAAGTGCTTTTGTCAGAAAAAGGAAGTGAGGTGCGCAGTTAGATAATAGTTGTAAATTCAACCTTTAAGTGATAAAATAGAGAAATAATACCTCTCTTTTCTTACAATTATTCGCTTTTAAGTGATTTTTTTCTTCGATTTGTTTGGATATAATAAAAAAGCCCTTACCTTTGCAGCACGAAAATAAAGAAAAGAAGATATGAATATGTTACATACATCTATTAACCTAGCAGTCCTGCATATTATTCGCGTCGTGGTGGTCCCATCAAGAGCGTGAGAAAGGTTTTTGTGTTGTATGTGTTCGTACCATAAAAGATAGAATTTAGAGCCTTTCTCACTTGTGTGAGGAAGGCTCTTTAATTAAAAGATAGATTGAAATGAAAAAGCAATTACGCAGTTCGTTTAGTACACAAGGCCGTCGGATGGCGGGAGCCCGTGCATTGTGGGCAGCCAACGGCATGAAGAAGAATCAAATGGGTAAACCCATTATCGCTATCGTCAATTCGTTCACACAGTTTGTCCCGGGGCATGTACACCTACATGAAATCGGTCAGCTGGTGAAGGCAGAGATTGAGAAGCTGGGATGCTTCGCTGCGGAATTCAATACAATAGCTATCGACGATGGTATAGCAATGGGACATGACGGTATGCTTTATTCGCTTCCTTCACGTGACATCATTGCAGATAGCGTAGAATATATGGTTAATGCGCACAAGGCGGATGCAATGGTATGTATCAGTAATTGCGATAAGATCACTCCCGGAATGTTAATGGCGGCTATGCGTCTGAATATCCCTGCCGTATTTGTATCGGGTGGTCCGATGGAAGCGGGAGAATGGAATGGCCAGCACCTGGATTTGATCGATGCGATGATTAAATCGGCCGACGAGAGTGTTAGCGATCAGGAAGTAGCGAATATCGAGCAAAATGCTTGTCCTACTTGCGGATGCTGCTCCGGTATGTTTACCGCCAACTCGATGAACTGCCTGAATGAAGCAATCGGACTGGCTCTTCCCGGCAACGGAACCATTGTAGCGACACACGAAAACCGTACGCAACTTTTCAAAGACGCTGCGGAACTGATCGTGAAAAATGCAAAATTATATTATGAAGAAGGAGACGAAAGTGTACTTCCCCGTAGCATCGCTACCCGTCAGGCTTTCCTGAACGCCATGACGCTGGATATAGCAATGGGGGGATCTACCAATACGGTTCTTCACTTGTTGGCTGTTGCTCACGAAGCAGAGGTAGACTTCAAGATGGATGATATCGACATGCTTTCCCGCAAGGCTCCTTGTCTCTGCAAGGTGGCTCCCAATACACAGAAATATCATATTCAGGATGTAAACCGTGCCGGTGGTATCATTGCCATTATGGACGAACTGGCAAAGGGAGGTTTGATAGATACATCCGTTCGTCGGGTAGACGGAATGTCACTGGCAGAAGCCATTAATGAATATTCAATCACCAGCCCGAATGTGAGCGAAAAAGCAATTAAGAAATATTCGAGCGCAGCCGGAAATAAATTCAATCTCGTACTTGGTTCACAAGGTATGTACTATAAGGAACTGGATAAGGACCGTGCAAACGGATGTATTCGTGACTTGGAACATGCTTACAGCAAAGACGGCGGACTGGCCGTATTGAAAGGTAATATTGCTCAAGATGGTTGTGTAGTAAAAACAGCAGGTGTAGACGAAAGTATCTGGAAGTTTACCGGACCTGCCAAAGTATTTGATTCGCAAGAAGCAGCCTGTGAAGGCATCCTCGGAGGTCGAGTCGTCAGTGGCGACGTCGTCGTCATCACGCACGAAGGTCCGAAGGGTGGTCCCGGTATGCAGGAAATGCTTTATCCTACCTCTTATATAAAATCCCGTCATCTCGGAAAAGAATGTGCTTTGATTACCGACGGACGTTTCAGCGGTGGAACTTCCGGATTGAGTATCGGACATATTTCTCCTGAAGCGGCAGCTGGAGGCAATGTCGGAAAAATTGTAGACGGAGACATTATCGAAATCGATATTCCGGCCCGGAAGATTAACGTGCGACTGACGGATGAAGAACTGGCGGCCCGTCCGATGACTCCTGTTACTCGTGACCGTTATGTACCGAAGAGCCTGAAGGCGTATGCCAGCATGGTAAGCTCTGCCGATAAGGGAGCAGTGAGAATTATATAATATAGTTGGTGATAGTTGATAGGTAATAGTTAGCTGCGCAGCACTTAGCGCAATGATTGTAAACCATTCATTTTCAACTGTCATTTCTCAACTATCATTTATCATTTATCAACTATCAACTAATATGAAAGATTTAATAACAGGTGCAGAGGCTTTGATGCGCTCCTTGGAACATCAGGGAGTGACTACCATCTTTGGTTACCCCGGTGGTTCTATTATGCCGGTATTCGATGCCTTGTACGATCATCAAAATATATTGAATCATATCTTGGTTCGTCACGAACAGGGAGCTGCCCATGCCGCACAGGGTTATGCCCGTGTATCGGGTGATGTAGGTGTTTGCCTGGTGACGAGCGGTCCCGGAGCAACCAATACGGTAACAGGCATTGCGGATGCGATGATCGATAGTACGCCTATCGTAGTGATTGCCGGACAGGTCGGAACAGGCTTTCTTGGGACGGATGCTTTTCAGGAAGTTGACTTGGTAGGTATCACCCAGCCAATCACTAAATGGAGTTATCAGATTCGCCGTGCGGAAGATGTAGCCTGGGCGGTAGCACGTGCGTTTTACATTGCTCGTAGTGGTCGTCCGGGGCCGGTGGTACTGGACTTTGCCAAAAATGCGCAAGTAGAGAAAACGAAATACGAACCGACGAAAGTCGATTTTATCCGTAGCTATGTTCCTGTTCCCGATACGGACGAGGAGTCTGTACAGGCTGCTGCCGAACTGATTAATAACGCTGAACGTCCGCTTGTATTGGTTGGACAAGGTGTTGAACAGGGAAATGCACAGAGCGAATTGCGCGAGTTTATCGAAAAAGCGGATATGCCTGCGGGTTGTACGCTGCTCGGGCTTTCGGCTTTGCCAACAGAACATCCGTTGAATAAAGGTATGTTGGGTATGCACGGCAATCTGGGACCGAATATCAATACCAATAAATGTGATGTGCTGATTGCTGTTGGTATGCGTTTTGACGACCGTGTGACCGGTAATTTGGCTACTTATGCCAAACAGGCAAAAGTGATTCATTTTGATATCGATCCTGCGGAAGTTAATAAGAATGTAAAGGTAGATGTAGCTGTATTGGGAGATTGCAAGGAAACACTGGCTTCTGTGACGAAACTTCTGAAAAAGAACACTCATACCGAATGGATTGATAGCTTCAAAGAATATGAGAAAGTAGAGGAGGAAAAAGTAATCCGTCCCGAACTTCATCCTGCCACAAACTCTTTGAGTATGGGGGAAGTGGTACGTGCGGTAAGTGATGCTACTCACCATGAAGCTGTTTTGGTAACAGATGTAGGTCAAAATCAGATGATATCTGCACGCTACTTTAAATATACGAAAGAACGCAGTATCATTACTTCCGGAGGACTTGGAACAATGGGCTTCGGGCTTCCCGCAGCTATCGGGGCAACTTTCGGAGCACCGGAACGCACCGTATGCGTATTTATGGGAGATGGCGGACTGCAAATGAATATTCAGGAACTGGGTACGATTATGGAGCAGAAGGCTCCGGTGAAGATTATCTGCCTGAACAATAATTACCTAGGAAACGTACGTCAGTGGCAAGCTATGTTTTTCAACCGTCGCTATTCGTTTACCCCGATGTTGAATCCGGATTATATGAAAGTGGCCTCGGCTTATGATATTCCTTCCAAACGTGCTTTCACTCGTGAAGAACTGAAGGAAGCTATTGCTGAAATGCTGGCAACGGACGGTCCGTTCCTGCTCGAAGCTTGCGTGGTGGAAGAAGGCAATGTTTTGCCGATGACTCCTCCAGGTGGTTCGGTAAACCAGATGTTGCTGGAGTGCTAGGAGAAGTTGAGAGTTGAGAATGGAGAGTTGAGGGTTCGCATTTAAAAAATTAGAGTTATGAGTGATAAAACGTTATATACAATCATTGTTCATTCGGAGAATATAGCCGGGTTGCTGAATCAGGTAACTGCTGTATTTACCCGTCGGCAAATAAATATTGAGAGTCTGAATGTATCTGCTTCTTCTATTAAAGGTGTACATAAGTATACAATAACAGCCTGGACTGATAAGGACATCATTGAGAAGGTAGTGAAACAGATCGAAAAGAAGATCGACGTGATTCAGGCACATTATTTCACAGAGGATGAAATTTATTTCCACGAGATTGCATTATATAAGGTGTCTACTCCTGCTTTTCAGGAGAATCCGGAAGCATCCAAGCTGATCCGTAGATACAATGCACGTATAGTGGAAGTCAATCCGGTATTTTCCATTGTCGAGAAAAATGGAATGAGCGAAGATATAACTTCGCTCTATGGTGAACTGAAGGCTTTGAATTGTGTTTTGCAGTTTGTTCGTTCGGGACGTGTAGCGATTACTACCAGCTGTTTTGAACGGGTGAATGAGTTTCTCGATGGACGGGAAGCTATGTATAACCAAAGTAAAAACCAATAAGAATAATGAATGAAGAAAATAGAATAGGGACTTATCAGTTTGTGGCAGAACCGTTCCATGTTGACTTCAACGGACGTTTGACTATGGGGGTACTGGGAAATCATCTGCTGAATTGTGCAGGTTTTCACGCCAATGACCGTGGTTTTGGTATTGCAACGCTGAATGAGGACAATTATACATGGGTGCTTTCACGTCTGGCTATTGAGTTGGATGAAATGCCTTATCAGTATGAGAATTTCTCGGTTCAGACGTGGGTGGAAAATGTCTACCGCTTGTTTACGGACCGTAATTTTGCTATTATTGATAAGGATGGGAAGAAGATTGGCTACGCACGTTCTGTATGGGCAATGATTAATCTTAATACCCGCAAGCCTGCCGACTTGTTGACTTTGCATGGGGGAAGTATCGTAGACTATGTCTGTGATGAGCCTTGTCCGATTGAAAAGCCTTCACGCATCAAAGTGACAAGCGATCAGCCAATAGCTACCCTGACGGCAAAATACAGTGATATAGATATCAACGGTCATGTAAACAGCATCCGTTACATCGAGCATATCCTTGATTTGTTCCCGATTGAATTGTATAAGACCAAGCGTATCCGTCGTTTTGAAATGGCGTATGTGGCGGAAAGCTATTTTGGTGATGAACTCTCTTTCTTCTGCGATGAAGTGAACGCAAACGAGTTTCACGTAGAAGTGAAGAAGAATGGTAACGAAGTTGTTTGCCGCTCGAAAGTGATATTTGAATAAATGTGAGAATATAAAATCAATTAATAACAGATGGCGTAAGTCATCAAAAACTAAAAACAAAAAGAAAATGGCACAGTTGAATTTTGGAGGTACTACTGAAACTGTAGTAATCCGTGACGAATTTCCATTGGAAAAAGCTCGTGAAGTATTGGAAAATGAAACAATCGCTGTAATCGGTTATGGCGTACAGGGTCCTGGACAGGCACTGAACTTGCGTGATAACGGTTTCAATGTAATCGTTGGTCAACGTGAAGGAAAAACATACGATAAGGCAGTAGCAGACGGATGGGTTCCGGGTGAAACTTTGTTCGGTATCGAAGAAGCTTGTGAGAAAGGTACTATTGTAATGTGTCTGTTGTCTGACGCAGCAGTAATGTCAGTATGGCCTACTATCAAGCCTTACCTGACTGCCGGAAAAGCTCTTTATTTCTCACACGGTTTTGCTATCACTTGGAACGACCGTACAGGTGTAGTGCCTCCTGCTGATATCGACGTTATCATGGTTGCTCCTAAAGGTTCGGGTACGTCTTTGCGTACTATGTTCCTCGAAGGACGTGGCTTGAACTCTTCTTATGCTATCTATCAGGATGCTACAGGCAAGGCTTACGAAAGAACTATCGCACTGGGTATCGGTATCGGTTCCGGTTATCTGTTCGAAACAACTTTCCAGCGTGAAGCTACTTCTGACTTGACAGGTGAACGTGGTTCATTGATGGGTGCTATCCAAGGTTTGTTGCTGGCACAGTACGAAGTATTGCGTGAAAACGGTCATAGTCCTTCTGAAGCATTCAATGAAACAGTGGAAGAACTGACACAGTCGTTGATGCCGTTGTTCGCAAAGAACGGTATGGACTGGATGTACGCTAACTGCTCTACTACTGCTCAACGTGGTGCTCTCGATTGGATGGGCCCATTCCACGATGCTATCAAACCGGTAGTTGAAAAGTTGTATAACAGTGTGAAGACTGGTAACGAAGCGCAGATTTCTATCGACAGTAATTCACAACCTGATTATCGTGAAAAATTGAACGAAGAACTCCGTCAATTACGCGAAAGCGAAATGTGGCAGACTGCTGTAACTGTTCGTAAACTTCGTCCGGAGAATAATTAATTAGACTAGATTATACAAGTTTTAAAAGAAGGAGAGGGCTTTTTGCTTTCTCCTTTTTTTATTAATAAGATATTTAAAATGGGTAGGTGAAACTTGCAGAAACTTTTTTTTGAAAAATATATCAATAATGTGATTAAAATATGCAAGTTTATGTTTATATTTGCACCATCAAATAAAATGAACGAGAAGTATGATGTGTTTTAACTTACCCCAAAGAATGATTAACATTGCTAAATTAGCATGTGTTATCGGTGTTGTTTCTGTTGTTTTCTCAAGCTGTTTACAGAAAGATGTATATGATCCTGCTAATTCAGGAGATAAAGAAGAAGTTACTTTAGATAACTATTTCGACTTTGCCACTACTAAGAATATTCAATTGAATATTGATTATGGAAAGGAATGTCCTAGGGCTTATTTTGAAGTTTATGCTGAAAATCCGCTTTCTTATGTGGCAGAAGGCGGTCAGATTATAAAGAAAGCAGGGGTTTCACACATTGCAACCGGATTTACAGATATACAAGGACGTTATATCAAACCGGCTTCTTTCCCGACAGCAGTTTCAGAAGTTTATATTTATTCTCCGGATTTTGGTGTGCCGACTTTGTATAAAACTAAAGTTGTCGGTTCGGATGTCAGCGCAAAAATAACCTTTGAGAATGCTCTTGATGTAACTGCTTTGGATTCATCAACGAGAAGTGCACAAACAAGATCTTCTTTGAAATTTATTACAAATGTAATTCCGAATGTATTAGGAACTTGGAATGTAAATACTGGTAGGCCTAACTATCTGGATGCTTCCAAAAAAATAAATGTGGATGCAACGCTTAAGAGTTATATAACGACATATTTTCCGGAAGGAAAGAATAATGTAGGAACTAATTTAGTCTCTGATGATGCTGATATTCTGATAAAAGAAGATGCGAATGTCGTTGTCAACTATTTCGGAGGAGATACAGGTGCGCAAAGTGTGTTTGCTTACTATTGTTATTCGGAAAATGCCAGTATTGATAAAATAAGACAAGCTGCAAAGCATGCATGTGTAATCTTCCCTAATGTACATAAAAGTAGTCTGGGTAATTATAGTGGGGTTGCGGTGAATTTGAAATATATTGATGAGACAGGCAGCTTTCCGGAAGAAGAACCGGAACGTATCCCAGCAGGTACAAAGATTGGTTTCCTAATTTGGAATGACGGTTGGAGAGGTGTTAAGGCTAATGGGAATATGTTCTACTCAACCAAATCTTTGAATAGTGACAAAATTTCTCACACTGCAATTTTTGCAGCAAAAAATAAAGCAGGTGATAGAGTGAATGTTATCACTATGGAAGACTGGAAAAACGGTGAAAATGACTATAATGATGTTGCTTTCGTTATCTCTTCTAATCCTATTGCTGCTATTGAAGTTCCGGATGTTCCTAATCCGGGTGATCGACAAGGAACAGAAAAGTATTCTGGAGTGCTTGGCTTTGAAGATAACTGGCCTGAACAAGGAGATTATGACTTGAATGATGTAGTCATGAAATATCAGTCAAGTGTTGATTATAATATAGATAATAAAGTTCTTAATATTATTGATAAGTTCACATTGGCTTGGACGGGAGCTAATTATAAAAACTCGTTTGCGTATGAGGTTCCTTTCGATTTGAGTAAAGCGTCCCAAGTAATAATCAATGGCGATGAAATTACTTCCTATTCAGGTAATGTGATAACATTATTCAAGGATGCTAAAGCTGAATTGGGAGTATCCAATGTGAATGCGGAGGATATGATTAATCAGAATATTCAAGAGAAGACATATACGGTATCCATACAATTTAATAACCCTACTCTTGATAAATCAGTGGTGGTAGCTCCTTATAACCCTTTTATAAAAGTATTCAACTCTGCCACAGAAGTCCATCTGACAGATCATAAGCCGACGACTGGTGCGAATAATCGTTTCCCTTCCGGAGCTGATATTTCTCGTGGTGATGTAGATGGTACCTATTTCATTTGCAAAGATGGTTTTCCGTTTGCAATTCATGTAGATGCTCGTTTGGACGCTTCTATTTTGAATTTAGATCTTAAAAAGGAGAATCAGCGCATTGATAAAACATATCCTAAATTTGCAGAATGGGCAAAAACGCGCGATCCGCAAATAAAATGGTGGAAATAGTTGGAGTGCATTGGAATAATCGACTATCTTTGAGGGTGAAAAATTAAGAATAGTACTGATGTAAAATATTGTTTGTTTTGTTTGTGTTAAAAAAAGTGTGGTTTCGGGAGAAAGTGTGCTTTGTTAAAAGGAGGATTAAGTATTTAATCCTCCTTTTTAATGAATAACATCAACCTTTTATAGAAAGGATGCTTGGCAAGGGTGGAGGTATCTCCTAATATAACAAGTTTCATTCGTGCCCGCGTAATCGCTACATTCATTCTTCGCAAGTCATTTAGAAACCCGATTTGTCCGTCCTCGTTGGCACGTACGAGACTGATGAAAATAACGTCTCGCTCCTGTCCCTGAAAGCCGTCTACCGTATTCACGGTGATGAGGCTGCGGAAAGGGCGTAAAAAGCTGCTTCCTTTTATTTTTCCTCTCAAATATTGCACTTGTGCCTTGTATGGCGAAATCAGACCGAAATCAATTCTTTCATCCAGTATTCGCTCTTTGCCGATACGTTCGATGTAAGTTTCCAGTTCTTGCAGTAGTAGGTTGGCTTCCTGCTTATTGATGCGTCCGAAGCTTTCTCCTACAAAATCTTCGTGAAAGTCCATCTCTGAAGTATCGATCCAGTTCATGGGAGTGTCGAAATCAAGAATCCCCCGATAGCGTACTTCCGGAGCAGCTTCCAGTTCTCCGTGATAAAACCAGTCGGAGGGAAACTGCATGATGGTTTCATGCATTCTGTACTGTACTTTTAATAGAGAGACCGCGGAAGGTTTTTGTTGAACGACTTTTTCCATTAATGTATGATCCAATCCTCCACGGGAAGCTTCTATACATTTGATAGTCGGCGGAAGCTGACAATGATCTCCTGCAAGGATGACCCGGTCTGCTTTGCGGATAGCGATCCAGCAGGCAGCTTCGAGGGCTTGTGCAGCTTCGTCGATGAATAAAGTCGAAAAACGACGTCCGTTGAGCAGGCGGTGGTTGCTGCTGACTAGGGTAGAAGCAATCACACGGGCACTGTCGAAAAGATCGGCATTGATTTGTATTTCCAACTCCGTGGCACGGTCGCGGAGACGACTCATGCGATTACGCATTCCTTCCCGTTCAGAATAACTACCCCGGCGCATCCGGCTACCCATTTCGCGGATAGATTTACGGATTCCCCAAAGCTCCGGATAGGCAGGATGACTTTCAAACCGGCGTTCGTAGGTGGATGAAAGCATTTTGTCGTTGACTCGGGTCGGATTTCCAATGCGGAGCACGGGTACTCCCCGGTCTACCAGTTTCTCACAAATCCAGTCGACAGCCGTGTTGCTTTGTGCACAGACAAGCACTTGTGGTTCCCGGTGTAACGTTTCGTAAATCGCTTCGACAAGAGTCGTTGTCTTTCCGGTTCCCGGAGGACCGTGAACAATAGATACGTCACGCGTACATAGCACCTTGTTGACTGCTGTTTCCTGTGTACTGTTCAGCCATGGAAAGCGGACAGGATATAATTCGCGGAATCCCGGCTTTTGGGTACCCAACAAAATGTCGCGCAGTTCCGCCAGGCGGTTGTCCTTGGCGCGTATCGTGTCTTCCAGTGCCTCGAACATGGCCCGGTACGATGTTTCGTCAAAATAAAGTTGTATCCCCAGTATACCGTCAGTTTGCAGTTCCGCTAAAGCTCCCGCTCCGGGGAGTACAACGACCATTCGTTCTTCGTCGGCAAAGCTGACGGTAGCGATGAAATCCATATACTTCACTTTTCCTTCGAATGACTGGTGGAAAAAGCAAACAGGACGGCCGAACTCAAAGGAATGCTCTATTTCTTTATTTTCGGTCCGTGTAATATCTATTACAAGCTGATTCAGCGAATTGTAGTAACTTCGGCCAAGAGAGACAGGATACCAGCAGAGACCGCGCTTCACTTTACGGGCAACGCCCATTGTTTCGGTCTGCCGCTTAAATTCTTCCTTCTCATATTCATACTCCATCCGCAGGAGGAGTTGCTGTTGCTGAAGGTCTATAATGGGACTTTTCGGATTATTACTCATAATAGGCGCAAAGGTAACAAATCTTCGTTCCGGGTAGAAAAAATATTTCATTTTGTTAAACATTACTCGAACGTCGTTCGTTATTTTAATAGATAGACTAAAAAAACAAAAAGCAATATGGTATATGATGTGACTATGTTAGAAGCTTTCTACGCTGCTTATAAAGGAAAGGTAGAACACGTACGGGCTATACTGAAACGCCCTTTGACGTTGGCCGAGAAGATTTTGTACGCTCATCTGTATGATGTAGCCGATTTGAAAGATTACAAACGGGGGGAGGATTATGTGAATTTCCGTCCCGACCGTGTGGCTATGCAGGATGCGACTGCACAAATGGCATTGCTTCAATTTATGAATGCAGGTAAGGATCAGGTGGCTGTGCCTTCGACAGTGCATTGCGATCACTTGATACAGGCGTATAAAGGCGCAAAGGCGGATATTGCTACGGCAAGACTAACCAATGAAGAAGTATACGACTTCCTCCGTGATGTATCTTCCCGTTATGGCATCGGCTTCTGGAAACCAGGAGCAGGAATTATCCATCAGGTAGTACTTGAAAACTATGCTTTCCCCGGCGGTATGATGGTGGGAACAGACTCTCATACGCCTAATGCAGGCGGACTGGGCATGGTGGCTATCGGTGTCGGTGGCGCGGATGCCGTGGATGTGATGACAGGAATGGAATGGGAGCTGAAAATGCCGAAGATTATCGGTGTCCGTCTGACCGGAAAACTAAGCGGTTGGACCTCTCCGAAAGACGTGATTCTGAAGCTGGCCGGCATCCTTACCGTAAAAGGAGGAACGAATGCTATTATCGAATATTTTGGTCCCGGAACCGAATCCCTTTCTGCTACCGGGAAAGCTACCATTTGCAATATGGGTGCCGAAGTTGGAGCTACTACCTCTTTATTCCCATTTGACGGACGCATGGCTACTTATTTGAGAGCTACCGGAAGAGATTGTGTAGTCGATTGGGCTGAATCTGTTGGTGCAGACCTTCGTGCAGACGACATTGTGACCGACGAACCATCCAACTATTACGACCGTGTAATTGAAATAGACTTGTCAAAACTCGAACCTTATATAAACGGGCCATTTACACCGGATGCCGCTACTCCTATCTCTGAATTTGCAGAAAAAGTGTTATTGAACGGCTACCCCCGTAAAATGGAGGTGGGCTTGATAGGTTCATGTACCAATTCTTCTTATCAGGATTTGAGCCGTGCAGCTTCTCTGGCAAAGCAGGTGACAGAAAAGAATTTGAGCGTCGCTTCTCCGCTGATCGTCAATCCTGGTTCGGAGCAAATCCGGGCTACTGCCGAAAGAGACGGTATGATTGAAACTTTTGAACGGCTGGGAGCCACGATTATGGCAAATGCCTGTGGACCTTGTATCGGTCAGTGGAAACGTGAGACGGATGATCCGACACGAAAAAACTCAATCGTCACTTCTTTCAATCGTAATTTTGCCAAACGCGCTGACGGTAATCCCAACACCTATGCATTTGTAGCTTCTCCGGAACTAACGATGGCGTTAACAATAGCCGGTGATCTCTGTTTCAACCCGTTGAAAGACAGACTGGTGAATCATAACGGAGAAAAAGTGAAACTCTCCGAGCCTGTAGGAGATGAGCTTCCTTTGAAAGGTTTTGAACAGGGAAATGAAGGGTATATTGCCCCGCACGGAGCAAAAACGGAAATCAGGGTAAAACCGGATTCCCAACGTCTCCAGCTTCTGACTCCTTTCCCGGCATGGGACGGACAAGACTTGCTGAACATGCCTTTATTGATTAAAGCACAGGGAAAATGTACTACCGACCATATCTCTATGGCAGGTCCGTGGCTCCGTTTCCGGGGACATTTGGAGAATATTTCCGACAATATGCTGATGGGAGCTGTCAATGCTTTCAATGGTGAAACGAACCGTGTTTGGAATCGTTCGACAAATACTTATGGAACAGTTTCCGGCACGGCAAAGATGTATAAATCCGAAGGTATTCCGTCTATTGTTGTTGCCGAAGAGAATTATGGAGAAGGTTCCAGCCGTGAACATGCAGCCATGGAACCACGCTTCCTCAATGTACGTGTCATTTTGGCTAAGAGTTTTGCCCGTATCCACGAAACAAATCTGAAAAAACAAGGAATGCTTGCTCTTACTTTTGTAGATAAAGCAGACTATGACAAGATTCGGGAACACGATCTTCTGTCCGTATCAGGCTTAGTCCATTTCGCACCGGGGCGCAATCTGACGATTATTCTTCATCACGAAGACGGAACGAAAGAAAGTTTTGAAGTGCAACATACCTATAATGAACAGCAGATAGCCTGGTTCCGTGCCGGTTCTGCCTTAAATGCAAGATAAAAAATGAGCAAAATAACTATGCAAACAGATGGTACGCTGTTGGTACCCGATGTGCCTACCGTACCTTATATTACCGGCGATGGAGTAGGAGCCGAAGTAACTCCTGCCATGCAAGCCGTAGTGGACGCAGCTATCCGGAAAGCATACGGCGGCAAACGTCGGATCGAATGGAAAGAAGTGTTGGCGGGAGAACGTGCCTTCAACGCGACTGGTTCCTGGTTGCCGGATGAAACAATGGAAACCTTTCAGGAATACCTGGTAGGAATCAAAGGTCCGTTGACAACTCCTGTCGGAGGTGGAATCCGTTCGTTGAACGTAGCACTGCGTCAGACACTTGATTTATACGTCTGTCTTCGTCCGGTTCGTTGGTATCACGGAGTACAGTCGCCTGTCAAATCACCGGAGAAAGTGAACATGTGTGTGTTCCGTGAAAATACGGAAGATATTTATGCAGGTATCGAATGGGAAGCCGGAACTCCGGAAGCTGAAAAGTTCTATCAATTCCTGAAAGATGAAATGGGCGTGACAAAAGTCCGTTTCCCGGAAACCTCTTCTTTCGGTGTGAAACCTGTATCACGTGAGGGCACGGAGCGTCTTGTACGTGCTGCCTGCCAGTATGCGCTCGACCATCATTTGCCTTCCGTAACGTTGGTGCATAAAGGGAATATTATGAAGTTTACCGAAGGTGGTTTCAAAAAATGGGGCTACGAACTGGCGCAACGTGAATTTGGCGATGCCTTGGCAGATGGCAGACTGGTGATAAAAGATTGCATTGCGGATGCTTTCTTGCAAAATACACTCCTGATTCCCGAAGAATATTCCGTAATAGCCACCTTAAACCTCAACGGAGACTACGTATCCGACCAACTGGCGGCCATGGTAGGCGGTATCGGTATCGCTCCGGGAGCAAATATCAACTACCAGACAGGTCATGCCATCTTTGAAGCGACTCACGGAACAGCCCCCAATATTGCGGGAAAAGATGTGGTGAACCCTTGTTCTATTATCCTTTCGGCAGTAATGATGCTCGAATATTTTGACTGGAAAGAAGCGGCTGCTCTGATAGAGAAAGCCTTGGAACAAAGCTTCTTGGACGCTCGCGCTACACACGATTTAGCCCGTTTTATGCCGAATGGAACCTCCCTCTCTACTTCCGCTTTCACTCGTGAGATCGTGGAAAGAATTGAAAAACAAAAGTAACGAATAAAAAACGAAGAAAGATGAAAAAAGAGTACTTGATTTACAAGCTTTCCGAGGAAATGAAGGAAGCTACTCGGATTGATACAGAATTGTTCTCCAAGTTTGATGTGAAGCGCGGATTGCGTAATGAAGACGGCACAGGTGTATTGGTAGGTTTAACCAGAATCGGTAATGTAGTAGGATATGAACGTGTTCCGGGTGGTGGACTGAAACCCATACCGGGAAAACTGTTCTATCGCGGTTATGATGTAGAAGATATTTCTCACGCTATAATCAAAGAGAAACGCTTTGGCTTCGAAGAAGTGGCTTACCTATTGCTTTCCGGACGTCTGCCGGATAAAGAAGAATTGCTTTCTTTCCGTGAGTTGATTAACGACAATATGCCGTTGGAACAGAAAACGAAAATGAACATCATCGAGTTGGAAGGAAACAACATCATGAATATTCTTTCACGCAGTGTATTGGAAATGTATCGTTTTGACGCAAATGCAGATGATACCTCCCGGGATAACTTGATGCGTCAGAGTATTGAACTGATTTCAAAGTTCCCCACTATCATCGCTTATGCTTATAATATGCTTCGTCATGCTACTTTCGGACGTTCTCTGCATATCCGCCATCCGCAGGAAAAGCTCTCTATTGCCGAGAATTTCCTGTATATGCTGAAAAAAGACTATACCGAACTGGATGCACGCACCCTCGACCTATTGCTGATTCTTCAGGCAGAGCACGGTGGTGGTAATAACTCCACTTTCACCGTTCGCGTAACTTCTTCTACCGGAACAGATACTTATTCGGCCATCGCCGCAGGTATCGGTTCGCTGAAAGGCCCGCTTCATGGAGGTGCCAATATTCAGGTAGCCGACATGTTCCAGCACCTGAAGGAAAATATCAAAGACTGGACAAGTGTAGATGAGATAGACACTTACTACACCCGAATGTTGAACAAAGAAGTGTATAACAAAACCGGACTGATCTATGGTATCGGACATGCCGTTTATACCATCTCCGACCCTCGTGCTCTTCTATTGAAAGAACTGGCTCGCGACCTTGCCCGTGAAAAAGGTAGAGAAAGCGAATTTGCTTTCCTCGAACTGTTGGAAGAACGTGCCATCGCTACTTTCGGACGGGTTAAAAACAACGGAAAGACAGTGTCCAGCAATATCGACTTCTATTCGGGCTTCGTGTATGAAATGATCGGTTTGCCGCAGGAAATCTTCACTCCACTGTTTGCCATGGCACGTATCGTAGGCTGGTGTGCACACCGCAATGAAGAATTGACCTTCGACGGTAAACGGATTATCCGCCCGGCTTATAAAAATGTACTTGATGATTTGGCTTATATCCCAATTAAGAAACGCTGATAATAACCAATCCTTTTATTAAATAGATAAGTAATCCCGGATGTGTGCCCGATCATTTCAGACGCGCATCCGGGAAATTTTATATTTTCTCCTTTTTTATGTTCGTAAAAGAATGTACTTCAGATTCTTTCTATTTTTTGTATCGTCGTTTATCTCATTTTTGTTATTTTTGCGTGTTACAAAATAGATCGGTATGAGTATAGATACTTTTAATCTGTTTCTGGGGGTGATGAGCCTGATTGCTTTGTTTGTTTTTATCGCCCTTTACTTTGTGAAAGCCGGATATGGTATTTTCCGCACAGCATCGTGGGGAGTAGCTATCTCCAATAAACTAGCCTGGATATTGATGGAAGCTCCGGTTTTCATGGTGATGTGCGTGATGTGGATCTACTCCGAACGTCGGTTCGAGCCGGTGATTTTCACTTTCTTCCTCTTCTTTCAAATTCACTATTTTCAGCGTGCTTTCATCTTCCCTTTGCTATTGAAAGGAAAAAGTAAGATGCCGCTGGCAATCATGTCGATGGGAGTTCTTTTTAATCTGCTGAATGGTTATATGCAAGGGAAATGGATTTTCTATCTTGCTCCCGAAACGATGTATCAATCCGGCTGGTTCACTTCACCGTGGTTTATTATCGGCACACTGCTCTTTTTCGCAGGTATGCTGTTGAACTGGCAGTCGGATTATATCATCCGTCATTTGCGCAAACCGGGAGACACCCGGCATTATCTGCCTCAAAAAGGAATGTACCGTTATGTCACTTCCGCCAACTATTTCGGTGAAATAGTAGAATGGGCAGGTTGGGCGATACTCACTTGTTCACTTTCCGGCCTAGTCTTCCTTTGGTGGACGATTGCTAACCTTGTTCCCCGTGCCAACGCTATTTGGTGCCGTTACCGCGAAGAATTCGGAGACGCAGTGGGAGAACGGAAACGAGTGTTCCCTTTCCTTTATTAGGGGCGTTTTTCATCATGATTTACGTATGACTTAAATAAAATATCAACTACTATGGAATCTAAACTTTTTAGCCCGGTCACCTTTGGCCCTTTGACGCTGCGGAATCGAACGATCCGTTCGGCAGCTTTTGAGAGCATGTGTCCGGAGAATACTCCCACGCAGATGTTGCTGGATTACCATCGGTCGGTAGCTGCGGGGGGAGTGGGTATGACAACAGTGGCTTATGCTGCCGTGACACAAAGCGGACTTTCTTTCGACCGTCAGTTGTGGTTGCGTCCGTCCATTATTCCCCGTTTACACGAATTGACAAAAGCTGTGCACGATGAAGGTGCCGCAGTAGGTATACAAATCGGGCATTGTGGAAATATGTCCCATAAAAATATATGTGGTGTCACTCCTATATCCGCATCTTCAGGCTTCAACCTCTATTCTCCTACGTTTGTGCGTGGAATGGAAAAAGAGGAGCTTCCGGAAATGGCGAAAGCGTATGGAAATGCAGTCAATCTGGCGAGGAAAGCCGGGTTTGACGCCGTTGAAGTACATGCGGGGCACGGCTATTTGATTAGTCAATTCCTGTCTCCCTACACCAATCATCGGAAAGATGAATATGGCGGTTCGCTCGAAAACCGGATGCGTTTTATGGATATGGTGATGGAAGAAGTGATGAAAGCGGCAGGCAGTGATATGGCAGTTTTCGTAAAAATGAATATGCGCGACGGCTTCAAAGGAGGAATGGAGATAGACGAATCCATACAAGTGGCCAAACGTCTGTTGGAACTTGGTGCTCATGGATTGGTGTTGAGTGGTGGTTTTGTCAGCAAAGCGCCGATGTATGTGATGAGAGGTGCCATGCCGATTCGTTCGATGTCTTACTATATGAATTGTTGGTGGCTGAAATACGGAGTCCGTATGTTTGGCAAATGGATGATACCCTCTGTGCCCTTCAAAGAGGCTTATTTCCTTGAAGATGCACTGAAATTCCGTGCGGCTCTTCCGGATGCGCCGTTGATTTATGTCGGTGGTCTTATTTCCCGTCAGAAAATAGATGAAGTGCTCGATTCCAGTTTTGATGCCGTGCAGATGGCGAGAGCTTTGCTCAACGAACCGGGATTCGTGAACCGGATGAAACAGGAGGAACAAGCACGCTGCAACTGTGGACACAGTAATTATTGCATAGGACGTATGTATACGATAGAAATGGCTTGTCATCAACATTTGAAAGAACAATTACCTTCCTCTTTACAAAAGGAGATTGATAAACTGGAGAAAAAATGAGTGAAATGAAATGGGCAATCATCACCGGTGCGGACGGAGGAATGGGAACAGAAATAACACGTGCCGTAGCCAAAGCCGGTTATCGAATCATAATGGCTTGTTATCATCCGAAGAAAGCGGAGGTTGTTCGTGAACGTTTGAGCAAGGAAACCGGAAACCCGGATTTGGAAGTAATAGCTATCGATTTATCTTCTATGCAATCCGTAGTTGCTTTTGCCAGTCAGATCTTAGAAAGGAACCTTCCCATCTCTTTGTTGATGAATAATGCCGGAACGATGGAGACAGGTTTTCATACTACTTTCGAAGGATTCGAACGAACGGTAAGTGTGAACTACATGGGACCTTATCTGCTTACCCGGAAATTAATTCCGCTGATGGTGCGTGGAGCGCGTATCGTAAATATGGTTTCCTGTACATACGCAATCGGCAAGCTCGACTTCCCAGATTTCTTTCATAGAGGGAAAACGGGAACGTTTTGGAGGATTCCTGTTTACAGTAACACGAAGCTGGCTTTATTATTGTTTACTTTCGAACTTTCCGAGCAACTTCGAGAGAAGGGGATTACCGTCAATGCTGCCGATCCGGGAATTGTTTCTACTGATATCATCACTATGCACAAGTGGTTCGATCCGTTGACGGATATTTTTTTCCGTCCTTTTATCCGTAAACCCAAGAAAGGGGCTTCTACGGCAATCGGTTTACTGTTGGACGAAAAGGAAGCTGGTGTGACAGGACAACTGTATGTCAATAACCGCCGGAAAAACTTGTCTGATAAATACACGAATCATGTGCAAAAAGAGCAGTTGTGGGAGGTAACGGAACGTGCGTTGGCGAGTTGGCTGAAGTAGGGTTTCTTTTCTTTTTTTATTTAAATTATCTAGTATTTACTTATATATAGGTATTGTACATATCTATATACCTCATTTTTGTTGTCTTATTTTTACCAATAGATAGGGATTGTTTGGCATCCCTCTTTCTGCTTACCTTTGCATCGCTTTTAGAGCAATGAAAAGGTTATAAAGTAAAAAGGTAAAAAGGAGATGAGCAATAAATATTTTTTGGTTTTTCTGGCATTCTTGTTTTCCGTATCCGTATATTCACAACAGGGGCGTCACCGTAGTAGTTTAATTTCGGGCAGAGTGATGTCTACAGAGAAAGAAGTGGTGGATTTTGCGACAGTTTATCTGAAAGGAACCAACCAAGGATGCTATACAGATGAAAAAGGTATATATCATTTGAAAACTACAGCCGGTGAATATACACTTGTCGTTTCGGCTATCGGTTATCAAACGGTAGAAAAGAAAGTTAAATTAGCCAAGGGAGAAAGAATAAAAGTAAACGTCACTATCGCACCGGCGGTAAAAGAACTGGGAGAGGTGCTGGTCACGACATCCGGCGTCGGTCGTGTGAATCAGTCTGCTTTTAATGCGGTAGCCATTGATGCGAAGAAATTGCATAACAGTACGCAGACTTTGGCAGGTGCACTGACTAAAGTGCCCGGTGTAAAACTCCGCGAATCAGGTGGAGTGGGGTCGGATATGCAATTGTATATCGATGGCTTTAGCGGAAAACATGTGAAAATCTTCATTGACGGCGTACCACAGGAAGGAGCCGGTGCCGCATTCGATTTGAACAATGTTCCTATTAATTTTGCCGATCGTATAGAAGTCTATAAAGGAGTGGTTCCTGTAGGATTCGGAACCGATGCTATTGGGGGAGTGGTTAATATTGTCACCAACAAGCAACCCGGAAAGTGGTTTATGGACGCTTCCTATTCTTACGGGTCATTTAATACTCATAAATCATACGTGCGCTTCGGACAAACGTTCAAGAATGGTTTTATGTATGAGGTCAATGCTTTTCAAAACTTTTCGGATAATGATTATTATGTAGACACTTACGTACGCGAATTTGAGATTAAAGAAGATGGAAGTGTACGTTTTCCGCCACTTGACAAAAATAAGATTTATCATCTGAAACGTTTTAATGACCAGTATCATAATGAAGCTGTGATTGGAAAAATCGGCCTGGTAGGAAAGAAATGGGCAGACCGTCTGGCGTTGAGTTTCAATTATTCCCATTTCTATAAAGAGATACAAACAGGCGTTTATCAAGATGTCGTGTTCGGTGAAAAATTCCGCAAAGGACATTCGTTGGTTCCTTCTTTAGAATATTACAAAAAGAACTTACTGGTAAAAAATCTGGATCTGCTGTTGACTGCCAATTACAATCATAATATCACCAACAATGTCGATACCGCTTCGCGGGCTTACAACTGGCGTGGAGATTTTTATGAAAAAGGCAGCCGGGGAGAACAGTCTTACCAGAACAGTGAATCTAAAAATAGAAACTGGAATGGGACGCTGAAGATGAATTATCATATCGGACAGGCGCATACGTTTACTTTCAGTCATGTAATCAGCGATTTTGAACGTACGAGCCGCTCTACCATTGGTGCTTCTTCCAAATTCACGGACTTTTCTATTCCTAAAATCACCCGTAAAAACGTCAGCGGGCTTTCTTACCGTCTGATGCCGTCGGACAGATGGAATGTGTCGGCATTTGCCAAATATTACCGGCAATACAACAAGGGACCGGTATCGCAGAATACAGATGGAATAGGTAATTATATCAATCTGTCCAATACGGCAAGCGCTCTTGGATATGGAGCGGCAGGTACCTATTTTATATGGAAAGATCTTCAGGTGAAACTTTCGTACGAAAAGGCCTTCCGCCTGCCGACCACGGACGAACTCTTTGGAGATGAAGACCTTGAAGCTGGTAAAATGAATCTGAAACCGGAGAAAAGTGATAATGTCAATTTGAGTTTCAGCTATAATCATCAGTTTGGCAAGCATGGATTGTATGCCGAGGCCGGTTTGATATATCGGGATACGAAAGATTACATAAAAAGAGGACTGGACGTATTGGGAGGAACAAGCTACGGATATTATGAGAACCACGGTCACGTAAGGACCAAAGGGTATAATTTGTCATTGCTTTATAGCTTCTCGCGTTGGTTTGATATAGGAGGGACATTCAATAGCATCGATACTCGTGATTACGAAAAGTTTCTGGCGGGTTCCTCTTTGCAGGAAAGCATGCACTATAAAGTGCGTATGCCGAATCTGCCCTATCGTTATGCTAATATCAATGCAAATTTTTATTGGAATGACCTGTTTGTCAAAGGAAATGTGTTGAGCATCGGCTATGATAGCTACTGGCAGCACGATTTTCCTCTTTACTGGGAAAATCTCGGAGATAAAGATTCAAAGAATATGGTGCCGGAACAGTTTTCTCATAATCTGTCTTTGTCCTACACCATGAAGAATGGACGTTATAATGTATCATTTGAATGTCGGAATTTCACCGATGCCCAACTGTTTGACAATTTTAGCCTGCAAAAAGCGGGGCGCGCATTCTATGGAAAGTTCAGAGTGTTTTTCGGTAAATAATAAGAGTAAGTTTTTAGTATCAATCAATAATAAAGAATATATGAAGAAGTTTTTATTACAGGCTTTTGCTGTAGCTTTTTGTTTGAGTAGCGGTGTGTTTGTGGCATCTTGCGACGATGATAATAATTCGGTGGATAACCCTCCGATTGATGGAGAAACGGCTTATGTGGTGGCTGCCACAACTGGTGAAGCAAGTTATTTGGTAGTAGCCAATTCTTTGGATGAAGGAACAGTGTCGACTCAAGGGAATGGAACTGAAGTGATTGGCGGTACCTATTGGGTATATAAAGGATTGGATTATGTGTTTGCTTTAGTTTATAATAAAGGTGGCGCAGGTACAGGAGCTTCCTATTATCTGGGTGCAGATGGTAAAATGAAAGAAAAGTACACATACACTTATAATCGTATCACGTCATACGGTACTTGGGGGGACAAAGTGGTGACTGTTTCCACCGGGGACTCGAAAATAACGGATGAGGATCAGAATGTGGCTCAAGCATTGTTGTTCAACTATCTGGATGCAACCGACGGCAGTCAGGAAGAGGGTACCTTGCTTGCCGAAAATTACTTGGGTAATGGTGAAAAAGTTTCATGGGCAGGTCTGGTTGAAGCTAACAATAAGATTTATACATCTGTCATCCCGATGGGAATGAGTAAGTACGGTATTAAAAAATGGCCGGAAGCTGTGACAGATCAGGAACTTGTGACTAAGACTGACGGTGGTAGCGGCAGCGGTGCATATACAGCCGGTGTTATTCCTTCTACACAATACCCGGATAATGCTTACGTGGCAATTTATAGTGGCACGAACTTTAATGAGACTCCGGTGATTGCCAAGACTGATAAAATAGGCTATGCATGCGGTCGTATGCGTTCACAATATTATCAGACCATTTGGGCTGCTGATAATGGTGACGTCTATGTGTTTTCTCCCGGATATGGACGTACGGCAGTTTCATCTTCAGATTTGAAGAAGGTAACAGGACAGAAGCCTTCGGGCGCAATGCGTATCAAAGCAGGCGCAACAGATTTCGATCCGGATTACTATGTGAACTTTGAAGAGATAGGCACTAAACATCCTATTTTCCGTTGCTGGCACATTTCTGAAGATTACTTCCTGCTTCAATTGTATAAAAAGGGAGCGGAAGATATGATTAATGGCGGTACAAGTGCAGATGTCAGCGAATTGGCTATTTTCAAGGCGGAAGATCAGACGATTATGCCTGTTACAGGTCTGCCGGCTGACGGAAAGTTTGGTGGCGAGCCTTATGGAGAAAAAGGCTATGCTTATATGGCTGTCACTGTGACTACGGGCGAGAAACCGGCCTTCTATAAAATAGACGCAAAAACAGGCAAGGCAGTCAAAGGTTTGACGGTAGAAGCTGACGCTATCACTACGGTAGGTAAGATGGAATATCTTTCAAAATAATACAGTCGGTTAAATAGAGAATCTTTTGTATATAAAAGCCTGCCGAGCGGAAAGCTTTGCAGGCTTTTTCAAGAAATAGGATTGAAAACATGAAAAAAATATTTAGAAAGATACATTTGTGGCTTTCCGTCCCTTTCGGACTGATAATAACTCTTGTCTGCTTCTCCGGTGCCATGCTGGTATTTGAAAATGAGGTGAATGAGTGGTTTCGACGCGATCTTTACTACGTAGAAACGGTAAAGGAGTCTCCTCTTCCTATGGATAAGTTGCTTGAAAAAGTGGCGACGACATTGCCTGACAGTGTATCGGTGACCGGTGTCAGCATATCTTCTGATCCCGGACGTGCGTATCAGGTTAGTCTTTCCAAACCACGTCGTGCATCTTTGTATGTAGACCAGTATACGGGCGAAGTAAAAGGAAAAAGCGAGCGTAGCGGCTTTTTTATGTTTATGTTCCGAATGCATCGCTGGCTGCTGGATAGTATGAATCCGGGAAATGAAGGGATCTTTTGGGGCAAAATGATTGTAGGTGTCAGTACGCTTTTACTTGTTTTTGTACTGATTTCGGGAATTGTCATTTGGTGGCCGCGTACACGCAAAGCATTGAAAAATAGCCTGAAAATAACAGCAACAAAAGGTTGGAGAAGGTTTTGGTATGACTTGCATGTGGCAGGTGGAATGTATGCTCTGATCTTTCTACTGGCTATGGCACTGACGGGATTGACCTGGTCTTTTCCGTGGTATCGGACGGCTTTCTATAAGGTCTTCGGGGTGGAAGTACAGCAACGTGCCGCCCAAGGACATGAACAGAAAAGTGATGCTCAAAAGAGGGATACCAAACTGGCAGCCCATCGGGAAAAGAAAAGAGAAGGAAATGAGGTTCGAAAGGGTGAAAGAGGCGGACGTCCGGAAAACAATCACAGTGATATGTACTCGGTAACTTCACCATTCGTTTATTGGCAGGAGATTTATGATAAACTAAGACGTCAGAATCCGGAGTATAAGCAAATCAGTATTTCTTCTGGTACGGCAAGCGTGTCTTTCAACCGTTTCGGGAATCAGCGGGCATCTGACCGTTATTCTTTCAATACGGATAATGGTGAATTTACAGAAACAAGCCTTTATCAACATCAAGACAAGTCGGGAAAGATTCGTGGTTGGATTTATTCTGTGCATGTTGGTAACTGGGGAGGAATGTTTACTCGCATACTTACCTTTATTGCTGCCTTATTGGGGGCTGCACTACCACTGACTGGATATTATTTATGGATAAAAAGACTCATAAAGGTACGGAAATGAATGAAATTTTTTCCTACTATAAAGTTGAAAAAGGTTCTTCGTCAAATTTGGTGGTACTTCTTCTATTGTGAATAAAGAATCTTGGCTCTCAGTAGTTTACTTCCTGCCCTATTGTACATCTGCCTTTTTAGCGCTTTAATTTTATTCACTGTCCCCTCCAGTAATCCATTACTGAAGGGGAGATCAATAGCTGCCTGTACTGCCTCCCAGTCTTTTTCAATACCATATGCAAAGTTCGTCAGTGCCATATTCCGTGTTGCCTTCGCTTTTTCAATCCACTTTCTAAT
>NZ_GG774795.1:154893-164816 GCF_000163675.1 Bacteroides sp. D22 | reverse complement strand
ACCGTCAATGAGCCAACAGCTTCAGAGATACCATCTTGTTGCAGATTATCGTAGCCAAGACTGAATCTGAAATCATGGAATAATCCCCTATTTGTAGGAGTATTTTCTTTTTTTGATGTATATTTGTACGTTGTAGATATGACTTGTTGCATTGTAACTCTTAATGATGTGGTGTCTTTAAAGTTACTAAAAAGCAAACATATCTACAACTTTTAATAGGATTAAGAAAGAAGAAGACAGTTGAAATAAAAAAGAGATTACCACCAAATTTGACGAAGAACCTTGAAAAACATAAAAACATCTGCCACCTGCAACGAAACGCGTGTAATGCACTAGTTAATAAATAGTTGGAACGTGGCAGATACCTGCGGCAGATAGGTTGCAGATAAAGTATCTGCAACACGTTATATAATCAAAGAAAAAGCCTTGATTCCTTGATGCAAAGCTATGGGATAATTGGGGTGACTCTATGGAGAATTTGTGGTATCTCTACAGGGAAACGACAGTATCCTTACGTAGAAACTGTAGTGTCCTGCCTTAGAAACTCTCGTTTCCTGCCGTGGAAATTGTAATTTCTAATGCCGGAAACGACAGTTCCCCGCCTGGAAACGGGAAGTTAATGTATACAATAAACTTTTGCACCCATGGAGAATTAGCTTATGTAAGGCTTATACTGTGTGGCAGATACTTTGATCTGCAACCTATCTGCAACAGTATCTGCAACGTTACAACTATCTATTAACTAGTGAATTACACGCGTTTGGTTGCAGGTGGCAGATGTTTTCATGTTTTTTCAACTTTATAGTAGGAGGATTACGCATCAAAATTAGGGTCGCAATCGTAAGTCATAAAACAAATTCACCTCTGCGTCCTCCGTGTCCTCTGTGGTGAAAAGAAGCATTGAATAAATGAAAGAAGAGCGGTGAATGATAAGGAAATCTCCCGTTCATCCACCGCTCTTTATCTTATATACTGATATAAGCTGAACTCCTAAAAATAAAAAGATTAGATTGAAAGCTCTTTCAATACAGTGACAAGATCTCTCTTGATTGGTTTATCATTCTTAATAGCCTTGCTGAACGGTACGTAAACGATTTCATCATGTTCGATTCCGATCATTACGTTACGTTGATCTTCCATAATGGCATCGATAGCAGCAGCACCGAGGCGGCTTGCCAGGATACGGTCGTGGGCAGTCGGGCTACCACCACGTTGCAAGTGACCTAAGATCGTCACACGTACATCGTATTGCGGGTATTCGTTTTTCACACGTTCGGCATAATGCATGGCTCCTCCGGTCAGTTCGCTTTCGGCTACCAATACAATACTACTGTTTTTTGATTTACGGAATCCGTTCTTGATAAACTCTTCCAGTTGGTCGACTTCCGTACTGAATTCCGGAATAATAGCAGCTTCCGCTCCCGAAGCGATCGCTCCGTTCAATGCAAGGAAACCGGCGTCACGTCCCATCACTTCTACAAAGAACAAACGTTCGTGTGAAGTGGCCGTGTCACGTATTTTATCCACAGCGTCCAATATCGTATTTAATGCAGTGTCATATCCGATGGTAGTGTCTGTACCGTAAAGGTCATTATCAATAGTTCCCGGCAGTCCGATACACGGAACATCAAATTCCTGTGCAAAGATGCGTGCACCTGTCAGTGAACCGTCTCCACCAATGATAACCAAGGCATCAATGCCTTCTTTTTTCATATTATCATAAGCCAACTGGCGACCTTCCGGAGTCGTGAACTCTTTACAACGGGCTGTTTTCAGGATAGTACCACCCAACTGTATGATATTACTCACATTCTGACTCTTAAATTCTTTGATTTCACCTGTGACCAGACCTTTATAGCCTCTGTATATACCTTTGACTTGCAATCCATTGTAGATAGCTGCACGTGTCACTGCACGTATAGCAGCGTTCATTCCCGGAGCATCACCTCCGGAGGTCAAAATTCCGATACACTTAACTGTTCCCATATAACAATCTCTCATTAATTAGTTTGACGCGGCAAATGTACAATAAAAAGTTGAAAGCAGTGGTTATGAAGTTTTTTTTCGTATGAAGAAAACATTAAAAATGTTCAAATAGCCCTTTCTTGCTTTCTTTTTATTCATTCGTGTTACTTTGCCGTTTTTTCTTATGTTGCTTTGCTATTATTCTTTATATGAATAAAGCAATTATTCTTTGATAAGCGTCCGAATGTGATTGTAAATCTTCTCCATCAACCATTTCGGAGTAGAAGTCGCCCCACATACACCAATCGATTTTACGTTTTGAAGAAGAGAAGGATCGATTTCTTTCTCGTTATCTATCAAATGCGAATTAGCGTTCACCTTCAAACATTCTTCAAACAACATCTTTCCGTTCGAACTCTTTTTGCCGCTGACGAAGAAGATCAAATCGTGTGTAGCCGCAAACTCCCGGAGCTTAGGCATACGGTTGGCAACCTGACGGCAGATCGTATCATAATATTCGAAAGTCGCCTCCGGTGAAATATGTTGTTTGAAGTATTCTACGATTTCCTGAAATTCGTCCAGTGACTTGGTTGTCTGTGAGAAAAGGCGGATACTTTTATTTAAATCCAGCTTTTTGGCTTCCTCTGCCTTTTCAATCACAATTGCTTTTCCGTCTGTCTGCCCCACCAGCCCCAACACTTCAGCGTGTCCGCTCTTGCCGTAGATGACAATTTGCTTTTCTTCGTCACTGTCTGCCAGATAGTCTTGCCGGATGCGTTTCTGCAAACGTAATACAACCGGACAGGTCGCATCGATAATCTCGATATTATTTTCACGGGCAATCATATAAGTTTCCGGTGGCTCTCCATGCGCCCGGAGCAATACTTTTGCATTTTTCAATTGCTTGAATTCTTCCCGATTGATGGTGATTAATCCCATCGTTTTCAGCCTGTCCACTTCCCGGCTATTGTGCACAATGTCTCCGAGGCAATAGAGTGTTTCTCCCTTTGCCAACTCTTCTTCTGCCTTATGAATGGCTGTCACCACACCAAAGCAGAAGCCGGAACCTTCGTCTATCTCTACCTTGATCATAAAACAAACTATTTACTTACCTTATTAAATTGTTCGAAAAGCCATTTTTTCTGCTCTTCAATCGATAAGTCGGTATTATCCAGGAGCAGCGCATCTTCTGCTTTGCGCAGCGGGCTTACTTCACGGTTCTGATCGATATAATCCCGTTGTTTCACATTTTCCAGAATCTCGTCGAAGCTGGCTTCCTGTCCCTTTGCTTTCAGCTCGTCATAACGGCGTTGAGCACGGATTTCGGGAGTGGCGGTTACAAATATTTTCAGTTCCGCATCCGGGAAAACAGTGGTACCTATGTCCCGGCCATCCATGACAATCCCCTTCTCATTTCCCATTGCTTGTTGTTGAGCTACCATTGCTTCACGTACAAAGTCGAGCGTACTGATAGGACTCACTTTGGAAGAAACCTCCATCGAACGGATTTTATTCTCTACATTCACACCGTTGAGATAAGTGCCGGGACGTCCGGTTTCCTTATTCAGCCGGAACGATATATGAATGTCCTTAATTTCTTTTTTCAGCCTCTCCGTATCGATAACGTCTCCGTCGAAAATTCCGTTTTCTATACTATATAAGGTGACCGCACGATACATGGCTCCGCTGTCAATGTAAATGTAGCCCACTTCACGGGCCAGATCTTTAGCCATTGTGCTTTTTCCGCAAGAGGAAAAACCATCGATTGCAATTGTTATCTTTTTCATATTCAGTTCATCTGATTTGTCCGCCAAAGATACGGTAAATTTGAAAATCAACCATAAGTTTGCCGTTAAAAGGAGCAAGACAAGTACGAAAGAATTAAAAAAGTTAAAAAGCCGGATAAAAAGAGGCAAAGAGGGGAACGAATACATGAAAATGTACTATATTTGCCCGGAGACACATGAAAGGACACTTTTTTTAATCATTATATTAATAAATTTATGGAAGTTAAAAAATCACCCAAAGCAGACCTGGAAGACAAGAAGTCTACATGGTTGCTCGTTGGTTACGTGGTAGTTCTAGCTTTCATGTTCGTGGCGTTCGAATGGACCCAGCGTGACGTGAAGATTGATACAAGCCAGGCAGTAGCTGATGTCGTGTTTGAAGAGGAAATTATTCCTATTACCGAAACCCCTGAACAAGCGGCTCCACCACCACCTGAAGCTCCAAAAGTAGCAGAATTGCTGGAGATTGTGGATGATAAAGCTGATATTGAGGAAACAACAACTATTATCAATGAAGATAACCAAGCTCGTGTAGAAGTAAAATATGTGCCTGTACAAGTTGTTGAAGAAGAACCGGAAGAACAGACTATTTTCGAGGTTGTAGAAAACATGCCGGACTTCCCGGGCGGACAAGCAGCTTTGATGCAGTATCTGGCAAAGAATATTAAATATCCGACTATCGCACAGGAAAACGGAACTCAAGGACGTGTTATCGTACAGTTCGTTGTTAACAAAGACGGTAGTATCGTAGATGCGAAGGTTGTACGTAGCGTTGACCCGTATCTGGATAAAGAAGCCCTCCGTGTGATTAATACCATGCCGAAGTGGAAACCAGGTATGCAGCGCGGAAAACCGGTACGTGTTAAATTTACGGTTCCTGTGATGTTTAGATTGCAGTAATTTGTAATAATATAAATTAGGAGGCTGCTTTCGGCAGCCTCTTTTTATTCATTAATTTTTTTTATTCATCATGTTTACAGCTTCTCAATTACTTGATAAGATAAATAATCATATTTCTGAAATTCAGTTTACCCGGACGCCGAAAGGACTTTATGAACCGATTGAATATATCCTTTCTCTGGGTGGGAAGCGGATACGTCCTGTATTAATGTTGATGGGATATAACTTGTATCGGGAGGATGTGGCGTCTATATACGATCCTGCCACTGCAATTGAAGTTTACCACAACCACACCTTGTTGCATGATGATTTGATGGATCGTTCGGATGTGCGCAGAGGCAAACCTACTGTACACAAAGTATGGAACGATAACACTGCTGTTCTTTCGGGAGATGCTATGTTGATTCTGGCATTTCGCTATATGACGGGATGTCCGCAGGAACATCTGAAAGAAGTGATGGATTTATTCAGTCTGACTACACTTGAGATCTGTGAAGGGCAGCAACTGGATATGGAATTTGAGTCCCGCTGTGATGTGACAGAAGACGAATACATTGAAATGATTCGTTTGAAAACGGCAGTGTTGCTTGCTGCTAGTCTTAAAATCGGTGCAATTTTGGCAGGAGCGACTGCTGAAGATGCAGAGAATCTTTATCATTTTGGAATGCATATTGGAGTTGCATTCCAGTTGCAGGATGATTTGTTGGATGTATATGGAGACCCGGAAGTGTTCGGGAAGAAGATAGGCGGAGACATTCTTTGCAATAAAAAAACATATATGCTTATCAAAGCATTGGAGCACGCAGATGAAAAGCAGCAGGAAGAATTGAATCGTTGGTTGAATGCAGAAACTTTTCAACCAGCAGAAAAAATAGAAGCGGTAACTGAAATCTATAATCAGTTGAATATCCGTAATGTCTGCGAAAACAAAATGCGCGAATATTACACCCTTGCTATGGAAAGCCTGGCTGCAGTCGCCGTTGCAGAAGACAGGAAAAAAGAATTGAAGAATCTTGTGAAATTATTAATGTATCGTGAAATGTAGCTAAGTGTCAGAGATATGCCTTACAGACGATTACCAAATACAGATCAAGCAAGAGTTCGGGCGTTGAAAGCGGCAGTCGAAAAGGGGGAGATGTATAACGTACGTGACTTGGCTATTACATTAAAGACATTATTTGAGGCACGTAATTTCTTACATCGGTTCGAGGCTGCGCAAATTTATTATACACAGTGTTACAACAACCAGTCGCGTGCCAGCCGTAAGCATCAGATGAATGTGAAGACCGCCCGGTTGTATATCTCTCATTTTATCCAGGTACTCAATTTGGCAGTACTTCGCGATGAAATCAAAGTGGCGCATAAAGAATTATATGGCTTACCTGCTTCAAACACAGTGCCGGACCTGTTGAGTGAAGCCGCACTGGTAGAGTGGGGGAAGAAAATAATTGAAGGCGAACAACAAAGAACAACTCAAGGCGGCATACCTATTTATAATCCGACTATTGCACGTGTAAAAGTGCATTATGATATTTTCCTGGAAAGCTACGAACGACAGAAAAACTATCAGGCATTAACCAGTCGCAGTCTTGATGAACTGGCATCCATGCGTGACCGTGCAGATGAATTGATTCTGGATATCTGGAACCAGGTAGAAGCTAAATATCAGGATGTCACTCCCAATGATACCAGATTAGAAAAATGTCGCGACTACGGACTGATATATTATTATCGTTCCAGCGAGAAAGTAAAAGAAGAAAAAGAAATATCATGCTGATAGATACTCATTCTCACCTTTTTGTTGAAGAATTTACCGAAGACCTGCCGCAGGTGATGGAACGTGCACGGAAAGCGGGAGTTTCCTATATTTTCATGCCCAACATAGACAGTACCACCATTGATGCTATGTTGTCAGTGTGTAGGGATTATCCGGGTTTTTGCTATCCGATGATCGGGCTGCACCCGACTTCCGTCAATGAATCCTATGAACAGGAATTAGCAGTTGTACACAAGTACTTGTCGACTTCTAATGAATTTGTGGCTATCGGAGAAATAGGCCTTGACCTTTATTGGGACAAGACTTTTCTGAAAGAACAAATTTTGGCTTTTGAAAAGCAAATAGAGTGGGCACTAGAGTATGACCTTCCGATTGTAATTCATTCAAGAGAAGCATTTGAATATATATATAAGGTAATGGAGCCCTATAAAAAGACACCATTGACCGGCATTTTTCATAGTTTCACCGGGACATCGGAAGAAGCGGCGAAATTGTTGGAATTCGAAGGATTTATGTTAGGCATTAACGGAGTCGTTACTTTTAAGAAATCGACTTTACCGGAAACACTGACGACAGTTCCTTTAGAACGCATTGTGCTCGAAACCGACTCCCCTTATTTAGCTCCTGTGCCGAACCGGGGGAAGAGAAATGAGAGCGCCAATGTAAAAGACACACTTATGAAGGTGGCGGAGATTTATCAGATAACTCCAGAGCACGTAGCAGAGGTCACTTCTGTTAATGCGCTAAAAGTGTTTGGAATCCGCAAATAAGGTTCGAAAGGTTTTAAATTATATTAATTTGCAGTATTTATTCAAGATAAAAGAGGGAGAATGCTTCAAGAAAAGAAAAAAAAGAATACATTTGTAGCTGAAAATGCAGAAAACATGCAGGGAGAGATGCTCGAGTGGTTGAAGAGGCACGCCTGGAAAGCGTGTATACGCCAAAAGTGTATCCGGGGTTCGAATCCCCGTCTCTCCGCAGACATGAAAAAGAGAAGAGAAGTAAATACAATAATAATAATCAATTAATTAATCTTAAAAATTAGACACACAATGAAAAAGTTATTTGCAATTGTTGCTGTGATTGGGGCCTTCACTTTTGGCTCAATTCAACTTGCTCAGGCTCAAGATGCTCCTGCAGCAGAACAAACTGAACAACAAGCTGCTCCTGCCGCTGAAGCTACTACTGCTGCTGCTCCTGCTGCAGAAGAAGGTGGTATTCACAAGGAAATCAAAGTTAAATTCATCGAAGGTACTGCATCTTTCATGAGTTTGGTAGCTATCGCTTTGGTGATCGGTTTGGCTTTCTGTATCGAACGTATCATTTATTTGAGCTTGGCTGAAATCAACACAAAAAAATTCATGGCATCTATCGAAGCTGCTTTGGAAAAAGGTGATGTTGAAGCTGCTAAAGACATTGCTCGTAACACCAGAGGTCCGGTTGCTTCTATTTACTATCAAGGTCTGATGAGAATTGATCAGGGTATTGATGTAGTTGAGAAGTCAGTTGTATCTTACGGTGGTGTACAGGCTGGTTACCTTGAAAAAGGATGTTCTTGGATCACACTGTTTATCGCAATGGCTCCGTCACTCGGATTCTTGGGTACTGTAATCGGTATGGTGCAGGCATTTGATAAAATCCAGCAGGTAGGTGATATCTCTCCGACGGTTGTTGCAGGTGGTATGAAAGTTGCCTTGATTACAACTATCTTCGGTTTGATCGTAGCATTGATCCTTCAGGTATTCTACAACTATGTACTTGCTAAGATTGAAGCTCTGACTAGCGAAATGGAAGATTCTTCTATCTCTTTGTTAGACATGGTAATCAAATATAACTTGAAATACAAAAAATAATCGAAGATGAGTAAGTTAACATATAGAGCATCGTATTATGCACTTTATGCGATGTTTGCCATCATCCTGATCGTATTGTGCCTTTTCTTCTTAGGAGGAGATGCTACAGGCGATGCAGTGATTGCGGGAGTAGATCCCGAGATGTGGCAGCCGGCTCAAACAGACGCCTTACTTTATTTGATGTATGCTTTGTTTGGCATTGCCATTGCAGCTACTATACTTGGTGCAATATTCCAATTTGGAGCAGCTTTGAAAGATAATCCGGCAAATGCTATCAAATCTTTACTTGGTTTGGTTCTTTTAGTTGTTGTTTTAGTTGTTGCTTGGTCTATGGGTGACGGAACACCAATGCAGATTCAAGGCTATAGCGGTACAGACAACGTTCCTTTTTGGCTGAAACTGACTGATATGTTCCTTTATTCTATTTACATCCTGTTGTTTGTAACAGTTGTTGCAATCATCGTGAGTGGCATAAAGAAGAAATTATCCTAATCAATTGAGTAATTCTCAATTAAATAAGTAATAACAATGGCAAGAGGAAAAAGAAAAGTTCCTGATATTAACTCAAGTTCTACGGCGGATATCGCTTTCTTGTTGCTGATCTTCTTCTTGATTACAACATCAATGGATACGGACCGTGGTTTGGCAAGACTTTTGCCTCCACCGCCCGAAGATCAAGATCAGGATAATACTGATAAAATCAAAGAACGTAACGTATTGCAGGTATACTTGAATAAAGATGATGCTTTGATGTGCGGTAATGATTATATTGGTGTTGATCAGTTGAGAGAGAAAGCTAAAGAATTTATTGCTAACGTTGCTAACGCAGAACATATGCCTGAAAAAACACAAAAGAATGTAGAATTCTTTGGCACATATCTGGTTAATGACAAGCATGTAATTTCTTTGCAGAATGACCGTGGATCTTCTTATCAGGCTTATATCAGCGTGCAGAACGAATTGGTGGCTGCATACAATGAATTGAGAGACGAGTTGGCTGAACAGAAATTTGGAACTACATATGCGGAATTGAATGACGATCAGCAAAAAGCGATTCGTGAAATTTATCCGCAACGAATTTCTGAAGCAGAACCTAAAAAATACGGAGAAAAAAAGAAGTAAGTAATGGGAAAATTTAATAAGACTGGTAAACGTGAAATGCCGGCATTGAATACTTCTTCGTTGCCTGACCTTATCTTTACCTTGTTGTTCTTCTTTATGATTGTAACAACAATGCGTGAGGTAACGTTAAAGGTACAGTTTACACTTCCGCAAGGTACTGAACTCGAAAAACTGGAGAAGAAATCGCTGGTAACATTCATCTATGTAGGAGAACCTACACAGGAATATCGCGCAAAAATGGGTACTGAAAGTCGTATTCAGCTCAACGACAGCTATGCTGAAGTGGGTGAAGTACAGGACTTCATTTTCCAGGAACGTGCAAGTATGAATGAAGGTGATGCAGCTAAAATGACTGTATCTCTGAAAGTAGACCAAAAGACAAAGATGGGTATTATTACTGACGTAAAAAATGCTCTTAGAAAATCTTATGCTTTGAAGATTAACTATTCAGCTACTAAACGTGGTGAAAAGTAATTAGTTAATTTGATATATAAAAAGGAAGGGTGTCCAAATCGGTTT
>NZ_GG774795.1:128155-154641 GCF_000163675.1 Bacteroides sp. D22 | reverse complement strand
AAAGGAAGGGTGTCCAAATCGGTTTGGACACCCTTCCTTTTTATATATTAATATTACACATTTGTACAACTCTTTCTATCGGGATTCTTTTTTAATTGTCTTTTACTCCATATACTTCTTTATGTATTCTCTTTTTGATTGTTTCAAAATCCTTTTCACAATCCAGCTCTCCGTGTACCATTAAATACATGGGAAGAAAATCATCTCCGGGCTTGTAAGGAGGTTGACAGTAGTCTTTTTCCCATAGTGTAAAGCCCTGGCGTTGATAAAAGCTGATACGTCGTTTGGCCATTTCCTCCACCGGACGTTCTACTTCCAATACGATCGGGCGTTTTAAATAATTGCACAAGTATTCCAGTGTACGTTTTCCATAACCTCCATTTCGCAGGGCAGGATTGGTTGCAAAGTGTTCTACATAGTAGAAACTGCCAAAGTCCCAATAGGTAATGAAGCCGACTGGCAAGTCATCGTCAAAGATGATGTTATTATGAAAGTTGCCCGTACGGTCAGTGTACTCGCGCAGTTGTTCCAGCTGACGGTACTCTTCCGGTGGAAATGCATCAATCAGGAGTTCTTCCATGAATTTGTAATGTTGCAGGTCCGACGTACTGATTGGTTGAAGTCTAATCATGAGGTTTGGGTTTTAAGTTTGACAATAATATGATTGTATATTGATTTTGTTTTTAAGTAGGTATTTACCATCGGTTACCATCGATGATTGTTATTCAATTAAGGAACATAAAACTCAATCATTCGGCGGATGGCACGTTGACAAACCGGGCAAAATTCCGGATATCCGTTTGTTTTCATGCGACAGTCGTAGGCAGGACGATAAATACCTTTAGCGGAATAGCCGCCTCCTTCATATACTCCTACCGGATATTTCTTTCTTTCAGCAATAGGAGTAGGAATCGGAGTGTCTGACGGAAGCATATCTTTCCATTTGGAAGCAAAGTTTACCTGTGTTGAAATATTCTGTTCCCACGGTTCGACATCCAGTGGATAAGTATCCGTCATCACATCATCCTCATAAAAATACTCGTCGGCCAATCCACCAAAGCTGTGCCCGAATTCGTGCACTACCACCGGTTTGAACATGGGGTGATGAGCTGTGGTTAGCGTATAAGAATTGTATATTCCTCCTCCGCCGTATACATCTGTGTTAGCGAGGATAATAATATGCTCGTAAGGGATACCAGCCAATGCATTGTGGATAGACTTTACCCGGCTGGTAGTCAGATAGCGATCTGAATAAAAGGTATCGAAATGAGAATGAATCGCCGTTTCTTTCCACAGATTTTCGCGGGGAACACTGACACCACTATCCGTTGAAGGACTGGCTACGGCAACAATATTAAATTTACCCTTCATGGAACGAAACGGCTCGTACGAAAACAAACTTTCGCAGGTACGTTGTGCATCCTGATAGAATATATCCATTTCTTTTTCTGTATATCCCTCTGCCAGGATAGCAACATCTATGCAGTCTTTTTCATTGCCACTTTGCAACATATACCGGTGTGGAGTAACATGTGATACTCCCCGTTTATGAATCAGTATGTCATTCGGACGCACGATATGTTTGTAAGTAGCCATTGTTTTCTTTCGCGGAGAATATAAAGTGACTTCTATTTCCACAGGCTGTTTGGGATAAGGAAGAAGAAAGGTATTTTCAAACCCTTTAGCTGTTTCTTTAGCTTCGTCTGTTGACAGCCATTCTTGAAATAAAGAAGAGAAAGATGTTTTGTAGATACACTGTTTGCTGGCAAGGTCTTTCACAATAATTTGTCCGTTGCCTTCCAAGGGAAGTTCGGAGAGATGGTGTTGACGGCCTGCCCAGGTGGGAAGCTGTGATAGTTCATCCAGATAAATAGCCTGTTGTGTAGCATCCCCGGTAAAGATATAATCCACTCGCATTGTTTTGTTCTGAAAATAATCAGCAAAATTCTGGGCATAACTTCCTATAGAAGTGTAGAAACACAGAATGATACAGCAAATATGTTTCATATAAATGGTATATTTATGTTTTTCGCAAAGGTACGAACTATTGTTGACTTATCCGCTTTCTGCAAATAAAAGTAATAGATTATAGTATTTGTTGTCGAAAAATCGCTAACTTTGCATAAAAGATTCATTGATAAAAACAATTTGATTCAAAAATGGGACATCATCAATTAGATGCTTTAGATGAGCAAATTCTGAGACTGATTGCAGGGAATGCGCGTATTCCTTTTTTGGAAGTGGCAAGAGCATGTAATGTTTCCGGTGCTGCGATCCATCAGCGTATTCAGAAGCTTACTAATCTAGGAATATTAAAAGGTTCGGAGTATGTTATCGACCCCGAGAAAATCGGATATGAGACTTGCGCTTATATTGGTATATATCTAAAAGACCCCGAATCCTTTGACTCGGTAACAAAAGCTTTAGAAGCTATCCCCGAAGTGGTGGAATGCCATTTCACTACCGGAAAATACGATATGTTTATCAAAATTTACGCAAAGAATAACCACCACTTATTGAGTATTATTCACGATAAGTTGCAACCATTGGGCTTGGCGCGTACCGAAACATTAATCTCCTTCCATGAAGCCATTAAGCGGCAGATGCCGATTATGGTCGACATAGAAGATGAAGATTAATCATTAGTCAGTATTCGTGGTTGGATCACAGTAAGAAACAATTTTCTTACTTTCTTACGTAATCAACGAAAGCATAGGAGCAGAGATGTTTCTCATCCGCAGGATGGGCTTCTCTGCTTTTTTCCTGCCATACCTTTGAAGATACTTCCGGAAAATAGGCATCAGCTTCGGGAGCTGTACTGTCTATCTCTGTCAGGCAAAGTTCGTCAGCGAAGGAAAGAGCCTGCTGATAAATGCTTGCCCCTCCTATAATATAAATATGTTCGTCCTCCCGGCAACTTTTCAAAGCCGTTTCGAGTGAAGGAAACACTTCCGCACCGGAACATACTGTATCCGGATTGGAAGATAAAACGATATTTCTTCGATTGGGCAATGCGCCTTTCGGTAATGACTCGAAAGTTTTGCGTCCCATAAGTATGGTGTTTCCGGTAGTTAATGCTTTGAAACGTTTCAAATCATTCGGTAACCAGAAAAGAAGCTTATTCTCAAAGCCTATAGCCATGCGGCGGTCTACGGCAGCAATGATGGATACTTTACTCATATTTTTTACACGGCTACTGCTCCTGCAATATGCGGATGCGGATCATAGTTTACTAATTCGAAGTCCTCAAATTTAAAATCGAAGATGTTTTTCACGTCCGGATTGATTTTCATTTGCGGCAATGGACGAGGCTCCCGTGATAATTGGAGCTTCACTTGTTCCAGATGGTTCAGGTAGATATGAGCATCACCGAAAGTATGAACGAAATCGCCGGCTTTCAAACCTGTCACTTGTGCCATCATTTGCAGTAATAATGCGTATGAAGCAATGTTGAAGGGAACACCGAGAAATATATCGGCACTGCGTTGATATAGTTGCAGGCTCAACCGCCCGTCTGCTACGTAAAACTGAAAGAATGCATGGCAGGGAGGTAAATTCATATTGTTCAAATCTGCTACGTTCCACGCACTAACGATGATACGGCGTGAATCCGGATTGTGTTTGAGTGTCTCCACTACTTCGCTGATCTGGTCGATGAAGCCACCGTTGTAATCAGGCCATGAACGCCATTGATAACCATAGACATGCCCCAAATCACCGTTCTCGTCCGCCCATTCGTTCCAAATACGTACTCCATGTTCCTGCAGGTATTTCACGTTTGTATCTCCTTGCAGAAACCAAAGCAATTCGTATATGATTGATTTCAGATGCAGTTTTTTGGTTGTCAGGCACGGGAAACCGTCATCAAGGTTAAAACGCATCTGATGACCGAAGATACTGATCGTTCCGGTTCCGGTACGATCACTTTTTTCCGTGCCTTCGGTTAGCACGCGATTGAGTAAATCCAGGTATTGTTTCATAATGAATAATTTGCAGTGAAAATGATTCTCCGTACAAAATTACAAAAATGGAGTGAATAAATTAGCAAACCAGCCGACGAACTTCTTCCAGGGAGAACGCTTTTTCCAAAACTCCGGTGTCAGCTGGGTGCAATGCTCGATATCGTTTCGGAACATATTATTTAATTCCCCCGTTATTCTTTTATCAAAAATAAAGGCATTTGTTTCGTAGTCATATCGTAGGCTGCGGCTGTTCAGGTTGGCAGTACCGACTGTGCAGAACAAGTCGTCCACCATCATAATTTTCGAGTGATGGAATCCTCCGTTGTACATGTAGACAGTAGCTCCCCTTTTCATCAGTTTATGTAACTTATAAAGTGCGGCATCCGGGGTAAAAGGAATATCGGAAGCAGAGGAAACCATGATGGTTACATCTACTCCCCGGTCGATTGTCCGGTTCAACGCCTTTTTGATGGAAGAAGTCGGTACAAAATAAGGATTGACGATATGAACATTCTTTTGTGCCGAATAAATGCTCATGGCATAGGCATGACTCAACATACGGCTATTCTTTTTCGGGGTACGGTCTACAATTGCTACAACGATATTTGTGCTGTCTGTCTGTCCCTCATGTTGGGGGAAATAAGCTTCTCCTCCTACGTTCTGTTTAGTCTCTTTGTTCCAGATCGTCAGGAAAATCTCCTGCAAATCGTTGACTGCATCCCCTTCGATACGCATGTGCATATCACGCCAGGTTCCGATTTTGGGTAGTCCGTTGATATAATAATCGGCGATATTCATTCCGCCTGTATATGCCACTTTTCCGTCGATAACAGCAATTTTGCGATGGTCGCGGTGGGCGGCATGATTGATATAAGGGAAGGTGAACGGGTCAAACTTGACGATTTCGATTCCTTGTTCACGTATTTTCTTGAGGTGTTTCTTTTTAAGGGGCTTGTTGTTCGACCAGTTTCCGAAAGCGTCAAACATAGCTCGTACTTCAACACCTTCTTTCACTTTTTCGGCTAATAAAGTGAACAAAGCATTAGCAATGGAGTCATTTCGGAAGTTGAAATATTCCAGATGAACATGGTGTTTAGCTTCCCGGATGGCTTCAAATAAATCGATAAACTTCTCCCGTCCGCTTTTTAGCAGTTTGACTTTATTATTATCAGATATAGGGATTCCCGACTCTTCCAAAAAATGCAGTACTAGGGAATCGCTTGTTAGTCCGATTGAGTCTCTGGGCTGCGTCATCAGACTGTCGATGACATCTGCCTGAACATGTAATAAAGGCAGGAATAGAAATAAAATAAATATACGTAGTTTCAAAACTCTTCTCTCTATTTTAGTTTACAGAGCAACAAATATACAACATCTATGTTGGGGCTTACTTGGAGTAAAGGGTAGATTTATTATTGTTTAACACTAAAAGAGAGGGATAAAGAGTTCTTTGACTCATAAAGATAAAAATCCGGGAAACTTATGCTTTGGACTTTTAATCTGTATTTATTTTGTTTATGCCATAGAAGCAACCTTTCGTGTAGCCATAAATAATAATACGACAGCCGCGATAATAATTGACTTTGGATCAAGGCCGGTAGTGCCATGATTAATCATGCCGATAAATACTTCTCTTATTGTTCCCCAAGCTGCTTCCAATCCGCCTAACCATACGAAAAGTACGGCAGCCACAGTCATTACGAAGGCACTCCAGATACGAGCCAGATGGTTGCTACGACCGGGTAAATGGTGCATGACACGGCGACTGAATCCGTTGTCTGCTATTTCCTGCTTGTTTTCTGCGAAGAAATCGCGCAAGAGCTTATCATTGTCTATTTCTGTCATAACCGTTTTGTTTTAAATACGTTGCTAATTTTTCTTTTCCACGTGACAGGTGGCTTTTCACCGTTCCTGACGGTACTCCTACAATACCTGCTATTTTGTCGATACTAATGTCCTCCATATAGAACAACATAATGCAGGTTCTTTCCACTTCCTTAAGCATTTTGAGTGACTGATAAACATCCATTTTCTGTCCTACATTCTCTTGTTCGGTACTGTTGATGGCGTCTATTTCTTTTGTATCCAAGTCGGCTGTCTCTTTCCGGCTGCGAATATAATCATAAAAAACATTATAAGCAATACGGTACAGCCACGTAGAGAAACTTGACAAGTTTCGGAAAGAGGCAATGTTTGTATATGCTTTGATAAATGTATCTTGTGCAAGGTCATCACTCAATTCGCTGTCGCCGCAAGTCAGGTTCAGGAAGAATCGCCGGATGGGCGACTGATACTTCTCCACCAACTGGTCGAAGGCCCTGGTGTTCTTGAACACCACGACCTGCGCGACTAACGATATATCATTGAGTTGGCTCATTTATTCTCGTCGTTCTTTGCTTCGTTTACTCCATTATCTTTCTCTCCGGATTCGGAAGGGATGATTTCGAAGCTATCGTTTTTGACGTTATCCTGATTCTTTTTTTCATCTTTATGGGTAGTATACGTCCGGGGAGCATCTGTACCTTGAGCCTGTTGTTTACTACCGATGATCCATTGTCCGATACCCATAAATGTAACGAGTAAACCGATCGCTCCAATTCCGAATTCACCGGTGATTGCCCAAAGGAAGATGAAAAGACCGATACCTGTAAAGGTGTTTTTGATGCCTTGTGAACGTGAGTCAACCGTTTTGTTTTCACGAATAAATTCTGCTGGCAATGGCTGACCTGCAGCGAGTGCCTGTTCGGCAAGACGATAGCGTGCTTTCCGATTTTTATAACGGAAGAAGAAGATTACAAACAGAATGAATACCGGAAATCCGAAAACGGCAATGATTGATATGATTGCTACGAGAATTCCTCCGTTGATACCAAAGCCGTGGAATGGGAAATCGTCGTCATCCGATTCGAATGTAAAACTGGCCTTACCATGACCAGTACTGACATTACTTGAGTTTGCATCTACTTCTGTGGAATCAGTGTCCGCTGTATCTACACCGATGACTGTGACAGCAGTATTGTTTGTTTTTGCTTTATTGTCTTTGGTCACAGTTACCTTTACTTTTCCGACGGAATCGCGGACAACAGTAGTTTGGTTTTGGGCAATAGCCAGTGTGCAAGTGGTCAGTACAACCATCAATGCTAATAGAAAATTTTTCATATCAATAGTTTTTTTATTTATTTCTTTGTTTGTTAGACGTAGTTAATATCATAGAAAGTTGCAAAGAGACGAAATATTTTTGATATTTGCGGAAATTAATAACGAAAAATGGAATTACCCGCTTCTTTCATAGATTATACCCGTGCCCTGTTGGGCGATGAAGAATACGACAAATTAGCTGTTGCTATCCAACAAGAACCACCTGTCAGCATCCGGTTGAATGATGGGAAATTAAAAATTGAAAATGGAAAATGCAGAATTGTACCGCAAGCAGGCTGTATTACTGATTTTCAACTTTCAGCTTTCAATTTTGAATTTAATCAAGTCCCTTGGTCTTCCGAAGGATTTTACTTGGATGAGCGTCTCACTTTCACGTTTGATCCATTGTTTCATGCAGGTTGTTATTATGTTCAGGAGGCTTCTTCTATGTTTGTGGAGCAGGTGCTCCGGCAGTATGTCACCGGACCGGTAAAGATGCTGGATCTTTGTGCAGCTCCCGGTGGAAAGTCTACTCATGCCCGTAGTGTGCTTCCTGAAGGGAGTTTACTGGTGGCTAATGAAGTCATCCGGAATCGTTCGCAGATTCTTGCGGAGAATTTAACGAAGTGGGGACATCCGGATGTGGTAGTAACCAATAATGATCCGGCAGATTTTGCGGCTTTGCCGTCTTTCTTTGACGTGATTCTTACAGATGTCCCTTGCTCCGGTGAAGGTATGTTCCGTAAAGACCCTGTTGCTGTAGAAGAGTGGAGTTCCGAGAATGTAGAAATCTGTTGGCAGCGGCAGCGGCGGATTATTGGAGATATTTGGGACACGTTGAAGCCTGGGGGAGTTCTTATATATAGTACGTGTACATTTAATACAAAAGAGGACGAAGAGAATGCACGTTGGATTCAACAAGAGTATGGAGCCGAACCGTTAACTGTGCAGGTACAGGAAAACTGGAATATAACAGGAGATCTTTTACCGGATAATTGTGATGGTTCTAAATCTTCTATTCCTGTCTATCATTTTTTCCCTCATAAGACGAAAGGCGAAGGCTTTTTCCTGGCAGCTTTTCGGAAGCCGGAGACAGGAGACGAGATTCCGATATCTTCTTTCGCCAAGGAGAAGACTTCTAAAAAGAAAGATAAGAAAGGAGGAGCAGCATCTTCTCCTGTTTCGAAAGAACAGTTGAATATTGCAAAAAGCTGGCTGAATGATGAAAATTCGGACAAGTATATATTGTCGGCAGAAGGAACAAGTATCCGAGCTTTTTCAAAGCATTATGCTGATGAATTAATAGCGATGAAACAATGCCTGAAAATTGTATCGGCAGGAGTGGAGATAGGAGAAGTGAAAGGAAAGGATTTGATACCTGACCATGCATTGGCGATGTGTAGTTCACTTTTATGTCGGGAAGCTTTCGCTACGGAAGAAATAAGTTATAAACAGGCTATCACTTATTTACGAAAAGAGGCCATTACCTTGCCGGTAACAGCCCCTCGTGGATATGTTTTGCTTACGTACCAGCATATTCCTCTCGGATTTGTGAAGAATATCGGCAATCGTGCCAATAATCTCTATCCGCAAGAATGGCGTATCCGTAGTGGATACTTGCCGGAAAATATACGCATATTATCGGAAAATACGGCTGATTAAGGAAGACACTGTTGATTAAGGCAGTATTCCGGCGGGTATTTCCTGTTCGGAAAGGGTAAAACTAATTTGTTTGCCCGTACCTGGTTCGCCTCCAGCGATTTCTTCCAGTGTGTAGGAAGGAGGTGGTGCAGGGGATGTCCGCATTTCTCCGATGGATGGAGTATTCCAATTCAGATTCAAGCTTTTATCCAAGCGGTGAAATACGTATGCGTTTCCCCACAAGATGAATTTATGATTGGAAATAGGTGTTGCCGCATCTTCCGAAAAGGTGAGAGTCAGTATAGCTTTCTCATTATTTCCTTCTTCTTTTTCCAGTTTGTAACTTCCTCGAGTTATTAAGGTTAGTCCGGATGAAAAAGCTGTTTGTTCTCCCTGTTTGAAAAAATAAGCATCCCGTGCGTGATTGTTAATTAGAAAAATGTCGGAAATGCCGGGCAGAAGATTTGCGTCTCCGTTGGGTAAGTTAGACAAGTAGCTGCGGAGCAACTTTATATCCTCGTAATTGTCGACAACCTTGATTGGCAGGGTGCAGGTTTCTTGTGTGGCGTTGTCCGTTACTGTCAGATAAGTTTGCCCGGTGAGAATACCGGTAACATAAATCATACGTCCGGCAGGTACTCCGCTCCAGCCGGTTTCGGTTCCTGCGCTTGCGATGCGTGTGTCTTTAACTTCAAGTGAGTAATCACCATTTCCGCTTTCCAGTCCAAGGTAACGTCTGCCACCCATGGGCACTTCATATTCACTGTTGTAAAAACGAAGTGGATTTTCTTCATCCTCTTTACATCCACTGAATAGTGTAAGGATGCAACATAACATGAATAGATAGAATTGTTTAGGTCTCATAATCTGTATTTTATGTTCGTTGCAAATGTAACATATTATTTTGAAATATTTAGTTGGAACTTGAAGAAAATGAGAGGGAGAGGGGAGAGATATTCAGGCACGGATTACACGGATTACGCTGTTGCTTTATGGTAATCATATTGCTGAAAAACGTGAAATCTGTGTAATCCGTGCCTGAAATTATTATATAAACATACTTACATCACTTAAAATAGAAATTAGTATGTTCAGCGTAATCCATGTCTAAAGGATTTTATGTACTATTTACAGCTTGCTCTTGTAAATCCGTGCCATTGCTTTCTGGTACTGATTTTCCAGTTGCAGATAATTCTGATGGCTTTGGTAGATGACAGAAACTTCAACGAAATATTCAATCATACTAATTTGTCCACCTGTCAGAGCTTGTTTCAGCAGTGACAGATCTTGTTGCGACTGGAAAGTCTTGCTGTATTCTTCCATCGAAGCGTGCAGTGTTTTCGCTTCCCGGTAAAGCTGTGCCAATTCGGACTCTACTTGCAGGGTAGCATTATCCTTTTGCAAGTCAATGTTAAGAGCCTGTGCTTTAGCGATTTTTACCTTATTCCGATTTTCGAAAAGTGGGAAAGAGAAGCCTACCACTACACCGTTGAAAGGTACGCCTGTTTCTGTATTCCGGCGGTAGCCGAGTTCCAGTTTGGGCAGCCATTGTGATTTATTGACAGCAATCTGTTTACGGGCAACAAGACTTTCGTTGCCGAGTGCCATAAGAGTACGGTCCGTTGCCATGACTTCCGACTTCAATATTTGATAATCGCTTGGGAAAGGTATAGCCGGATATTGGTTTTCCTCGAAAACTACCGGAATATTACCATTCAGCGTATTCAACTCCTGCTGTTTGTTGCGGAGTGCTGTTTCGTTCAGAGACGCTTCTGTTCTGACATTCAACAGTTCCAGATTGATTTTGTTGGTTTCGAGAGCATTTGCATCTCCTGTTTGAAGACGCTTGGCATACATCTTTGCAAGTTCTTCCGCATTGCGGAGGCGTTCTTCCAGAATATGCTTTTGCTGACGAAGCATGATAATATCCAAGCAAAGTTCTTTCGCCTGTAACAGCTTCTCTTGACGGAAAACATCCGATTGACTGTCAAAAGCTCCGGCTTTCAGACGATTCAACTTGTTGCGTGTAGCATATAAGCTGGGAAAATCAAAGCTTTGTGAAACGACCAGTTCGCCGATTGTTTCGCTTTTATCTTTCGCTCCCCATAGATGTGCGTAAGAAAGAGTAGGATCAGGCAGGTTATTATCCGTTTTAGCTTCCAGCTTCTGCGAAGTAATCAGTTGCTCGTTTGCCTGCAACTCCTTATTGTTCGTTTCGATATTCTTCAATACCTGTTCAATTCCGTTTTGGGCTTGCACTTCGCCTATGGTTAAGAAAAGAAGTGCAGCGCTTATGGTCATGATTTGTTTCATTTCTAATTTCTTTATTTATTACAAGCTATTGTTGATAGATACTTTATGATAAGGCATCTATTTGTTTGGCACCGAGGAACGATCCGTTTCTCACCGAGAAACACTTGGTTCCTCACCGGGGAACGATGGTTTCCTCACCGAGGAAAAACATCACCCACTACAGGCTTTCCTGGGCCTTTTTCCGATGCATCATCAGATAAACAATCGGAACGATAAAACCGTTCAGAAAAGTAGACGTTAATAATCCTCCTAAAATCACTTTTGCCATCGGACTTTGAATTTCGTTACCGGGCAAGTCGCCGCCGAGTGCCAATGGAATCAGTGCCAGTGCAGAAGACAATGCCGTCATCAAAATCGGATTCAGACGGTCGAGAGAACCTCGGATTACACTATCGTACACATTCAAACCTTCTTCCTTTTGCAAATGATTGTAGTGGCTGATGAGCAACATACCGTTACGCGTTGCAATACCGAACAAGGAAATGAAACCGATGATAGCCGGAATACTGACCTCTCCTGTTGTAATCACCAAAGCAAATACACCACCGATCAGTGCCAGCGGAAGATTCAGCAAGATGACGCCCGACTCTTTCACGCTGCGGAACTCATTATACAATAACAAGAAGATTACTACAATGCTGATAAATGAAGTCAACGCCAGTGTCCGGCTGGCAGCCTGTTCACTTTCAAACTGTCCGCCATACTCGATGTGATAGCCTTCGGGCAGTTGCACCGATGTGTCGATGCGCTTCTGAATATCATTGACAACACTACGCAAATCGCGGTCGGCCACATTGGCAGAAATCACAATTTTACGTTTTACATTCTCGCGGTTGATCGTATTCGGTCCCATGGCTGATACCACTTCTGCTACATAGCTCAAAGGAACTTTGCGACCGTCGTTCGTATCTACCATCAAGTTCCGGATTTTTTCTATTTCATCCCGGGCATCATCCTTCACTTTCACGATCAGATCGAAACTCTTGCCTTGCTCATAAACCTGCGAGATCACTTTTCCAGCCAAAGCTACGTTCACATATTCCGAGAACTCCGGCAGAGTAATACCGAACTTAGCCAGCATTTCCCGTTTAGGCTGTATTTTCAGTTGCGGACGTTCAATCTGCTGTTCCACGTTCAGGTCGGCAACACCGGGAATATCACTGATAGCTCCTTTAATTTGATTACCGAGTGAGAACATTTTATTCAGATCGTCTCCGAATAGCTTGATAGCGATATTCGCTTTCGTACCCGATAACATAGCGTCGATACGGTGGCTGATTGGTTGTCCGATTTCTATATTTGCCCCGGTGATAGTACCCAACTTTTCACGTACATCAGCTACCAGTTCACTGCGCGAACGATCTTTCAGTTCAAACGGAGCTTCTATTTCAGAAACGTTTACCCCTAATGCATGTTCGTCCAGTTCGGCACGTCCCGTTTTCCGGGCTACGGTTTGTATTTCGGGAATCGTCATCAATAACTCTTCTGCCCGCTGTCCCATTTTATTGCTTTCTTCCAGTGAAATACCCGGTAGAGAACTAATATTGATGGTGAACGATCCTTCATTAAAGGAAGGAAGGAAACTGCGTCCGAGTGTAAAGAACACTCCGAGGGCAACCACAAAGAGTGCGATTGTACTTCCAAGTGTCACTCGTTTGTGTGCCAGCACCCAAGTCAGTGCCTTTTCATAAATCCCTTTCATCCAACGGGCAAGGGGAGCTTCTTTCAGTTCCTTGTTTGTCTTATTGCTTCCTAATAGATAAGAACAGAGCACCGGAGTCAGCGTCAGAGCAACTACTGTCGACGCGAACAATGCCACGATAAAGGCAACGCCCAGCGGAACCAACATTCTGCCTTCCATTCCGCTAAGGAAGAACAACGGTACAAAGCTGACAACGATAATCAGCGTAGAATTAAGTATAGGCATCCGCACCTCTTTCGAAGCATTGAATACCACCTCGAGTGTACTTAACCTTTCCGCTTTTGCTTTCTGACGGTTCTCCCGCAGTCGTTTATACACGTTTTCCACATCGACGATGGCGTCGTCTACCAATGATCCGATGGCTATCGCCATACCTCCGAGGCTCATGGTGTTGATTGTCAGTCCCATGTAGTGTAGTGTCAGAATCGAAACAAGCAGGGAAAGAGGCAGTGTTACCAATGAAATCAATGTAGTGCGCACATTTGCCAGGAACAGGAAGAGTACGATTACTACAAAAATACCTCCTTCAAAGAGTGATTTCTTCACATTGCCGATGGAACTTTCGATAAAGCGGCTTTGACGGAATATGTCCGTTGAAACTTTTACGTCCGGTGGCAGATTCTTTTGCAGGTCTTTCAAAGATGCTTCCAATTTATCCGTCAGTTCCAGCGTACTGGTAGCCGGCTGTTTGGTAATAGTCATCAGTACGGCAGATTTTCCACGCTCTGAAGCAGTTCCCAGTTTCGGGGCTTTCGGTCCGATGGTTACGTCCGCAATATCTTCCAGCGTGACAGGGAAGTTGTTCACTGTCTTTACTACCGCTTTGCCAAGTTGTTCTGTTTTAGAAGTAGAAAGTACACCGCGTACAATATATTCATTTCCAAATTCATAGAGCACACCTCCGTTTGCGTTCAGGTTCATATCCTGTGTCACAGCCATCACTTCTCCCATTGAAATGCCGTAATGACGCATCCGTTCGGGATCCAGCTGAATCTGATATTCTTTGATATCTCCTCCGAGCACGGCAACCTGTGCCACTCCTCCGGTAGACAATAGACGGGGACGGATAGTCCAGTCCGCAATCGTACGAAGATCGAGCATCGAAGTGGAGTCGGCAGTCAGACCGACGATGAGCATTTCGCCCAAGATGGAAGATTGTGGGCCGAGTGTCGGTTTACCGACGTTGACCGGCAGTGATTCACTCACCACTGCTAACTTCTCGCTAACAATCTGGCGAGCGAGATAAATATCGGTTCCCCAATCAAATTCTACCCAGACAACAGAAAATCCGTTGGTAGAAGAAGAGCGGACACGGCGTACACCCGTAGCTCCGTTTACGGCAGTTTCAACAGGAAAAGTGACGAGCTGTTCAACCTCTTCCGCAGCCATACCGTTGGCCTCTGTCATGATGACTACCGTAGGTGCGTTCAGGTCGGGGAATACGTCTACTTCCGTATGCATGGCGGTATACGTTCCCGCAATTAGCAGGAGGATGGCCGCGCAGACTACAACCAACCGGTTGTGTAGGGAGTAATGTATAATTTTATTAAGCATTTCTTTAAGAATTAAGAATTAAGAATTAAGAATGAAGAATTAGAAATGAAGAATTAAGAATGACTATGCAGCACGTGCAATAAACATATACCAATTATTGCGCAGCCAAATTCTTCATTCTTCATTTCTAATTCTTCATTTAATCAATGTTCGTGACTATGTGCCGGGATGGCATTGCTTGCGCTTGCCAGTCGAACCTGATAAGCACCTTCGGTCACTACACGGTCGCCAGCCTTCACTCCGGTCAGGATCTGAACACTTTTACCGTTGTCGGCTCCTAGCGTTACTTCCTGTTTTTTATAACCCTCTTCGTCCAGTTGCAGGTAGATAAAGAAGATACCTTGTTCTTCTGTCAGTGCCGTGCGTGGGAGAGACAGTACGTTTTCCATCGTTGAAGAAAGCAAGAACACCTCTACGAATGATCCGGGGATCACTTCCCCTTTATTGTCGAATTCAAAAGTGACAGGCACATAAAAAGAGTTGTCTCCGGCAGCTTTTCCAAAAGAGAGAAGTTTGCCGTTCAATGTTTTCAGCTCGTACACCTGATTATTATAAGGAGTCTGGAAATTGGCGGAACTGATTGTACGGAGGTATGGATAATACTTTTCCGACACTTCGGCACGGAGGAAAAGATGACGATTCTGCGTCACGCTCACCAGCGGTTGTCCGATGGTCACGTAGTCGCCTTCTTTCACAAGAATGCTTTTCACATATCCTGCAATAGGAGCTGTAATACTTTGGCCGATAGCCGAATGATTCTTGGAAAGGGCTTCGTAACTAAGGCGGGCATTTTCATAACTTTGCTCTGTCTGTGCAAAATCCTTGTCAGATACAATCTTGTTTTTAACAAGCTCTTTCATACGTTCGTACTCCTTCTTAGATACCTCGTAGGCAATGCGGGCACGTTGTACCGGATCACCGTCGGCGATATTTTTTGAAGAAATCGTGACTAGCGGCGTGCCGCTGCCGACGCTCATTCCTTCCGTTACTTTTCCACGGAAAGATACAACGCCGGCCACTGTAGCTACGGCAACCGATTCATCACCTTGGGCAGCCAGCACCTGTCCGCTGGTTTTAATCACTTGCTGGAAAGGTGCAGGTTCGATAACGCTCACCTTGACACCGGCTGCTTCAGCTTTTGCCTTCGGAAGGATGATTTCATCACTGTGCGCTTCGGCAGACTCGTTATGTCCATCGGCCGCTTCATGGTTGTGTTCTCCGCTACATTCGCCTTCATGAGAATGATTGGAACCCTCTGCCTCGTGATTATGTCCTTCCGTGGCATGATCGTGTTCATTGTGTGTGTGTGTGACGGTACTATTATTACAGGAACCCAGCACGAATAAGCCTAGGATTCCTACGAAAATAAATTTTTTCATAATGATATTTTCCTACTAAATTTTACTGTTTTTTTACGCTACAAAGATAAGGTAACGCAAATGCAACTGATTTGCATTTACGCTTTTACGCAAAAACAGAGTAGGGAGGGGCACGAAGAGGAGTGGCACGGTGTATATCCGTGCCATGCAGAGAGTCTCGGTAGACGTAATAGTTCTTAATCCGTCTCTCTTGTGGCCGTAATAGATGTTCGATGATTACATCCGTGAACAGGGTAGCGATGAATACATAATCCGGTCCGCTATCCGTATGTACGGATGGAGTGGGAGAGTAGAAACGAGTCATACATTCGCTGCTGCAACATGAATCGTTTCCCGGGTGATGATGATGCGTGGGACATTGCTGTTCTACAGGCAAGTCCTGCTTCATGCAAATCATTCCGTTGGGGTGATGGTGATGGGGAATAACGGCTGCCACCAACATTATGATGTTGATTAAAAACAGCAGAGTTACTATTATTCGTTTCTTCCCTTTCATCCTTTCTTTTAGAGAATTTATTTTTTTATTGATTCCTTTTCTTTTTCTTGCAAACGTTCCAGCAATTCTGTTGCTGATACATAAATTACTTTTCCATCTGGTGTTCCCTGACTAAGGAGTTTACCATTGCGAGCATTTTTTTCCAGCAATCGCTTTTCTGCCAGCTGAAGACCGCGTCGTAATTTATCGCTCAATTCTTGCATTTCATTATTTGACATAATTCTTGATGCATTTAAAAAGTTCAAGTTCATATATTCGATCCTCGCCATGTTGGTAACCTTCGGCTACAATTACTCGAGGAGAAATACTGTTATCGGCTAACAGCCAATAGTCTACACGCGGCATATAAATCTGAAACAGATTGTTAATGCCTGCCTGATATCGGCGGTAGATAACGTCCATCGGTACATTATGTCCCCCTTCATTGACCCGTTGTAACACACGGTTGACGGCAAGTTCCGGAGAATTCAGCCAGAAATAAATCAAGCTGACTTTATATCCGGCATTTTGTGCTCTTTGAATGAGCCGGGTGTATGAACGGGTTGCCAATGTTGTTTCAATAGAGAAACTTACTTTAGCAGCTAATAGTTCATTAATACGTTTCAACATCAGACGGCCGGCTTCTATAGCCATACTTTCCGGATTGAACGGTGATAAACCTTTGGCGATTTCATCCGCATTAACGAACTCTTTGCATAATAAAATTTCAGGCAGTACAGTGTAGGAAGCTGTTGTTTTACCAGCTCCATTACATCCGCTTATAATGTATAACTGCCTTGTTTCATCCATTTTTTTCTAACTGCCTGTTATAAATGATGTTGCAAATATACAAATACTTTTATTCCGCCTGCAGCCGATACCCTCTTTTTATTATTTATTATTTCTTTTCCAGTTCTTGCAACGAATCCATTTTTTTCTTTTCGAGGAACTCGTAGATGCCGCAAAGATGTTCCGTCACCTTTTGATTACCGAACTCATATACCTTGGTCACCAGTCCGTCGAGGAAGTCACGGTCGTGTGAAACAACAATCAGCGTGCCGTCAAAATCCAGCAATGCCTGTTTCAGGATATCTTTCGTTTTCATGTCCAGATGATTCGTCGGCTCATCCAGGATCAGGAGGTTGACAGGTTCCAACAGCAATTTAATCATGGCAAGGCGGGTACGCTCCCCACCCGAAAGTACTTTCACCTTCTTCATTGATTCCTCGGGACCACCAAACATGAAGGCACCCAGTAAATCACGAATCTTGTTCCGGATATCCCCCTTGGCTACATCATCAATCGTTTGGAAAACTGTCAGGTTTTCATCCATCAACGAAGCCTGATTTTGAGCGAAATATCCGATTTGTACATTATGTCCTAGAGTCAGTGTACCGTCATGTTCGATTTCCTTCATGATACATTTCACGAGTGTAGATTTACCTTCACCGTTTTTACCGACAAAAGCTACTTTATCACCACGCTCAATCGTCAGGTTAGCGTTGCGGAACACCACTTTCTCTCCGTATGCCTTTCCAACACCTTCCATGATAACTGGATAACTGCCCGAACGGGGTGAAGGCGGGAATTTCAGTCGCAATGCAGAAGTATCCTCCTCATCGACTTCGAGCAATTCCAGCTTTTCCAGCATTTTGACGCGGCTCTGTACCTGCAACGTCTTTGAATATGTTCCTTTGAATCGTTCGATGAACTCCTTCGTTTCAGCAATAAACTTCTGCTGCTCGTCGTATGCCTTCTGCTGCTGTTCGCGGCGATCCTTACGCAGTTGCAGATATTGGGAATAGTTCACTTTATAATCATAAATACGTCCCATCGTCACTTCGATGGTGCGTGTTGTAATATTATCCACGAATTTGCGGTCGTGGCTGATTACGATAACTGCTTTCCCGTTATTAATAAGGAAATCTTCCAACCATTGAATAGATTCAATATCCAGATGATTCGTCGGCTCATCGAGCAAGAGTACGTCCGGTTTCTGCAACAGCAACTTAGCGAGCTCGATGCGCATCCGCCATCCACCGCTGAAATCACTCGTCTGGCGTTGAAAATCGCTCCGGGTGAACCCTAATCCGAGCAATGCCTTTTCCACATCCTCTTCATAATTAGTTGCGTCAATCGAATAAAACTTCTCGCTCAAGGCAGACACTTCTTCAATCAGCGCCATGTAACTGTCGCTCTCGTAGTCCGTCCGTGTCTCGAGCTCTTTGTTCAGTTTTTCAATCTGCGCTTCCATTTCATGCAGATGTGAAAAAGCCTGTGCCGTTTCGTCAAACACTGTTCTTCCGTCTTCCGTCATCAGATGTTGAGGCAGATAGGCTACTACGCAATCTTTGGGCGCGGAAACTTTTCCACGTGTCGGTTGTCGTGCGCCTGCCAAAATTTTCAGCAGCGTACTTTTTCCCGCCCCATTTTTACCCATCAGTGCGATGCGGTCTTTTTCATTAATTACGAAAGAAATATCACTAAATAAAGTAGTGCCGCCAAACTCTACGGCTAGTCCGTCAACAGAAATCATACTATTCTTTTAAATTGAGGCGCAAAGATAGCGAAATATATGAATCTTTTTTATAACTTGCGGGCTGAAAAGGGAGATTAATCCCCAAAAACAGATAAAAAAACAATATATAAGCGATATGGAAAGCGAACAAATGAATGAATTCAGACCCTTAATTTTAGTAGCTGAAGACGATGACAGCAACTTTAAATTAATCAAGGCTATCATAGGCAAAAAGTGTGATATCGAGTGGGCTAAAAATGGGCAGGAAATGGTGGAGTTGTTTCAACAGCATCAGGAAAGAACCAAAGCAATGCTGATGGATATCAAGATGCCGGTGATGAACGGGTTGGAGGCAACGAAGATAATTCGTGAGTCTAATACCGAAATTCCTATTATCATGCAGACAGCTTATGCTTTCAGCTCGGATAAGGAAAACGCAATGAACGCAGGAGCAACTGAAGTGTTGGTGAAACCTATTACTTTGAGTATTCTCCGCACTACTTTAAGCAAATATCTACCCGATTTGCAGTGGTGAAATTGATTGGTACGGGAATTTTTTTAATTTATTTAAAAGATGCTTAAACGTTAAATACGGAATAGCGTAGAAAAAGAGTATGATTGGGTAGAAAAATGGTATGTAAAAGATGCCGTTGAATATTCCTTTTTCTCTATTATATTTGAGCATTCATCTGATGAAATTGGATAAAATAAAATAGGCGAACCTCACGGTTGGCCTATTTTTGTTCGCCTCTGTTAATTTGTTAGAGTACAGAAACGACTCTATGTAAAGTCTCTCCTTTGAGAGATTTTAAGTTCATTATTTGTTTCCGCCGGCCCACCAGACAGCTTCGCTATATACATACTGGCCATCACCGAAAGCAGCTTTCACTTCAGGATTTGCCAATACGTCGTCTGCTCCATAACCGAAGCGCAATGGGAACTTATTGTTGTTCAGCGGGTTCTTCAGTACAATGAAGTTTTCTCCTGCACCTTTCAAACGACGGTAGTCGTTATAGGCTTCCAGTGATTCGCCGGATGCACCGAAGAAGGCGAGATACTTCTGTATCATTGTCTCTTGCAGAGGGTTGGCATCGAATAACGGTTCTACTTCATCCGTGAAATAGGTTTCTGCTACATCTGCCCCCAAATCGCTGTCACCATCATATACCCAAGTGTCAGCGGCATCTATAATTGAGTTTTCCAGATTCTCGAATCCGGCAGTGATTGCAGCTTTTAAAGCACTCTTAGCTTCATCCAGTCTGCCTCCCAAGCGGCATAATGCTTCTGCTTCGAGGAATTTCACTTCGTGATAACTGATTAAAAGAGTAGGAGCCGACATTGCCCATGATATCATTGACATACCATAATTGTTCTGCAACTCTTGCGGAGTTCCGTTAGGAGCCGCTTTGATACCTGCGATGTCTGTAGCTTGCGTACCTCCGTATCCATAAGCAATATAGCCGGTGGGATCGGGCTCCAGAAATGCTTGCGGTGCTCTGGGGTCATTGCGCTCAACAAACTTTTCAATCAGACTGGCACTGGCTGCCAAACTGTTACGGCTATAGCTGAATGACCAAAGCGGATTCAACTGCGAATCAGCGTCATAAACAGCCAGTTTACATTCTTCACTTGCATTAGCAAATGATTTGCTCACATAAGTAAGAATGTTCTGAAGATCAGTTGTCTTATTGGCACTTTTATTGAGCAGACGCATTGTATAGCGTGCTTTTAACGCATAAGCTGTCTTGAGCCACATACTTGCTTGAGTACTGGTGTTTGAACCGTAGATCAAGTCTTTAGAACCGACTGCGCCGGACAGACCTGCATCTTTGGCAGTACCGTTATTCAGCAGAGTGATGGCATCATCCAGATTCTGCATCACTTCCTGATAAATGCTTTCCTGCGTATCTATTTTGGGCTGCATATACATTGGTGTGCCGTCCGGATTGAGGATACCAGTCTGGCTGTACGGTGTATTTCCAAATACATCGGCAGCCACTGCTCCGTTGTAAGCGAGCAGGATTTTAGCAATTGCTTCCGTCACTACGTTTCCTTTTTCCGAAGGATCTTCTTCACACTTCTTGATAACGATTTTAGCGTTCTTGATATTTGAATACACGTTGATCCATGCGTTGTTGTAGGTAGTAGCCGTTGTAGGCTCTCCGCTACGTACTTCCGCCCGGTAAAGCTGGTTGGATATACCCGTTTCGTGTTCAATGTAAACAGAAGAATAGAGCGAGAAATCCCCTCCCACAGTGCTGAATGCAGTGCTTACCCCTAAGTCTGTAATCAAAAATTTAGCAGGCGCATCCAGAGGATTGTTAGGGTTTTCATTGATTTTATCCATTGCGTCTTCCGTACAAGCAGAAGCAATGGCAGCAGTCAAGAAAGAAACTGCCAGCAATTTTCCTATTGATTTATATTTTTTCATTGTCTTGCAGATTAAAATTTAATGTTGAAACCAAAGCCGAAACTAGCTGTCTGCGGCATTGAATAATCTTCAAATGCTCCTGCCATGTTGTTGTTACCCTGACTGGCTTCCGGATCGAGGTCAGGCAATTGAGCCCAGATCAGGATATTTCTGGCAAATGCGTTTACAGAAAGTTCTATCGAACGTTTTTGAAGAATTTTGTAGTTGACAGCCACTTCACGCAGTTTGATGAAAGAATTGTCATATACAGAAGATTCGTCAATATCGTTCAGGCGGCTGTAAAATACCTGTTGTGCGTTTGCACCTGTGATAGCGATATCATTTTTAGTTCCATCGGTTTTGTATCCGTCGAAGATGATGGTACCTTCGCGGTTTTCCGTTCTCTTGCTGACACCGTAGTAGTCTGCCAGTCCGGTTGTTCTGCTGTACATCTGGCCACCCTGTTTCCAGTCGAGTACTGCGCTGATTGTACACTTCCATAAACGTAATGTGGTGTTGAAACCCATCAGGAAGTCCGGAGAAACCTTTCCGATTACCTGTGCTTCACCAGCGATAGGAAGACCGTTTTCGTCTACCAGACGATTACCGTTTTCATCTCTCTTGAAACCTACACCATAGATTACAGGGAATTTCTCACCTGCCGAAGCACGTACCTGCGGAGTAACATAACCACCCAGAGAGATATTTTCTACACCCGGTGCCAGTTCATCTACGTAGTTATCGATTTTCGTCCAGTTGAATGCAAAATCCCAGTTGATATTCTTCGTCCGGATGGGGTTGAAGCCGAGAGTGAATTCGTGCGTGTTGGTATGAATCTTACCACCGTTGGTGAGCAGTTTGCTGGCACCGGTAGAAGAAGCCAAAGGCACTTCAAAAATCTGGTCTTTTACATTCTGGCGTGAGTACGTATAACTGAATGTGATTAAGTTATCGAGGAAGTTCACGTCAGTACCCACTTCATACGAACGTGTGTTCTGCGGTTTCAGTTTCGGGTCGAAAATCGTGTAGTACGGAGTATAGGCAGTAGTACCTTTCATCGGATACATGATCGGAGTCAGTGTGTAAAAACCACCTCCGTATGTCGGAGTTGAGTAGTAGTTTTCGAGGAAATCCCCTGCTTGTCCTACTTCCGCATAAGATACTCTCAATTTAGCGTGATTAACAACATTGTTTTTCAATGCATCCAGTTCCGTCAGGATGAAGCCTGCCGAAATAGAAGGATAGAAGAACGAACGGTTGTTACGTGGCATATTAGATACGTAGTCCTGACGTCCGGTGAGGGTCAGATAAAGCATATTTTTGTAAGAAGCCGATACGTTACCGAAGAATCCCACTGTACGGTTTTTCCACGTCTCTTCCTCTGTCTGTTGAGTAGTGGCGTTGTTGATGTGGTTCCATCCCGGGAAGTTGTAGTTCGTACCATATTCATAATACTTCTTTCTGTTACTTTGGATAATTTCGTTACCCAATACAGCATTCAATCCCCAGTCCTCGTTGATGCGCCAGTCATAGTTGATGGTCAGCAAAGAGTTGTATGTAGCGTTCGTCCAGCCGTAGTTTTCGATCTGTCCGCGACCGCCACCGGTATTACTACCGTATCCGTAGCTGTCTACATAGTGAGTGGTGTAAGCATCCACGCCGACCATGTATTTTGCGTTCAACTTGTGGTTGGTTGTACCAAAATCAGTCTGATAGCTTGCGTATACATTTCCGAAGAAACGGTTGGTATCTTCTGTGAATTTGTTGTTTTCCATCGCCCAATAAGCGTTGTCAAAGCTACCACGGAAAGAATTCTGTGTGTACGGGTTACCGTCTACGTGACTTGGAATACCGGCAAGATCATAGCTGGGAGGAGCTGCGTAAACCGTTCTTAACAGACCGTTACCGGAAGTCACTGCCTTGTCGATAGAAGTAGTGATATAGTTAGCTGTAAATCCGGAACTCCAGTTGTTGGTCAGTTTCGTGTCAGCACTAACCTTTACATTATATCTGTCCATACCAGTGCTTGAGATAATACCGTCCTGATGTGTATTTCCCAATGAGATAGAGTAGGAGCTCTTGTCGAGCATCTGCGCTACATTCAATGAATTGCTCCAGGTGATTCCTGTGTCGAAGAAGTCTTTTGCATTGTCATACGCCTGTGGAGTAGCCCACGGGTCAAGACCGGCTGCTGCACGTTGGGGAACATAATATTTTCCCTGTTGCTTACCGAACTTCTGCGTGTATTCGTTATCCGTGTTACCTCCATACGTTGCGTCGTTTGGAAGTTCGGAAATCTTAGGTCCCCAAGACGTTCCCGAAGTAGTGCTGAATACTCCACCCGAACCTTGTGCGTATGTTTTCTGGAATTCCGGCAGACGACCGACTACATCGAAGCTGACATTAGAAGAGAAGCTAACCTGTGGTTTGCCTTTTTCCAGCCCTTTACCACTTTTGGTTGTGATGATAATCACACCATTAGAAGCACGGATACCATAAAGTGCAGAAGCAGCCTGTCCTTTCAAAATGTTGATACTTTCAATATCATTAGGGTCGATATCTACCGCACGGTTGGCGAAGTCGGCTCCGCTCACACTACCATTGTTCTGTATGTCTGTGCTAACGTCCGGCGTACTGGTTACCGGCATTCCGTCGATAACGTAAAGCGGAGTGTTGTCACCCGAGAAGGAACGTGCACCACGGATGGTGATCTGTGAAGAAGCTCCTGGCATACCACTTGAAGGCTTAACGTCCAAACCGGATACTTTACCTTGCAGCGCTCCTGCCAGATTGGAGTTGGCAGCCTGCGTCAGCTGATCTGATTTTACGTCCTGAACGGCGTAACCCAGTGCTTTCTTTTCACGCGAGATACCCATGGCTGTCACCACAACCTCATCCAGTGCCTTTGCGTCACTTTTTAATACGACTTTTATTACTCCCGGTTTGATGGAAACGTCCTGCGAAATCATTCCTACATAAGAAATGCGCAAAGTTTTAGCAGAACTTGGTACATGGTCGTTTCAGTTTTCATCATTGTTAATAGTTCTTTAGTCTTTCGGGAGATGTAAAATGATAAAAAGATACCATTTGGGAGGAAATAATGTTCTTTTTATCTTGAAAATATCTTTTTAGACGCAATCTTTATGATAGAAATTCCATTTTAAAATATATTAAATTGAATATTTCTAGTTATAGTTTGTTGGTTTTTACTAGATGGGAGCTTGCAAAATAATACTTTTTAGTTAAATACGTAACACTTTTTTCGGTTTGTCATAATTAGTGTTATCTTTGCAACCTGTTAGAGACAAAAAATCTGTTTATAGGTTAAATTTAAGAGAGAATTTATGAAAAGAAAATTGATGTTCTTAATGACCTTCCTTTTTATAGGTATAGGTCTGATGACAGCGCAGACATCTAGAGTTACCGGTTTGGTTACTTCTGAAGAAGATGGACAACCTGTCGTAGGTGCTTCAATATTGGTGAATGGCACTACCCTTGGTACTATCACTGATATTGACGGTAAGTTTACAATCGCAAATGTACCAAGTTCTGCTAAGACTTATTGATCTTTTTTCTTCCTGTTTTTTCGTGTTTTCTTCTTCTATCTTATTGTTTTTCAGTTGTTTTGTTTCTATTTTCGCAAATTGTCCGGTTCTTCCGGTTTCTTTTATTGAAATTTCCTTTATCTGCTCTTGTTTATTTAGTAGTCTTTTTTTCTCATTGATTTTGAGATGGGGGGTAATATTCTACCCGAATTTTTAATGAATTTCCCAGTGTTTTCACTATTATTTCAATTATCTTCGGCTTTGAATAAAAATATGTTTGATGACGTTTTAATATCTGTGTTTTGTGGGAAATACATTTCTCAACTATACTTATCCCTATGAGAAAAAATACTCATAGTAATGAGAAGAAATACTCATAGTAATGAGAACTTTTTCTCATTGCAGTGAGAATATACCCTTGTTAGAATAGGCTGAAACAGTGCATAGCGGTATATAAATGAAAAGAATCAAAACCGTACAGGCATGAACAAGATTCACCTCTGGGGCCTCTGTGGTAAATAAATTCATTTCCTTACAAAATGCGATTTTCCAGTTTACGTTGTTTTACTCTGCCATGATAACTTCGACATCATAACCTATGAAAAGGCCGCTCTCTATGACACCGGTAATGGTTTTGAGTTGTTCTTCGAGCGAAGAATCAATATAGTTAAAACGAGTGTCGAGGATGAAATTTCCGTTTTCTGTAAAGACAGGCCCGTCTTTGCCGTGGGCTGGACGCAGGACGATTTCTGATGCACCCAGTCGTTGCAGCTCATGCTCTACATAAGTTAGTGAGTCCGGAAAGACCTCTACCGGAATGGGAAATTTATTTCCCAACTGATTGACGCGCTTGCTGGGGTCGATGATGATGAATGTTTTGCGGCTGCTTCTAGTGAGCAGTTTTTCTTTGAACATAGCTCCGCCACGTCCTTTAATCAAGTTTCGCTGTGGGTCTACTTCGTCCGCTCCGTCAAATGTCCAGTCGGGGCGCTTGTTCCAGAGGGTAGTTTGTGGGATGCCTAGCTGTATGCAAGTCATCGAGATTTCTTGAGAGGCGGGAATCACTTCAATATGCAAGTGCTCTTCACGAATCCGTCGCGCTAGTTCGAACAGAGTTAGATAGACTGTAGAGCCGGAGCCGACTCCTATCACATCTCCGTCTTTTGCCGTGGCGGCAATTTCACGGGCTACGTGTTCTTTGGCTTCCCGGTTGATAATGGAGTCCGACCATTGCAGGTGCTTTATAAGATGATTTTCCCAGTCCATAAATTTATGCTTTATAATTGTTTTAAGTTACTCTTTTATATATAACGAATTGGCGAATCTGTTTGTTTGTTTCAACTTTAGAGAGAGGCTTTAGAGATAATTCGGATCAGGCAACAATCATTGTTGGTATATGCTATAAGTGGATGTAAGCCCTCCGATTGACGTAGAAAAGATAGTGACGGTATATGCTTGGGATAGTGACGGTATCATTGTCATATAGCGTCGCTATTTGTATCATATAGCGTCACTATCTTTTAGCAGGGAACTCGCCAGCAACAATTTTTACTTGGTCCGATCATTCAATCATTTAAATAGTCGCCCCTTAGAATGTGCTTTTACGCCTAATAATCAACATATTAATATATAAATTGCTTTGATATATCTGCAAGTTTTTGTATCTTTATGGTTGAAAACTTGCAGATTATTATGATAAACAAGACCACCCCTCAGCCCTCCTTGTTCAGCTCTTTGACAGACCAGCTGAATCCCAGGCATCCCTTATACCTGCTTGCCAATAAGATAGACTGGCGCCGTTTTGAAGAAGCTTTCTCCCCGCTATACTGTGCCGTCAACGGTCGTCCGG
>NZ_GG774795.1:124976-127793 GCF_000163675.1 Bacteroides sp. D22 | reverse complement strand
AAAGACAGTTATTACACACGCAAGAAGAAACATAAGCTATTCTGCAAGCGTGCAGGAATAGAGCCGACTATCGGGCATTTGAAATCAGACTTTCGTTTAGGACGCAACTTTTATAAAGGTGTGTTCGGGGATGTTGTCAATCTGCTCTTAGCCGCAGCAGCGTACAACTTCAAAAGAGCCATGAGGGTTCTTTGGCTACTTGTTGAAAAAATCTGCGGGACACTGTTTTCTTGCAATATCCCGCAGATGAGTACTTTTTAAGGGACGACTAAATAGTTAATAAACGATTCGTTAATTTTTAACTTTATTGCGTTAAACGTTAACGAACCTCTGCTTTTTATTAAACCGTGTTATAAGTTAGGCTGCTTTGCCTCGAAAATTTGGAGATAACCGAAAAGTCCGTATCTTTGTATTGTGTTTTTCATAGTATTAGATTTAAGGTTAACAAAGATTGGCTGTCTGGGATAGATAGCCTTTTTTTTGTCCCTACTATTCCTTATAGAATCAGCCAGATGGCAATGATATGCCCGATGCTGCCCCCCAGACAAAACAAGTGGAAAGTGGCATGCATATATGGTTTGCGCAACGAATAAAAAACAGCTCCCACGATATACGAAACTCCTCCGCCAATCAGCCACCAGAAAGCGGTAGTGGCTCCCAGTTCTCCCAGATGGTCTAACAAAGGTTTCATGGCTACCAATATACAGGCGCCCATCCCTACGTAACAAGCCGTTTCGAGATTGCTATGTTCTTTCAGTTTTTTGAAGCTAAGAATGAAACCGGCGATAGCCGATAGCCAGACGAAAGCGAAAATTCCCCATCCCCATCCGCCGGCATGCCGCAGAACGAGCAGGGTAAAAGGAGTATAGGTTCCGGCAATGTGCAAATAGATAGCTCCATGATCGAATTTACGGAGCAGCTCTTTCAGCTTTCCCGGACGACTGCCGTGATACCACGTAGAGCTGACATAAGAAGAAAGCATCCCCGCCAAGTAGACAGATACACAAGCAACTGCCCACTGCGGCTCTATATTTTTGGAAGCCTTTTCCAATAACAAATATCCGGCCACGATTCCAAGCAGAATACCTATTCCATGGCTAAGGGTATTTGCCCATTCTTCTATATTATTGTATCGTTTGTTCTTCAATGTTCCTTTTTTTGAATTGTTAAGTCACAAAAAATATTGAGTCGCAAAGATACTTTATTTTCCGTAAAGCGTTTCTTCGCCTTATTCTTTTTTTTAAGAAATATCGGCGTATGATACTCCCTGCGGTTTTAAAAATTTGATGCGTACTCAATGCTCGGTGTCCAGTTGGAAACCGTCGTGGTTGATGGAATGAACAGTTTCCTCATAATTGTGTTTTTTGTAGTATCTTCACAAAGAAAAAAATAGAGAAAGGTGTATCGCCTTTCTCTATTTAATTTTTATTTTATGTATAAAATATATTATACCAAATGTCCGATCCATTCTTCACGGTCGCCGGGGAGAAGGTCGATAACAGGAATTTCTACCATTGTGTAGCATCCCGGCTGTTGCTTCATCGAAGCACGTGCCACACATACTAGCACTTGTGCTGTCAGTGCGGGGTTGTTGATGCGCATATTAAATTCGAACAACTGATTCTGTGTTTTGCCGGATACACCTTTGCGAGTGAGATTTACACCGTGACCCATATCCAATAGAGCGTCTACGCTCGGAACGAGTTTCACGTGTGTTTCATCATTCACGAAGTAAGGATCTGCTTTGATGGCAGTAGCTACTTCTTCAAATTTATATCCGTCTTTTAGTTCGATGTACACCATGCGGCGGTGGATTCCCGTGCCGGTAGGAATAGTCATGGAAAGAGCGGCTTTCACTCCGTCGATAGCTTTTACGGCTACTGTGTGTCCCATGCTCATACCCGGACCGAAGTTGGTGTAAGTGATTCCTTTCGGAGCAATCGCTTCGAGCATGGTGCGTACGATGGAGTCGCTTCCCGGATCCCATCCGGCAGAGATGATCGATACGGCTTTATGTTCTTTGGCAGCAGCAGCCAGTGTGCGGCGTAAGTCTACGATACCAGTGTGGATATCGAAACTGTCTACCGTATTAATCCCCATTGCCAGATATTCTTTTGCATATTTCTCAACGCTGCGGGTGGGCGTGCAAAGAATAGCTACGTCTACATCCCCCAACTCTTTTATGTCCTTTACTACTGCATAGTTTGCCAACTCTTCCGGTTTGTTCTCTGCTCCTGCACGACGAACGACTCCGGCTATTTCGAAATCAGGTGCCGCCTGAAGCGCTTCCAGTACATAATGTCCGATGTTACCATAACCAACGATGGCAGCTCTTACTTTTTTCATTCTTTTCTTGGTTTTAATGAACAAATTTCTTTCTTTTGCTTGCAAAAGTAAACAATTTACTACTAACTTTGGTTCATTCGCTTTAATATTTTATTTTTTTTCACTAGCAGGCAATACCGGTCCGCATGAAAGCAAATCAGGGTGTGATGTGCTGCATCGAAAAAACTCTGTGGCCTCTGTGTCCTCCTTTAGATTTGCACTGTGAAAAATAAAGGTTGAAATATTACCTTTGTGGTTAAAACAAGTTAACCAAGGAAAGTAGGTGACCCATTGTGTCCTCTAGGCAGAAGCCCTATCCACGGAATTAGTCCTTCTTTCCTTATCAGTTGAACAGATCCAATTAGAATTTTAGGTCGTTGGCCTATTAAAGGATATAGTTTGTTCAACCTATGGTTAACCCTTTAATAGTGCAAAAATATGGAAAAGAAATGGTTTATTGGCATTGACATCTCAAAAAAAACTTTGGATGTT
>NZ_GG774795.1:119274-124582 GCF_000163675.1 Bacteroides sp. D22 | reverse complement strand
GGGAGCAAAACTATTGAAAGCGGATCTTTCACAAGCTGCTAATTCAGCGATTGTATGGGATAAGGAAATGAAAGAGTATTATGAAAGGAAAAGGAAGGAAGGGAAAGCTTATGGAGTAGTGCTAAATGCAGTCAAGTTTAAACTAGTAGGAAGAATGTTTGCTGTGGTCAAAAGGGGAACACCCTTTGTGGAGTTAATGACTTACAAAAAGTAAACGGACTGAAATAGCCCGTTTAATTTCTTTAACTGTTTTTTATAGGCCTATTATTTGCATAGGTCTTAGAATTCTGTGGTGAAATTGTTTTATCTTTGTCCCTGTTATGATAGAATATATTAGAGGCGAACTTGCCGAACTAAGTCCGGCAACCGCAGTGATTGACTGTAACGGGGTGGGATATGCCGCCAATATATCCTTGAATACCTATTCGGCTATTCAGGGAAAGAAAAACTGTAAGCTATATATTCACGAGGCGATTCGGGAAGACGCGTATGTGCTTTACGGATTTGCCGAGAAGCAGGAGCGGGAGATTTTTCTATTATTGATTTCTGTCTCCGGAATCGGGGGGAACACGGCACGTATGATTCTCTCGGCGCTCTCACCTGCCGAACTGGTGAACGTAATCAGCACCGAAAACGCGAATATGCTGAAAACGGTGAAAGGTATCGGGCTGAAGACTGCACAACGGGTGATTGTCGACCTGAAAGATAAGATAAAAACGATGAGTGGGTCTGCCGGCGGAGGTGTTTCCGCAGGTCTGTTGCTGCAACCTGCCAATGCGGAAGTGCAGGAAGAGGCGGTGTCTGCATTGACAATGCTCGGTTTTGCTGCCGCGCCTTCGCAGAAGGTGGTGTTGGCTATCTTGAAGGAAGAACCGGATGCTCCGGTAGAAAAGGTTATTAAACTGGCTTTGAAACGTTTGTAGTATGAAGCAACAGAAAATTTATATGCAGGCATGGCTGGACGCTCACGGTCGTGCAAAGGTAGTGAATACGGATAAATGGTATCTGGATTTCGCTAATCAGCTATTGCCATTGGTGGCTGAATCGTATATATATGGTGGGAAAGACATGGAAGAAGACCAGAAGCAAGTGGCTCTGACGTGTGCCTTATACTTGGAAGATTGCGTGGCAGACGGAGGAAACTGGCGTCAATTTATCCACTGGCATCAGGAAAACTACGGACGTTACCTGCCTTTCTACACGTTGACGGACGAATATCTGCCGGACGAAATCAATCGTGAAGATGTTGTTTTCCTTTTGTGGGCAATCAATTCACCGGTCGGTGATGATTTTGACGGAGTGGAGAACCCGATGGATGCAGATTTGCTGGAGTTTGCAGATGCATTATACAACCGTTTGGATGCTGCGTTCGAATTGGCTCCTATCAGTGATTACCTTGCGACGGACTGGCTGCTGGAAACGGAATTGATGCAAAAGAAGCGAATGCCTCTGCCGATAGCTTTGCCGGGAGAAAAAATGCCTGCCAACGTTGAGCGTTTCCTTGAAGCAAGTAAAGGTGAACCGCTTTTGTACTTCGACTCTTACGATGCGCTGAAATTTTTCTTTGTGCAATCATTGAAGTGGGAGGATGAAGAAGATTCTCTGTTGCCTGATTTAAAAGAGTTTGATAACTTCGTGGTTTTCGCCAATCCGAAAGGGTTGTTGATAGGGCCTGATGTGGCCCCATATTTTGCGGACAAACGCAACCCGCTCTACAATGCTGAACTGGCAGAAGAGGAAGCATACGAACTGTTTTGTGAAGAAGGTTTGTGCCCGTTTGATTTGTTGAAATATGGAATGGAACATGAGCTGTTGTCGGAAGCACAGTTCCCGTTTGAGAACGGAAAGGAACTGTTGCAGGAAAACTGGGATTTTGTGGCTCGCTGGTTTTTGGGCGAATATTACGAAGGAGAATAAGAGAACAAGAATCAGATATAAGTACTGTTTATATAAGTGTTGTCTATGCCAATCAAAAAAAATAACAATCCTTTCGTCGGAAAGACAAAGTCCGCAGCCGGTAAAAAGAAGACAACCGGAAAACGGGTTGGAAAATCAAAACGGGAAAAGGCTAATAATCAATTGAATAGAAGGGTAAAATAAGGATGTGGAGGATACGCCGTTTTTGCTTACCAGGCTACGCCGTTTTATGATGGCAGACTACGCCTTTTCTCCATACCAGGAAACGCCTTTTCTTCCGCGCAGAGAATAAAGAGGCTTATTATACATTTGACGGGAATAGTTGTCGTTTATGAAAAATAACAACTATTCCCGTCAGTTTTATTGTTGACCGATGTTTTTTTCTGCTAAATAGCTTCTCTTTTGACGGTTTTTAGTAATTCAGACAGAAGAACAAAAAATAAAATAGCAGTTCAATAAGCAACAAAAATAATTTTCAAAGCGCAGCCTTTATGTTCTTTTGTTCTTATGTCTAAAAATAAAAGATCATTTATCTCATTTTCGCACCGATAGTTTTCTTTTTGCCAAATGGAGTTTCCTTTTTATTAATCGGTAATTTCCTCCTGTGCCTTCCGTTCTTTTTTCTTATTGATAAATCCGATTTTCAGGTTAGCTTCCTCTTGTTCTTTTTTAATCTGTTCCATTGCAGAGAGGATTTGCGCTAATTCATAAACATTGGCTGCGGCTAGTCGGTCGGTGGGACTCATCGTTGTTTTATAGGTACGGTCGCCCATATATTCCACACGGATATTTTTGTCTTTATTGAGATGTAGGAATTCGATTACATTGCCGTCTTCTCCCTGTTTGTAATCAGCTTTTTCTATTTTCTCGTTCATATCGGTTGTTTCGTAGCTGTCTTTGGAGCTTGGAGTTTCGGCAAAACTGCCGTCAGGAGCAATCACTTTCACTTTGTTGTGGTGGATATTGCCGGCACCGCAATAGATAGAGGTCATACTCATGATGCCTTGCTCGTTCACTTGGAAGCGGAGGTACGAACGGTGCATGTTTTTCTCAATGGTCTGTGTAGGCCAGAGGTAGTTGCCTACTTGTTGATATTCGGCATCTTTTTCTAGGGTGAATTTGTCTTTGATGGCGTTGAATTCTTTCGTTTTTGCCTGAAAGGTGCTATCCAGATAAGCAAGCGTTTTTTGCTGTGCTTTTGTTTCAACATCAAGCATTAGTGCCTGTCCCGCCTTACGTGCTTCGAACGCTTTGGGATACAGAATCTTGATACTGTCAATTTGTAACTTAGCTTCTTCATAGTCGCCACGTTCGTAGGCAGCCTTGGCAACCATCAGTTTTTCATTGGCTTTTTTCTCAAGGCCATTTCCGCAGGCAGCTAATGCCAGCGTACCACAAAAGAGGATAATCAGTTTTTTCATCACAAATTTTATTTACTGGTTCTATTATTTACATGAAGAAGCAGTGTCCGTTTGCCATTCACTGTTCATCGTTCTGTTCTTCATTCACTTTATTAGCGGCAAAAATACAAATATATCCCTTATTTTTGTAATTTTGTCCCCTCAAAACTTATAACTAAAAAGAATGATAGAGTTGACTCAAGAGGAATTGAAGCAGCATTTTAGCGAACCCATCTTCGGACAGATAGCCGAAACGGCCGATGCGCTCGGCATGGAGTGTTATGTGGTAGGTGGTTACGTTCGTGATATTTTTCTGCAACGTCCCTCTAAAGATATAGATGTAGTAGTTGTAGGAAGTGGAATTGCAATGGCAGAAGCCCTTGGAAAACGGTTGGGACGTGGTGCTCATGTCTCTGTTTTTAAGAATTTCGGGACGGCACAAGTAAAATACAGAGGTACGGAAGTAGAGTTTGTAGGTGCGCGTAAGGAGTCTTATCAACGGGATTCGCGCAAACCGATTGTTGAAGACGGTACGCTGGAAGACGATCAGAACCGTCGTGATTTCACGATCAATGCTCTTGCCGTATGTCTCAATAAGGCACGTTTCGGCGAACTGGTAGATCCGTTCGGAGGCATGGAGGATATGAAGGAAAAGACAATCCGCACTCCGCTCGACCCGGATATCACTTTCAGCGATGATCCTTTACGCATGATGCGTTGCATCCGTTTTGCTACGCAACTGGGCTTTTACATTGACGATGATACTTTCGAATCGCTTTGCCGGAATAAAGAACGGATTGAAATCATCTCCCGTGAACGTATTGCGGACGAACTGAATAAGATTATTCTGTCTCCGATTCCCTCAAAAGGTTTTATTGATTTGGAACGTAGCGGTTTGCTGCCGTTGATTTTCCCGGAATTTGCTGTCTTGCAGGGAGTGGAAACACGGAACGGACGTTCGCATAAGGATAATTTTTATCATACATTGGAAGTGCTGGATAATATCAGCAAGAAGACTGATAACCTTTGGTTACGCTGGGCTGCTTTGCTGCATGATATTGCCAAGCCTGTCACGAAACGTTGGGAACCGAAAGCGGGATGGACGTTCCATAACCATAATTTTATCGGTGAAAAGATGATTCCGCATATCTTCCGCAAGATGAAGCTGCCGATGAATGAGAAGATGAAGTACGTGCAGAAGCTGGTTAGCCTGCACATGCGTCCGATTGTTATCGCGGATGATGTGGTGACAGACTCGGCTGTACGCCGTCTGCTCTTTGAAGCGGGAGATGACATTGACGACTTGATGATGCTCTGTGAAGCGGATATTACTTCCAAGAATATGGAACGTAAGCAACGTTTCCTGAATAACTTCCAGTTGGTTCGACAAAAGCTGAAGGATTTGGAGGAGAAAGACCGTGTCCGTAACTTCCAACCGCCCGTGAGTGGAGAAGAAATTATGGAGATTTTCGGTTTGGAACCTTGTCGTGAAGTCGGTGTTTTGAAAAGTGCTATAAAGGATGCTATCTTGGATGGAGTGATTCCGAACGAATATGAGGCTGCTCATGCTTTCATGCTGGAGCGGGCTAAGAAGATGGGGCTGACGCCGGTGTGCTGATAGAAGGACGGAACAGATATATTATAGTATTCAAACACGGGTTTATACGAATCAGTAGTTGAATTGGAGTAAAACTGTACTGAAATGAACTAAATGATAATTTTGCGGAATGCCCTGAAAGGGCATAATTGTATACGGTTCCGCCCTTTCAGGGCTTGTGGCTGGTGTGTTTTTTTCGTAGGGCGTTGCCCTACGCTATATAATTAAGCCCTTTCAGGACACCCCAATAAATATATAATTGTAAGGCTTTCAGCTTAACCGATAAAATCTCATTTAACCGCTAAATTCCCATTTAATTAAGAACTGTACTGAAACGAGTTAAACGGTGCGCTAATGAATGGGTCAAAGGTGAGGGTTGGTGAGGGTAGATTTT
>NZ_GG774795.1:61862-118954 GCF_000163675.1 Bacteroides sp. D22 | reverse complement strand
CTGTACTGAAACGAGTTAAACGGTGCGCTAATGAAGTGGGTCAAAGGTGAGGGTTGGTGAGGGTAGATTTATAACTTTCGTATTTTTTTTATAGATAAAAAGGAGATAGTATAGAAAATAATAAAATAAAAAGTTATAAATCTACCCTCACCAACCCTCACCTTTGACCCATATCTTATAATAAAAAGATAACGGGGAATCTTAAAAACTCAATCATCTTTTTCAGATTTACCACAACGTTTCCAGAATACTCTATTATTTTATTCAAAACTGTGCGGAAATGAATGAAACCTTGCTTTCTAACTGCTGATTACTCATTATTTCTTTATCCGTACGTTTACTGTTTGGGTAGTGTTACCGAGAAATATGGATTGGGCGTATGTTGTTCGAAGATGATAGCTTTCATCTTTTCTACAACGTCCGGATGTTGGAGTGCTATGTCAGTATCTTCGTGAATGTCCGTTTTTAAGTTGTAGAGGAACGGTGTTCCTTTTTTTACCACCATCTTCCAATCGTCCATGCGTACGGCAATCTGGTCTGTTTCATCAAATTCCCAATACAGGAAATCATGTTTCTTTTGCTTTTTCTTACCCAGCAGTGTGGGAGCAAAAGAAATCCCATCGAAATAATCGACTTCTTTTTCTTTATTGCGATATTTCTTTTCGTAGTCCTTGATGCCGATCACTTCGCAGAATGTGGGCATTAAATCATAAAAAGCACAGATATGATCGTTCACTTTACCTGCCGGTATGTGTCCCGGCCAACGCGCGATAAACGGAATACGTATTCCTCCTTCATGACACTGGCGTTTTAATCCACGTAGTTTTCCGTCTCTGCCGAAGAAAGTAGGGTCGGCTCCGCCTTCTTCGTGAGGGCCGTTGTCACTGGAGAAAATAACCAATGTGTTTTCGTCCAGCCCTTTCTCTTTCAGCTTTTTCAGGACTTCACCCACGTAATAATCCAGACGGGTAATCATTCCTGCAAATTGAGCATGGGTGTGCGTAATAGCATTGTATCGTGAGCCTTCGCTTCCTTTAAACTCTTTGTCCGGGTTGAATTTGGCTTTGTATTCATTCAGGATAGAATCTTCCGGTTGAACGAGTTCCGCATGAGGCAAGGTGTAAGTCAATATGCCGAAAAACGGTTGTTGGTCGTCTTGTTGGTCCAGCCACTCCAATGCTTTCTGATGAATCATGTCGGCCGAGTATTGCGGACGTTTCTGGTAGTCGGGACCATACATCGGATATTTGATGTTTTCATTCATCACCACACGCACCACTCCGGTGTCGCCCAACGCTTTACTATAACGGTTCAGGAAATTGGGGTAGTAGAGATGAGCCTGAAATTGACAGATGTAACCGTAATATTCATCTATTCCCCGTTTGTCGGGAGTAGAACGCGAGCCTTCATATCCTCCCGCCCATTTGCCGAACATACCCGTGGTATAGCCATTGTCTTTCATTATTTCCGGCAAGATTACATGGTCGGAATCATAAGGATGTTGTCCTACTATCGAATATTCTTGGTTTTGCCCATACAACACGATCGGTACATTTTTCCAGTATTCTTTGTTGCCTCGCACCTCACAGTGGCCTGAATGTTGCCCTGTCATGAATGAAGCTCTGGAAGGCGCGCTGACGGGACTGCCGGCGTATGCCTGTGTAAAACGCATACCTTCATTGGCCATGGTGTCTATATGAGGGGTGCGGATAAATGGTTGACCGTAACAGCCTAAATCTCCATATCCCATGTCGTCACAAAGAATGAAAAGAATATTGGGTTGGGTGTTCTTTTTCTGTCCGTTGGCAGTTAAGGTAGATAGAAGCAGCGTGCCGCCTATCAACGAGATTGATTTATAATTCATCATATTATGCAATTAAATAAGGTTAAGCTGGTTAGAATGAAATGCCTCTCTAAGGCTTTGTGACTGTCTTTATGAGGCATTTCATCATTCTATATCCTGAATCTATTTTCCGATTAAATCTTTTCCTTCGCGTACGCTTTGAAGGATATTTTGCAGTTCGGCCACTTTCTCCGGCATATTCTTTGCGTAGTTGGTCACCTCTTTCACTTCTTTCATTTTATAAAGCTGCGGTTCTTTAGAGTTTCCGGTTTCTATCTTCGGTCCCCACTGGATCATTTTCGGTCCGTCATTCGGTTCGATGTACTTCCAGTCTTTGGTGCGGACGGACAGCGTGTGGTTGGAAGCCTGCTCTATTACCCACGGGCGGTCTGTCTTTTCTTTACCTAGCCAACTTCCCAGATAGTTGTAGCTATCCGGTGCAGTGCTTTTAGGCATTGTAGCTCCGGTGAGGGAAGCCAGAGAAGCCAACCAGTCTACTTGCGAAACCAACAGGTCTGAAGTCATGCCTTTTTCTGCTCCCGCAGGCCAGCTGACAATGGCGGGAATACGCGTGCCTCCTTCGAAGGCGCTGTATTTGTTGCCCCGTAACGGTCCCGCAGGGCTATGACCGTTGAGCAGTTCTTCTGCTTTGTCGTCGTATCCGTCGTCTACCACCGGGCCGTTGTCACTTGAAAGAATGATGAGCGTATTTTCTCTTAAACCCAATTTCTCTAATGTATTCAGAATTTCACCGACACAATAATCGAACTGTACGATAGCGTCGCCTCTTAATCCCATCGGGTTTTTACCTCTGAAACGGTCGTGAGGAAAGCGGGGAACATGTACGTCGTTAGTGGCAAAGTAGAGGAAGAAAGGTTTGTTTTTGTTCTCCTCAATAAACTGAATGGCATGTGTCGTTAATGAATCAGCAATGTTTTCGTCTTTCCAGAGTGCTTTTCCTCCGCCTTTCATGAAACCGATGCGGGAAATTCCGTTGACGATAGACATGTCGTGACCGTGACTTGGCTTGAGGTTGTAAAGTAATTCAGGATTACTTTTTCCGGTAGGTTCGCCCTCGAAGTTCTTTTGATAACTTACTTCGATAGGAGCACTCGGATCGTAGTTGGCAACTTTTCCGTTTTCGATATAGACACAAGGCACGCGGTCGGCTGTAGCTGCCATGATATAATGATAGTCGAATCCTAAATCACCTAATGCGCAAGGCAACGGAGCATTCCAGTCTTGAGTAGCGGTTTTATCTCCAAGTCCCAAATGCCATTTGCCTACTGCGGCAGTAGCATAACCGACACTTTTGAACATATCTGCCATGGTGTATTGCTCGGGGCGGATAATCATCCCGGCATTTCCTGCCGCTACATCCGTTCCTTCTTTGCGCCAGGCGTATTCTCCTGTCAGCATGGAATAGCGGGAAGGGGTACTGGTGGCGGCTGTTGCATGAGCGTTGGTGAAAAGAATTCCGGATTTTGCCAGCCGGTTGACATTAGGGGTTTGCACGTTTTTAGCTCCGTAACATTCCAAATCGCCATAACCGAGATCATCAGCATAGATAAATACGACGTTGGGTGTTTTTGACTTTGTCGGTGTAGTGTTTTCCGGTGCTTTGTTAGTGGCTGTTGCAGTGCAGGCAACAGTGGACATAAGGGTTAGAATGAAAGGTTGTTTCATTGTTTTTGGGGGTTAAGTGTGTTATTATTAGTAGAAAAAGATGTGTCTGTTCTTTGCCGGACACATCTTTTTCATCGTCTGTTTAACTTAATTCAATGATTTCTTCATTGCAGTTCGTCAGCTTTTCTATTCCTTCGTTGGTTACTACCCAAGAGTTTTCAATGCCTACGGGGCCTACCCCCGGAATAACGATTTTCGGTTCGAGGGCAAAGACCATGCCCGGTTCTAATTGTTGTTTCATGCGGGGAGCTAATACTGGAGCTTCATTAATTTCGAGTCCGATACCGTGGCCGATAAACTTGGCTTGTTGCCCTGTTCCCATAAATTTGTCGGCAAATCCGGCTTCTTTGGCTATTTCGGCAGCTATGTCGTAAAGCACTTCACAAGCAATGCCCGGTTTGGCGATGGAAGCTATCTTTGTTTGGATATCCAAACAAACCTGATGGGCGGTGTAAGCCTCTTCGGGCAGCTTTCCTATTGAGAATACGCGGCTCATATCGTTCATATAACCGTTGAAGTTGCCTCCCAAGTCCACCATAACGCTCTGACCTTCCTTTAGCGGAGTTTTATTTGCTCCTCCCGGCAAAGCAGGATCAAGTCCCTGTCCACCTAAAGCAAAATCATAAGGCGAGGGGTATCCGGCATTGTCTCCGGTCAGTACGCTACCCATGAATATTTCCATGCTGCGTCCGAATACCCGGAAAATTCCGAGGCAACCTTGCAGACGCATCAGGCGTTCTATTTCAATGGAAAACTCGATGTCCGTCATACCGGGGCGATATACGCTTGGAATCTGCTCGTATGCCTTGGCGTGGGCAATGCCCGAACGGCGGAACATCTCAATTTCTACAGGTGTTTTTACGCTGCGTGCCTGACGAATCAACGGGGTGCCATTTACAACTTCTGCTTCCGGAAACAGGCTGGCCAGACGGCAATATTCCGTATAAGGGAGCTCGTCACCTTCTAACATCAGTTTGGTTGGCATCGGCAATCCTTGTTCTTTCAACAGGTCAACGATTTGTTCCGGTTTGCGAATCGAGAACGAATGTTCTCCTGTGATATTATTAGGGCGTTTGAAAAATAATAGTGCAGGCGAATGAAGGGGGAGGTAAAGATAGCCACTGACTACACAGCCATACGTGTAAATTAAATTTGCATTACAAGTGATAAGTGCGGCGTCAATGCCCTGTGACACCATCAGACTGCGAATCTTGTCACGGCGAAATTTCAATTCGGGTTGTAGCATTTTTTATTTATTACATGATTATTAATTACAAAACTATCAATGGTAAATTATTAGTTGTGAGTTGTTTATCTGATATAACAAATTCACAAACCATTATTTAACCTATCATGCCACAAAGATAATTAATTCCAGCGAAAATAATGTTAATCTCAAAAAAATAGCGCTACCCGCGTCCTGTCACAGGAGGCGAGCAGCGCAAACCACAAATACAAATACAACTAAACAAAGTCTTCTAAATAACGCCTTGTCCCATCATTGCGTGAGCTACTTTCATAAATCCGGCAATGTTGGCACCCTTCACATAATTAATGTATCCGTCGGGTTCCGTGCCGTACTTCACGCATTGTGCATGGATGCCGTGCATGATTGCATGGAGCTTTTCGTCCACTTCGGCAGCACTCCAGCTTAGGTGCATTGCGTTTTGAGACATTTCCAAACCGGAAGTGGCAACACCGCCTGCGTTGACCGCTTTACCCGGAGCATACATTGTCTTATGTTCAATAAAGAGGTCGATTGCTTCGGGAGTACATCCCATGTTGGAAATTTCTCCGACGCAAAGTACGTCATTTTTTATGAGATTTTGAGCATCTTCTCCATTTAATTCATTCTGGGTAGCACAAGGAAGCGCGATGTCTGCTTTCACTTCCCACGGGCGCTTGCCTTCTACAAAGGTAGCATTCGGATACTGTTCTGCATAAGGGGCAACAATGTCATTACCCGACGAACGAAGTTCGAGCATATAGTCTATCTTTTCGCCGCTGATACCATCCGGATCGTAGATATATCCGTCCGGGCCGGAAATTGTAATCACTTTGGCACCCAGTTCGGTAGCTTTGGTAGCTGCTCCCCATGCAACGTTGCCGAAACCGGAAATAGCGACTGTCTTACCTTTTATATCAATACCTTTCGCTTGTAGCATCTGATTTACAAAATACAGACCACCGAAACCGGTAGCTTCCGGGCGAATCAACGAGCCTCCGAATTCTAATCCCTTGCCGGTGAATGTGCCTGTAAATTCGCGAGTCAGTTTCTTATACATACCGAACATATAACCTACTTCACGTCCGCCTACGCCGATATCACCGGCTGGTACATCCATATCCGGTCCGAGGTGACGCCATAACTCCAACATAAAGGCTTGGCAGAAACGCATGATTTCAGCATCACTCTTACCGCGCGGAGAGAAATCGGAACCACCTTTTCCACCACCCATAGGCAGCGTGGTCAGTGCATTTTTGAATGTCTGTTCGAAACCGAGGAATTTCAGAATGGAAAGATTGACGGAAGCATGGAAACGGATACCACCTTTATAAGGACCGATCGCATTATTGAATTGTACACGATAACCGAGGTTGGTCTGCACCTCGCCTTTGTCGTCCATCCACGTCACACGGAAAGTGAAGATACGGTCGGGTTCTACCAATCTTTCTATGATTTTAGCTTTTTCAAATTCAGGATGTTGATTGTATATATCTTCGATAGAAAGAAGAACTTCCTTCACTGCTTGAAGATATTCAGATTCACCGGGATGCTTAGCCTCCAAAGAGGACATGATTTTCTGGATGTTCATGATACTATATTTTAAAAGGTTAATTCTGATAAAATGTCAACTAAATCACTGCAAATATAGGAATTTTTTTCAAAGTTGCTTGTTTTAATGCAGATATTTTGATTAAATAATGATAAAATGTCAATTTCTTCTGCTGAAAAACACAAAGCCCCGCAGCCTGTAATGTAAAATACAGGTTACGGGGCTTCTATGTGTTTATAAATAGGAAGTGTCGCTTTAGAATTTTGGTTTCATTCCTAAATTATACATGATGAATCCGTAAATATCAGCTTGTTCTTCCAGTACTTTAGCCATTGGTTTGCCTGCGCCATGCCCGGCTTTGCTGTCAATACGGATCAGTGTCGGATTGGTACCGTCGTTGTCAGCTTGCAGGGTAGCGGCAAACTTGAATGAGTGGGCAGGGACTACACGGTCGTCATGGTCGGCTGTAGTGACCAGTGTTGCCGGATATTTCGTGCCCGGTTTCAGGTTGTGCAGTGGAGAGTAGCCTTTGAGGTATTCAAACATCTCTTTGCTGTCTTCGCTTGTGCCGTAATCACTAGCCCAGTTCCAGCCGATAGTAAATTTATGATAGCGGAGCATATCCATCACACCTACCTGCGGGATCGCTACGCGGAACAGGTCAGGACGCTGTGTCATGCAGGCACCTACCAACAGACCACCGTTGGAACCTCCTACAATGGCGATTTTATCTTTATTCGTATATTTCTGGTCGATCAGATATTCGGCAGCAGAGATGAAATCGTCGAATACGTTCTGTTTCTGCATTTTAGTTCCGGCTACGTGCCAATCTTCACCGTATTCACTACCACCGCGCAGGTTTACTTGTGCGTAGATACCTCCATTTTCGAGGAATGGAATGCGCGTGGCGCTGAAGCCCGGGTTGAGGCTGATGCCGAAGCCGCCATATCCGTAGAGGAATACAGGGTTCTTGCCGTCTTTCTTCAAATCTTTCTTATAAGTAAGGAACATCGGAATTTTTACGCCGTCTTTGCTGGCGAAGAATACTTGTTCGGTCACAAAATCATCCGAGTTGAATTGTACTTTCGGGGCACGGTATAGTTCGTAGGTGTTCTGATCCATGTCGTATTTGTAGGTAGCACCCGGTATGGTGAATGAAGTGAATCCGAAGAAACATTCTTTGTCGTCTTTGTTGCCGCTAAAGCCTACGGAACCGAGTGACGGCAGTTGGATTTCCTGAATTTGTTTACCGTCGAGACCGTAAACGTATGCGTGGTTCGAGGCATCTTTGTCATAAGTAAGGAATAGTTTGCCACCGATCACTTCCGCATTTGAAAGAACAGCTTCCGATTCGGGTACGAGCTCTTTCCAGTCCTCCAATTTCGGACGGTTGATGTCAGCGACCATAATTCGGTTTTTCGGTGCGCCGTAGTTGGTATAAATATAAATCTGGTCGCCGATAACTTCAATCGGATAATATTGGTAGTCGAGGTCTGTAGTCAGTTGGATGAAGGGTGAATTCGGCTTTTTCAGGTCCCGTATAAACAGGTTGTTACCTCTTCCGGCGCCGGATTCTGTCAGGAAGAGAATCCGTTCATCTTCACTGGTGCTTGATGTGTAGAAACGTTTCGGATAAGCAGGGTTCTGATAAATCAGTTTATCTTTTGACTGTGGCTCACCGATTTTGTGATAATAGATTTTGTGATTTTCATTCACGTTAGAGAACTCTTTTCCTTTGGTCGGCGCATCATAGGCACTGTAATAGAAACCGTCTCCCTGCCAGGCGGCACCGGTAAACTTGGCCCATTCGATGTGGTCTTCCAGCAGTTTTCCGCTTTCGGTATCCATTACATAAATTTCAGACCAGTCCGAACCGCTGCGTGAAATACTGTAAGCGGTGTACTTGCCGTCGTTTGAGAAATAAAGACCGGTCAGTGCCACTGTTCCGTCGTCCGAGAGTTTGTTCGGATCGAGGAAAACACGCGGTTCGCCGTCCAGTGAGTCCTGCACATAGAATACACTCTGGTTCTGCAGACCGTCATTTTTACTGAAATAATACTTTCCATGTTTTTTGATCGGGGCACTGATCTTCTCGTAATCGGCCAGTGTCGTCAATCGTTTCAGCAGGTTTTCGCGGAACGGAATCTGGCTAAGATACTCATTCGTTACTTTGTTTTGTGCTTCTACCCAGGCAGTAGTGGCTGCACTGGTGTCATTTTCCAACCATCTGTAAGGGTCGGGAACTTGTGTGCCGAAGTACACATCTACAGTGTCTACCTTTGCCGTCTCGGGGTAGACCAGCTTTTTTTGTTGGGGAGCGCATGACATCACCATGATTCCACTCATTAATAAAGTTACTTTTTTCATGTGAATAAAAAGTCTTTTTGAATAAACTTAAAGTTACAAATCTACAAAATAATAAGAGATAAACAAGTAAACTTTATAAAGAAGATGATGGAAAATGAGATTTAAAGAATTAACTTTGCAAAAGTAATCATCAAGTATAAAGGACTATGGGTAATTTTATTACGAGTATCAAGGTTAATCATATTTTTCATTTGGAGAACTTTTGTATACCAATCTCTGAAAATGAAAAAAAACATCTGATTATTACGGGAAAGAACGGAAGTGGTAAGACTATTTTGTTGAATGCAATTGTGGAGCATTTAAGTCAGGTTTGTAATGATAAGGCGTTGAGATTCTTAGATTTAAAGAAAAATTTAGAGTCTAATCAAGCATGGTTGCAGCAAGCTGAGACCACTGGTGATTCAAAAAGTATTGCTTCCGGCCAGAATAACGTTGAATATTATAAAAATAGAGTTGAAGAATTTTATGGAAAAGTAGAACTTTCATTCCATGATATATACTCCATCTCTAAGGATTTTTTTAGTCAGAACTTTATTATAGCCTACTATGCTGATGAACGTAAGTCTCTTTTTGTAGAACCTAAGAATCCTGTTAAGCCGGATTTGAAGATGAAGACTGATCTGAAACATAATAAAGTAGATCAGTTCTTGAATTTTATGGTTGACTGTAAAGTGCAAGAGGCCTTAGCTCGTAATGAAGGAAAAACAGAGGATGCTGATTATATTCGTCAATGGTTTGTCGGCTTCCGAAATATTCTTCGTCAGATATTTGATGATACAACCTTAGAACTTGATTTCAATTATAAAGATTACTCTTTCCTCATTCAAACACGCGGAAAGTCGTTTAAATTCACCGAACTATCAGCAGGGTATTCGGCTGCATTAGACATTGTAGCCGATTTAATTTTAAAAATGCAATCACAGAATAATGTGGTCCGTGCATACGAGAAAGAAGGAATTGTGTTGATTGATGAAATAGAAACGCATCTTCATTTGGAACTACAACGAGTGATTTTGCCGATATTGACTACTATTTTTCCTAATATACAGTTTGTTGTCACTACTCATTCCCCTTTTATTCTTAATTCTTTAGAGAATGCTGTTGCTTTTGATTTGGAGCATCGTGAACCAATTGAAGATTTAACGGATTATTCTTATGAAGCATTAGCAGAAGGTTACTTTGGTGTTCGTACAGACTCCAGTGAGATTCAAATGCGTTTACAACGGATGGAAGAATTGATTCGTTCCGATCGGCTTTCTATTTCGGATAAAAGTGAGTTGGAAATGTATCTGCAGGATTTTGATAAGATTCCGGAAGCAGTTGCTCCTGCTATTAAAGCTAAATATTATGATCTGAAAAGAGAGTGGCAAAATAAGAATTAATTAAGATGATTAGAATTTGTAAAAATGCAGATAAGCCACAAACTTTAGATAAGAGTTATAATACGGACGAGGTCTGCAAACAATTACTGATGGATCAGAATGATAAATGTTATCTATGCGAACGGCGTTTGACAACTGATTATCAAGTAGAGCATTTTAAATCGCAAGCCAATAATGGAGACTTGAAACAAACATGGGAAAACTTATTTGTAGCTTGTGGATACTGTAACAATAAAAAGTCGAATAAGTATGATGATATCTTAGATCCGACTCAATATGATATCGAAACTATAATAGAACATTCAAATGATTTTGTTAATCAGAAAGCAATATTTGATAGTGATAATAGAACTTCTGAAGTACTTTCAACGATAAAGTTATTGAATTTATTATTTAATGGAAAACTATCTTATAGGAATTGTCGTGAGCAACGATTTTATGATGAATTTATTCAAAAAATGAATTTCTTTTCTTATGTTGTTGATGAATATATGTCAGGTAAGAAAGAATATTATTATCCGGTTATAAAAGAACAGTTGGATATTCGTAGTGAATATTTGGGATTTAAATATGCAATTATTCATAGTAACGATTTGCTGAAACATGATTTTGGAGATATGACGATTTGGAATAAAAAAGGAGAATGACTTTATGCTTAGTAAATATAAATTAAACCAGCTTTACTTCAAAGATACACAGTTCGCCAACCTGATGACAAGGCGAATTTTTAACGTGTTGTTAATCGCCAACCCTTATGACGCTTTTATGCTGGAAGATGACGGGCGCATTGATGAGAAGATTTTCAATGAATACACCTCTTTATCTTTGCGTTATCCGCCTCGTTTCTCGCAGGTATCCACAGAGGAGGAAGCATTGGCGCAGTTGGAAAATATGTCGTTCGACCTGGTGATTTGTATGCCGAGCACAGGAGATAATGACAGTTTTGATATTGGTCGTCATATCAAAGAGAAATATGAGCATATTCCTATCGTCATTCTGACTCCTTTTAGCCATGGTATTACCAAACGGATTATCAATGAAGATTTAAGTGCGTTTGAATATGTGTTCTGTTGGTTAGGCAATACCGACCTGTTGGTGTCTATTATCAAATTGATAGAGGACAAGATGAACCTGGAACACGATGTGCAGGAAGTCGGTGTGCAGTTGATTCTTTTGGTGGAGGATGGCATTCGTTTCTATTCTTCTATTTTGCCGAATCTGTATAAGTTCGTGTTGAAGCAGAGTCAGGAGTTCTCTACTGAGGCCTTGAATGCTCACCAGCGTACGCTTCGTATGCGCGGGCGTCCTAAGATTGTACTGGCACGTACGTATCAGGAGGCAATGGAAATTTATCATAAGTATCAGAATAATATATTAGGAGTAATCACCGATGTCCGTTTCCCGAAAGTGGAGCGGGGGGAGAAAGACGGTCTGGCAGGTATCAAGCTGTGTGCCGAGATACGCAAGAACGATCCGTTTGTTCCGTTGATTATCCAGTCGTCCGAATCGGAAAACTCTTCTTATGCCGCTAAGTATGGTGCCAGCTTTATTGATAAGAACTCAAAAAAGATGGACGTTGATTTGCGTCGTATTGTCTCCGATAATTTTGGTTTTGGTGATTTTATATTCCGGAATCCGGATACCGGGGAAGAGATAGCCCGTGTCCGGAATCTGAAAGAATTGCAAAACATTCTTTTTGCCGTGCCTGCGGAGTCTTTCTTATATCATATCAGCCGGAATCACGTGTCGCGTTGGTTCTATTCTCGTGCCATGTTCCCGGTAGCCGAGTTTTTGAAACCGATTACCTGGAATAGTCTTCAAGATGTGGATGCTCACCGGAAAATCATCTTTGAGGCCATCGTGAAGTATCGTAAGATGAAGAACCAGGGAGTCGTGGCAGTGTTTAAGCGAGACCGTTTCGACCGTTATTCTAACTTTGCCCGTATCGGGGATGGTTCTTTAGGAGGAAAAGGGCGTGGACTGGCGTTTATTGATAATATGGTGAAGCGTCATCCGGAATTTGAAGAGTTTGAGAACGCACGTATTGCTATTCCTAAAACGGTGGTGCTTTGTACGGATGTGTTTGATGAATTTATGGACACTAATAATCTGTATCAGATTGCGCTGTCAGATGCGGATGATGCTACGATTCTGAAATATTTTCTGAAGGCAAAGTTGCCTGACCGCTTGGTGGAGGACTTCTTTACTTTCTTCGATGTAGTGAAATCTCCGATTGCCATCCGTTCCTCATCTTTGCTTGAAGATTCTCATTATCAGCCGTTTGCAGGAATCTATAACACGTACATGATTCCTTATCTGGATGATCGGTATGAAATGTTGCGCATGCTTTCGGATGCCATCAAAGGGGTGTATGCATCAGTCTATTTCCGTGACAGCAAAGCGTATATGCAGGCTACTTCGAATGTGATCGATCAGGAAAAGATGGCTGTTATCTTGCAGGAGGTAGTTGGCAATCAATATGGCGACCGTTATTATCCGTCTATGTCGGGTGTGGCCCGTTCACTGAATTATTATCCTTTAGGAGATGAAAAAGCCGAAGAAGGAACGGTTAATCTGGCTTTGGGATTAGGGAAATATATTGTAGACGGTGGTATGACCCTTCGTTTTTCTCCCTATCATCCCAATCAGGTGTTGCAAACCAGTGAAATGGAAATCGCTCTGAAAGAGACCCAGACCCGTTTCTATGCTTTGGATTTAAAAAATGCCGGACATGATTTTTCTATCGACGATGGTTTCAATTTACTGAAACTCCATGTCAAAGAGGCGGAAAACGATGGTGCCCTGCGTTATATTGCCTCTACGTATGATCCGTACGATCAGATTATCCGAGATGGTCTGTATCCTGGGGGGCGCAAGGTGATTACTTTTGCCAATATCCTGCAACATGATGTTTTCCCGTTGGCTCGTATTCTGCAGTTGGTCTTGAAATATGGTGAACAGGAGATGCGCCGTCCGGTTGAAATTGAATTTGCAGCAACGTTAAGTCGCGAACATGATAAATCCGGAACCTTCTATCTGTTACAGATACGTCCTATCGTAGACAGTAAAGAAATGCTGGACGAAGATTTGAACGAGATATCGGATGAAGATGTGATTCTCCGCTCATATAATTCGTTGGGACACGGTATCATGAATGATATTTATGATGTGGTCTATGTAAAGACCGATAATTATAGTGCCTCCAACAATCAGGCAATTGCTTGGGAGATAGAAAAGATCAACCAACAGTTCTTGAATGAAGGAAAGAATTATGTGCTTGTCGGTCCGGGACGTTGGGGAAGCAGCGATACATGGCTCGGTATTCCTGTGAAGTGGCCTCATATCTCGGCTGCCCGTGTGATTGTGGAAGCCGGACTGACCAACTATCGGGTAGATCCCAGTCAAGGAACACATTTCTTTCAGAATCTGACTTCGTTCGGGGTAGGATATTTCACTATCAACGCCTTTATGAATGATGGTGTGTATAATCAGGACTTCCTCAATGCGCAACCTGCGGTGGAAGAAACGAAATATCTTCGTCATGTCCGCTTTGAGAAACCGATGGTGGTCAAGATGGATGGAAAGAAGAAGCAGGGTGTGGTTTTGATGCCGGAAACTTAAGTGACTGTATAATTTATATTATTCACCCGTTATTTCTATATGCCAATGGACTCATGCCAACATATCGTTTAAAGTATTTGCCGAAAAACGATGTGTTGGCAAAATTGAGTGAGTTAGAAATTTCTTGAATGGAAAGATGAGTAGACTTTAATTGTGATTTGGCATCCATGATAACCATGTGTGAAATAATTTCTGCACATGTATTTCCTGTGACTTTTTTCACTGTAGTACAGAGGTGGATATTTGAAATCTTGAGCTTTTCAGCATACCACATAACATTGCGTGTTTGATTATAATTTTGCATTACCAGTTGAGTGAAATTTTTGTAGATTAATTCGCTTTTAGATAGACATTCTTTGCTGCTTTGCATCTGGTTGTTATACATGGCAGCTATTCCTGCGTGTATGTTGTTATATAGGTGTGGAGTAATTCCTTTGCGAGTTGATTCATTAAAAAAAGTATATAATTTTATCAGGAATTGAAAATAGTCAGCTAGTAACTTTGCTCCTTCTGATTTTAATGAAATGACTGGTCGTCCTATCGTTATGAATAAAGTGTTGATGGCTGAAGGTACTAAATTAGCCTGTTCTATATATTTAGATGAGAATCCTCCGAAATAAAGTATCGGTTCACTATTTACACTGTGTATTTGAAGAATGCTTCCGGGCATAATTGTAATGAAATCATTAGCTCGCACCGTAATGCGATTTAGGTTGACTGAAGCTTCGATTTCTCCTTTCATACATAACACGAATATTTCAGCTTTTAACCGACAGGGAAAGTTTGTATATAAATTGAGCAATTCTTTATTGACTCCTGTTCCTATGAGCCATTCTTCTGGCAAATCTATTTTGGGTAATTCTTTCATTATATCATGCTTTTTACTTCGTACAAAGATATATTGATTATTGAAAATAGACTATCTTTCCTTTTTTAAATTATAATTTTGACTTGAAAAATGGTGTTTTAGAAGGTCTTTGGGGTATATTTCTTTAAAAATAGAACAGAAACAAGAAAAATAGACCTTGCGAAGGTGTGAAAATAATGGTTACTTTGCACCTGTGAAATTTTGGTATCTGTGCGATGGTATATCGTGCATATGCTTTTATTAATTAAAAAGAGAATTTAGAAATGAAAAAGAATTTATTTTATTATCTGTTTGTAGTATTGTGTACTGCGACATTGTTTACGTCTTGTAGTGATGACGATGATAATGGTAAGAATGGTGATGATCAAGTTACTGATATAAGTGGTAAATATAAAGGTAGTTTGGTCGTATCCATTGATGGAAGTGCAGCTGATCCTGTCTCTCAAGTGATATCTATTGCTAAATCAGGTGAACAAACATCACAAGTTGTATTGTCTTTGAAGAACTTTTCATTCACCGGTCGGTTGGTCGGTGATATTGAAGTACCTTGTACGGTAGAAGAAAAAGATGGAGTGCAATCTTTTAGCGGTCAAAAGGACTTGAAGTTTACGACAGAATTTGGTCAGGCATTGGGTACACTTCCTACATCGGTTAATGGAACTGTGAAGAATGGAAAAATTAGTATGAAGATTGGTGTAACAGTTGCGCTTTTAGGACAAACGGTTGATGTTGATTTTGACGGAGATAAGATGTCTGGTAATGAAAGTAGTGAAGCGAAGATTTCTGATTTTGTTATTGATAGTGATTTTATCACAGAACAACCTGTTATTGATGATGAGAATGGAACTATTACTTTTGAGGTTAATGAGGCAGCAACTGATGATGATTTGAAAGCATTAATTCCTACATTTAATATTTCTGATAAAGCTACGGTTTCTCCTGTAAGTGGTGTTGCACAAGATTTCTCTAGTAATAAAGTTGTAATTTATACAGTGACTGCGGAAGATGGGACAATAAAAACTTATAATGCCTCTATTTCGGGATATATTATGAAGTTCTCATTTGAAGAATGGAAGACTGTTGGGACTGGTCCTGCCAAACATGAGGAACCACTTCCTAGTGAGGTTTTGGCTTCAAGTGTTCAAGGGGCATCTTTATTGGGTATCTTTGGTTGGTCTGGAGGATTTCCTGTTGAAAAGACTGATGATGCTAAGGATGGGGAATATGCAATCAAATTGGTTACTTTAGATACTCATGAAATTTCATCCTCTTTTGTTCCTGCCTTAACAGCTGGTTCTCTTTTTACTGGCACTTTTAATGCCGGGCCAGCAATGAGTGGAGATCAATTGTCTTGTACAAGGTTTGGTGTTGAGTATAATAAGAAACCGTTAACTTTGAAGGGATGGTATAAATATACTCCCGGGGATAAATATATGAATGGTACAGACAAGAAAAATGTAACCTATCCAGAAGGAACAGATGAATGTGCTATTCAAGGTGTGTTGTATGAAGCTGTTGATGAAGAAGAAAACTCCGTAACTTTAACGGGACATGACATTAATGATTCGAAGTATCGTGTTGCTACAGCAGCTTTATCGGATGGAAGTGCAAAAGCTGATTATACTTATTTTGAATTACCTTTTACATTTTTAGAAGGTAAAGAGTATGATGCTAATAAGAAATATAAGTTGGCAATTATATGTTCATCTAGTAAAGATGGAGATAAGTTTATAGGAGCAGGGGGAAGTACGTTGATTATTGATGCACTTGAAGTTGTTGGAGAATAATATTCAAGTTTGTTGTATATAAAAACGAAGATTTTAGGGATATTTCCTGTATAATAAAAAGGTAACTAATTCTTTGCGAGTTAGTTGCCTTTTTTAGGAATTATAGAATGCGATATTTTTTGAATTTTTAGACTCTGTTCGAAAACGGTTCAGTTTGAAAGTTTCTTTGCAGAATAGCTATCCTAAAAACGATTCATTCCCATATAGACCTGAGTCAAATCTTACTATTCTACCTGCTATAAGTATGCTTCATGCGGCTTGCCGAATATGACTGTGGATGTTTTTTTAAAAGTTTGCTATGTTTTTCGGATCAGTTCGAAAACTTGGGGATTTGATTCAGGATAATCACATTCTTAAAATTGATTCATTTTGGTGCGGAAATGAATTAAACGATGGTTTCCAATAGTTAGTAAAAGATAATCTATTGCAATACTGTATTTAGTTTCCTGTCTTTTATAAATAATAATTAGATATGCACTCTAGTTTGCGTTCCACTTAAGTGGTTCTGTCGTTCGACTTAAGTGGAACGCAAATTTGTTAGGGAACAAAGAAAATAATACTTCCAAGAAGAAGTACTAAAAATAATAATGTGTTAGATTAATCCTTGTAGCTATACATTTAGCCCAAAGCCGTGCAGGATGGATCAATTTTTAGGGATATAGTTGCCCTGTCTCCTAAATCCCCCAAGATTTCAACCAAAGTCATAATAATGAGGCGAATAATAGAGGATAATTCAAAAGTATCCAACTGAAACCAATAAAAGAAGTGGCGAAGAAATCGGTAAACCTGTTCTTCGCCACTTCTTTTGTTTTTAAGATATCTAGTTTATTTAGAACGCATATCCAAACCCAATATTCAAGTAGATAGGATACATCGCAAATGTGATGGTATCAAAGTCTTTCTTAAAGATGTCGTTTAGCCCCCATGTCAGATCTGCATAGACATTAAGGTGCTTGAAAGCTTTCCACTCACCGCCTAATTGAGCTCCCCATTGAAATTTACGTAAGTTGTCTGAAAAATCATAAGTTGCAATACTTTCACCTGTGAAGTCGACACGTTGACCGGTTTCATCAGGTGTGCGTAAATGTCCTTTATATACATGTCCGGAGAAGTTGCCTTCAGTCATATAAGAGACATAAGGACCAAGTGATACTTTCCAACGGTCACTTATCTTATAATTAGCCAATACAGGAATGGTGAGATATGAATTTTTCACTTTTGTTTTTACACCACCAGTCCAAAGACCTTGTAGCTCGCCACCATTAGTGTTGATGATCTTCATACCATAATTTTTTACGGTAGCTTCGGTAGTCATCGTTTTATTCTCAAGACGTATACCTGCGGTCATTCCCCATTTTTTGTCTTTGCCGAACCATTTTGTGGTATTTCCCTCAATAGCGATAGCTATGTTTGGCGTATAGCTATCAATACTACGTATTTCTTTAGGTAGGGGAAGAGGAGAAGTACCTCCAATGCTCAATCCAGCTTTGATACTATACTCCCATCCATGTAAATATGAGTAGATAAGAGCTTTGTTACGTTCGTTTTGGGCATATGCTACATGTGAAAAAAGTATTGCGAGGAATATGATTCCTGCTACTTTATTATATATTATTTTCTTCATTATCTTATCGATTGATTGGGTTTATTATTGATTTGCAGGATATTCACTCGGGTTAGAAGTATGGGTAATCACTACTTTGTCTATATGAAGTGTACTACCTACGGCTCCCTCAAATTTTGCACCGTCTACACTAGAAGAGAATACAATGGCAAGTTTGTAGATACCTTTCTCTAGCTTGTTAGAGTCAATAGATTTGCCATTCTGTGGTTTGAAATTAAAACTGAATTGTTTCCAACTATCTGTTTCAGGAAGTGCATCAAGATTTCGTGCCAAGGCTACAATATTGGGTGAAGTGAGTGAAGTAGAGCCATCGAGAAATTGTACATTATCATCTGTTTCATACAATACTCCGTAGATATCACATTTATCTTTTTTTCCTTCTATAATTTCTCCTTTTGATGAGAAGTTGGCACCTGCTTTATATTTATACCCTCCTTCCAACTTCAGCGGATAGTAGAAGAATGGAAAGCCAAAGTGAGTGGCTTTCATGGCATTGCTTAAGGCCTGTCCCACTTCAAACGAACCGATGAACAAGTTTCCTGCAGCAATATACATTTTTACCATGCTTCCGAAGCTGCCTGTGTCTTTTGTTTCCAGTTTTACACATTTACCACCATCAACTCCTCCATTGACCTGTACTGTGGGATAGTCTTCCGGTGTTTTTGCCATTTTAGTTAGTTCGAATCCTGGATTTCCACTAGCTAATTCTAATCGACGGATTATAGTCCCCGAAGAAGGATTGTCTTCGGTAAACTTGTGATAAGGATTGTCTGAACTTAAAGTTTCAAAATCATATGTAAAAGGCATTTCTGTTTGCCAAAGTCTGATTGTATAGGTCGCAGAAAAAGCATTGTCCTCTGATGTAACTTTAAATAGCCTAGGGTTTTCGTCTTTAAAATTATAAGTATTAACCCCGTCTTCGGGTAATTGTTCTACAGGTGCTATGGAAGCGCCAGTAGGGAGATCGAAGTTAATGTTTATTTTAGATGGATCGGCAGCTCTTGATACATACAGCTGGACGGTGAATTCGTTTGGATCAATCAAACATTGTTGGATATCGTTTCCACTGCATCCATCTATAGCTGCTTCAACATTTTGAGCTTCATCTTGAATGCAGGAAGCAACTGCCAGACATAATATCATTCCGGCGAATAAATTTTTTAGTTTCATCAGTCTGTTATAAATATTAATGGGTTATACTGGGGACAAAGATAGTTAAAAGAGTTGAATCGCTATTTCTGTAGAATGTTAAAAGAAAATTCGAGGTTGGCGGTAATACTATACAAAAGAGAGAGGAAAGGAATGATTAAATATCCAATTAATAGGCTCTTATATTTAGAATTTTCCCTTTTCTAAGTTTCGTATCTTTTCATCGTATTTGGCTTGTATTTGGTCTTTTTTGGGGGCACTTTTTCTTCTTGGGGATTTAACATACTCTGTGCAGTCAGATCTTGTGTATTTAAGTGCCGTTTTGAATTAAATTTTAGGTTGATTGCCTTGATTATTACAGGAGAGAACAAATGTCGGACAAATGAAGTAGAAGAATCAGCTGGAGAAGTACAAGAGTTGAACAAAAGAGGTACTTGTACTGCTGTAATAAAGTACATGGAACAGATGAAAGAAGTACTTAAAATCTGCTTTTTCAGTACTAAAACGCCCCGTGTGCCCACACCATATATTCACTAGCCCCACGGCATATATCTACTGAACCCATGGCATATATTTCCCATACGCCGGACATAACACTTGGAAATAGAGGCTCTATTCTAAGGAAGCAGAGCCTCTGATCAGTAATAATAGAGGCTGTATTTTCCCGTAATAGACTCTCTAATTTTGCATAAGCACAGAGGCTGAAAGCAAAATGGAGTGATTTCAGGGGCGCTTTCAGTCGAAAGTCCGATGGATAAGCACTTATACGAGAAAACTGAAAGCTGAAACCGAAATATTTATTGTTTATTTCAAAGACATTCAAATCATAGATAATTCATTTGTAAGAATAGCAAATTTACCTGATATTGTTAACAAAGTTCTTAATTATTTTACTATATAAGTGTGAAAAGATAAAGCGCTGTTATACAACAAGATGTGCCACCTGTTTTTTCCTTTAAAACAAATGCCCCGTTTCATTTAAAGGAACGGGACGTTTCTCGGTGTGCATCGGGGCGTTCCTTTAAAAGGAACGGTGACCCGGTTTTAGCTTATGGACAAAATATAAATATATCTTCTTTTATTCATTCCGAATTTTGCTCATAACGCGGAAGAACACAATGAAGATATAGGACTCTACTTCAACTAAGTAGCCAAATATGTGTTAAATCTCCAAGAATAATGACTGAACCTTTTTTTATTGATATTATAAATAAGTTATTCCCTCTTTGCATTCCTGGGCTGTTTTATAACAAATCTAACTTCCTTGTTATAATCAGCTTGTACTGTTGTTTCATTTCTTGGGGCAAGAAAGAAATATCTATAAACTCCAGCCACTTGTCGGTAACCTTTATGAATTTAGAAAATAGATTGTCCATGATCTTTTTCTCCAAACTACAACCATTCATTGCAACTTCAAAATCAGAACGCTTGATTTTGCGTCTTTTACCGTTTAGTGTCAAAGCCAATTCTTCGGTGTCCTCCGGCATGAGGAGTGCCGTAGAGAGCATGTCATATCCCGGGGGCATCGAATAATAGCCTTTACGCTGACTATAATTTTCCAGCTTTTCTCGGCAATATCCAAGAGTCAGCCTTCGGGAATGAGACCGTCAAAGAATGGGAATAATATTAGACTTGTATATGGCTTTTCAGAGATTGACAATGTGAGACTGACAGGTTTGGCATCGCTGGATTTAATGTAGGCTGCATCATATTGAAAGGTGTAGCCATTTTCATCTTCTGTAAGCAGTCCTGCCAACTGGTCTTGGTTGTATATGTGTGCTTGTCTCATAGCTTGTTGAGTTTACTTATTGGTACAACCCCCACTTCCATTCCAAAGAGACTAAGCACTTGATTTACTTTATCAAGACGCAAAGTTTGTTTTCCCTGCTCAAGTTCGCGCACAAAGCGCAACCCAACTCCTGATTTTTCAGAGAGTTCTACTTGGGTCAAGTTATGTTCTTTACGCATTAGCTTTACGTATTCTGATAATGATTTATCGTTCATATTATACCCTTTAGGGTATAAATCTGGTTGTGGATTTATGGATTATACCTTATAGGGTATAAGAAAACTGGTACTCTTTCTTCAGGAAGAAGGAGTACCAGTAGAGGAAAGTGATAGCAGATTACTCTTTCAAAGCCTCTTGCAAATCAATTCCCAATGCCTTGGCAACTCCTGTTCCGTATGCGGGATCAGCTTTGTAGCAGTTGCGTACATGACGTTGTTTGATAAATAGTTCAGCGTCTCCCATAGCACGAGCTGTATTTTCGAACAATAATTGTTGTTCTTCAGCTGGCATCAGTCGGAATAGGTCACCCGGTTGGCTATAATAGTCGTCATCATATTCCCGTTCATTGTAGTTGTAAACTTCACCGGTAACTTTGAGAGGCGGTTCTTTCATAGTAGGAGAATCCTGCCATTCGCCGTAACTGTTTGGTTCATAACCTTTAGTGTCACCGTAGTTTCCGTCTACGCGCATAGCACCGTCACGATGATAGGCGTGGAAAGGACAACGAGGTTTGTTGACCGGGATTTGTTCGGCATTCACTCCAAGACGATAACGTTGTGCGTCACCGTACGAGAACAAACGTCCCTGCAACATTTTGTCGGGAGACAGACCGATACCATCTACTATATTCATCGGGTTGAAAGCAGCCTGTTCCACTTCGGCGAAATAGTTTTCCGGGTTGCGGTTCAGTTCAAGGATACCGACATCTTGCAGAGGAAAATCTTTGTGCGGCCATACTTTAGTCAAGTCAAACGGGTTGATGCGATAATTGTCCGCTTCTTCTTCCGTCATTAACTGAATCTGGAATAACCATTTCGGATAATCGCCCTTTTCGATGCTCTCGAAGAGATCACGCTGATGAGATTCACGGTCTTTAGCAACAATTGCTTCCGCTTCCTGGTCAGTCAGATTCTTGATCCCCTGCAAGGTGCGCAGATGGAACTTGACCCAGATACGCTGATTTTCTGCATTGATAAAACTATAAGTATGACTGCCGAATCCGTGCATGTGGCGATATGAATAAGGAATACCACGCGGACTCATGGTGATAGTCACCTGATGCAATGCCTCCGGCAAAAGTGTCCAGAAGTCCCAGTTACTGTTCGGGCTACGCATATTCGTTTTCGGATCTCGTTTGATAGCATGGTTCAGATCCGGGAATTTAAGTGGATCACGTAAGAAGAATACGGGAGTATTGTTACCAACCAAGTCCCAATTACCTTCTTCCGTGTAAAATTTCATGGCAAAACCACGGATGTCACGTTCTGCATCGGCAGCTCCACGTTCTCCGGCTACGGTGGAGAAACGGACAAAACATTCTGTTTGTTTTCCGACTTTACTGAAAATGGCGGCACGGGTGTACTTTGTGATGTCGTGAGTGACGGTAAAAGTGCCGTATGCTCCTGAACCTTTAGCGTGCATACGTCTTTCCGGAATCACTTCACGATCAAAATGGGCAAGCTTCTCAATGAGCCAGGGATCTTGTAACATGACAGGCCCGCGTTGACCTGCGGTTTGCGAATTTTGATTGTCGGCGATAGGGCGACCGTTCGCAGCAGTGAGTTTTTTCTTTTCCATAAATGGATTTTTTAGTCGGATACAAGTATAAACAGACTGTCGCCTTTTTATTCTTTTATCCGGGGTTTATAATATGTAACAAAGATAGGCTTCTTTTGCTTGCTTGTCAAACAGATAATTTCTATCTAAAGATAGATAATAGCTATGAATTATGTACGTATTGCCTGTTATTTTTTTGCATAAAAAAAACTCCCGCACTTCCTTTCGGAAGGCGGGAGTCTTTAAATAAACTATAGCTTATATATCTTTCGCTGATTATACGATACCTTGTGCCATCATTGCTTTAGCAACCTTCATGAATCCGGCTACGTTAGCACCCTTCACATAGTTTACGTATCCGTCAGCTTCTGTACCATATTGAACGCAAGCTTCGTGGATATTTTTCATAATGCTTTTCAGCTTTTCGTCTACTTCTTCAGCACTCCAGCTCAATTTGATAGAGTTCTGAGTCATTTCAAGACCTGATACTGATACACCACCGGCGTTAGCAGCTTTACCCGGAGCGTAAAGGATCTTAGCGTCCTGGAATACTTTGATAGCTTCCGGAGTAGAAGGCATGTTAGCTCCTTCAGATACAGCGATACAACCGTTTGCTACCAGCTGACGAGCGTGGTCGCCATTCAATTCGTTTTGAGTTGCAGAAGGAAGAGCGATATCACATTTTTCACCCCAAGGTTTAGCTCCTTCTACATATTTGCAACCATATTTTTCTGCGTATTCACGGATACGGCCACGGTACAGATTCTTCAGTTCCATGATGTAATCCAGTTTTTCGCGGTCGATACCATCCGGATCGTAGATATAACCGTCAGAGTCAGAGCAAGTAACTACTTTACCACCCAGTTCGATTACTTTTTCGATTGTATATTGAGCAACGTTACCGGAACCGGAAACCAGACAAACTTTACCTTTCAGGTCAGTGCCTTTTGTTTTCAGCATTTCCATCAGGAAGTAGATGTTACCATAACCGGTAGCTTCCGGACGAATCAGTGAACCACCGAATTCGCGGCCTTTACCTGTGAATGTTCCGGTAAATTCATGAGCCAGTTTTTTGTACATACCAAACATGAAACCTACTTCACGGCCACCAACACCGATGTCACCGGCAGGAACATCGGTTTCAGGACCGATGTGACGCCACAGTTCCAGCATGAATGCCTGTACAAAGCGCATTACTTCGGCATTTGACTTTCCACGAGGAGAGAAGTCGGAACCACCTTTACCACCACCCATCGGCAGAGTAGTCAGTGAGTTTTTGAATGTTTGTTCAAAGGCAAGGAACTTCAAGATAGAAAGGTTTACAGATGCGTGGAAACGGATACCGCCTTTGTAAGGACCGATCGCGTTGTTGTGCTGAACACGGTAACCCATGTTGGTCTGAATATTACCTTTATCATCCATCCAAGTCACGCGGAACTGATATACTCTATCAGGAATACACAAACGTTCGATCAAGTTTACTTTATCAAACTCCGGGTGTTTGTTGTATTCTTCTTCAATAGTAGAAAGTACTTCTTCTACTGCCTGATGATACTCCGGTTCATTGGGAAATCTTCTTTTCAGATCGTCTAATACCTTTGCTGCATTCATAATCTTTTTTTCTTTAATTGGTTGATATAAAAATAATGTGCTAATTTGACAATTTGCTAATGTGCCGCTTGACTGTGTGCTTTCGTATTATATAGCAATTTACACACTTGCATATGGGTACATCGGATTTTTATTTTCGGTTGCAAAAGTAAAGATAAAAATTGAACTGGCAAACATTTTATAAAGAAAAATGCGATAAAACATCAAAATTGATATTTTATCGCATTAAAAATAGGAAAAAAGATATTTATTTGTTCTTTTTGATCGACTTATAAACAGGAATAAATACTAATGCTGCCGAAATGACAAGCATTACTATCGTCATCCCGTCAATTCGTTCGGCTTTCGTCAGAACTAAATAGCAAAGCGCCAACCAAAGCAGGCTGATACAAACTATTTGTGATTTGGATAACGGACGCTTCATTTAACTCCTCTTTTCTTTTTGTCAACAATGGCATCGATCACGGCTACGGCTGTGATATTCACAATGTCACGGACAGAACTTTCGAAATCGGTGAAGTGGATAGGTTTGTTCAATCCCATCTGGATAGGGCCGATGAATTCTGTATCCGGGTCCATTGCCTGCAACAGTTTGTAACCGGCGTTTGCTGAACTTAGATTCGGGAAAATCAATGTATTTACGTCTTTACCTTTCAGGCGGGTAAACGGATATTTGGTATCACGCAATTCGCGGTTCATGGCAAAATTTACCTGCATTTCACCGTCGATAGCCAATTCCGGATATTCTTCCTGCATGTGAGCAACTGCTTCGTGCACTTTCACTGGGCTACCTGCGGTGTCAGCGCCGAAGTTAGAGTATGACAACATAGAGATAACCGGTGTGTGATTGAAGAAACGAACTGTTTTGTCGGACAGTTTGGCGATATCAATCAATGTTTCCGTATCGGGATGACGGTTAATCAATGTGTCTGCCAGGAAGTAAGTACCTTTCTTGGAGTTCAGGATATGCATGGTACCGAAGTGTTTGAAGCCCGGTTGGATGCCGATCACTTCTTTTGCCACTTTGATCGTATTGCTATATCTTGTATAAAGTCCGGTGATGAATGCGTCTGCATCTCCTGTTTCCACCATCATCATACCGAAGTAGTTGCGTTCGAACATCTTGTCGTTGGCTTCTTCGTAGGTAAATCCTTCGCGTGCACGTTTTTCTGCAAGGATGCGGGAGTAACGCTCGCGACGGTCTGATTCGTCCGGGTGACGAAGATTGACGATTTCAATACCTTCCAGACTAAGCTCCATTTCTTCTGCCAGTTTTCCGATAGCTTCGTCGTTTCCTAATAAGATAGGATGACAGATACCTTCGGCTTTTGCTTCAACGGCAGCTTTCAGCATATTCGGGTGGATACCTTCGGCAAATACGACACGTTGCGGTGAGCGGCGGGCAGTATCATACAGTTGGCGGGTCAGTTTGGATTCGTAGCCCATCAATTCGCGCAGGTGAACACAGTAAGCGTCCCAGTCTTTGATTTCTGTGCGAGCCACTCCGCTTTCCATAGCAGCTTTTGCCACTGCGCAGGAAACTTCGGTGATGAGGCGTGGATCTACCGGTTTCGGGATAAAGTATTCCGCACCGAAAGAAAGGTTGTTTACGTGGTAGGCTGCGTTGACTACATCAGGCACCGGCTGTTTTGCCAGGTTGGCAATGGCGTGTACGGCCGCAATTTTCATTTCTTCGTTGATTGCTTTAGCTTGAGTGTCCAAAGCACCGCGGAAGATATATGGGAAACCGATTACATTATTAATCTGGTTCGGATAGTCGGAACGTCCGGTAGCCATCAGTACGTCAGGACGTGCTGCCATGGCATCTTCGTAAGAGATTTCCGGTGTCGGGTTGGCCAATGCGAATACGATGGGCATCGGAGCCATGCTGCGTACCATATCTTGACTCAACACATTTCCTTTTGACAGACCGAGGAATACATCCGCGCCCTTGATTGCTTCTTCCAGTGTATGGATATCTGTGCGGTCGGTTGCAAAATATCTTTTCTGCTCGTTCAGATCGGTACGTGTCTTGCTGATAACGCCTTTACTATCCAGCATGACAATATTTTCGAGGCGAGCGCCCAAAGATACATATAATTTAGTACAAGATACTGCGGATGCACCGGCACCGTTCACGACGATTTTCACATCCTCGATTTTCTTTCCTGCCACCTGCAAGGCATTTACCAAACCGGCGCTGGAGATAATAGCAGTACCGTGCTGGTCGTCGTGCATTACAGGAATGTCTAATTCTTCTTTCAGGCGACGTTCGATTTCAAAACATTCGGGCGCCTTGATGTCTTCCAGATTGATACCTCCAAAGGTAGGAGCGATTGCTTTCACTGCCGCAATGAATTTCTCCGGATCTTTCTCGTCTACTTCGATGTCGAAAACGTCGATACCGGCATAGATTTTGAAAAGCAGCCCTTTACCTTCCATTACAGGTTTGCCGCTTAATGCGCCTATATCGCCCAGTCCGAGTACGGCTGTACCGTTAGAAATAACAGCTACAAGATTTCCTTTAGCTGTATACTTGTATGCATCCTGCGGGTTCTTCTCAATTTCGAGACAAGGTTCTGCTACACCGGGGGAATATGCGAGTGATAAGTCGGTTTGTGTACTATAAGGTTTGGTAGGCACTACCTCAATCTTGCCGGGTTTGCCCTGGGAGTGATAGAGCAAAGCGGCTTCTTTCGTTATTTTAGCCATGGTATATATGTAATTTGTTAATAAGTTATCAATTGGCTGCAAATGTAGGAATAAAAGTTAGAAATTGTTGCTGTTGATTGGTAATTTCTATTAATTTTATAGCAAAATGGCTGAATTTATGATATGAGATACATAGGATATGCATTTATATCCTATTCTTTTTTAAAAGCTTAGATATTGATTTATTGAAATTTTAACAAGCGCTTTGGTTGTCGGCTTTAGTTATTTCGTTATTTTTGAGTCCATATATGATTTAACCTTATTTGATGATGATTACCACCCAACAACTTCAATTATTGAAGGAAGGAAATAAAAATGCTTTTGAAGCGTTGTATCGTGCATACAATGCTCGCATTTACAGTTTTGTCCTTTCTATGATAGGCGATGCCGGGGTGGCAAAGGATATTACACAGGATATCTTTCTCCAAATCTGGGAGAAACGGCTCAATATTGATTTGGAAGGTAATTTTGACGGTTATCTTTTTAAGATATCCCAAAATATGGTATACCATTACGTAAGGCGCGAACTCCTGCTTCAAAATTATGTGGATAAACTATCCAATGAATCGGCTGACGAATCCGTAGAGATAGATGAAGAGTTGGATTATTTATTTTTAGAAGAATATATCCTGAAACTTTTGGAAGAACTGCCTCCTGCCCGTCGGGAAGTTTTTATGCTCTACTGGAAATCCGGGCTGAACTATCGTGAGATAGCTGAACAGTTGGATATATCCGAAAAGACTGTTGCTACACAGGTACATCGTTCTTTGGATTTCCTGCGTGACAAACTGGGGACGATTGCCTTTTCTGTTTCTCTCTTCCTACACCATATTTAATGCTTAATGTTTAATAAAAGTTAATATCTAACTTGTCTTTATTTTCTTGTAGTCCTTTTCTGTCTCTCAAGGCTAGTATATATAGAACAGGAAAATTATGGAGCAACACGATTACATAGTACTATTGGAAAAATTCTTCAAGAAGGAGGCCTCTTCTGAAGAAAGAAGGATACTCATTGAATGGATTCGCAAACCGGGGATTCGTGATGAGTTTAATTCGCTTTGCGAGCAGATGTGGAAAGAAGCAGCTGTCGAAATAGATAAGACAGTGGAAGAAGAAATGTGGAATCATCTGCAGCGGAATTTGGATGAACCCAAAATTCTGTATCCGAAGAAGCGGCGTTGGCAACCTATTATATATAAGGTGGCGGCCACTATATTATTACCGGTTTGTTTGGGGCTGGCCACTTATTTCGGAGTAGGACATATAAATAAGGTATCGCAGGATCCTTTCATGGTTGCAGTAGATTACGGGCAGAAAGCGAACCTGACTTTACCTGATGGAACGAAAGTCTGGTTGAATTCGGCTACTCATCTTTCTTATGATGCGGAGTATAACAAATCCGACCGAAAGATTTATTTAGACGGAGAAGCCTATTTTGAGGTGGCAAAGAACAAAGACAAGCGCTTTATCGTCTGTTGCAATGATTTGGAGATAGAAGCGTTGGGAACAACCTTTGATGTGAAGGGATATGGCGACGATCTTTCCGTCACGACACTGCTGGCGGAAGGAAGTGTCAGGGTTTCTAATAAAACGAATACCACATTGTTGAAACCCGGAGAAAAGGTAGAGTATCATAAGAATAAGCAGACATTTACTAAATCGCCCATCTCGGATCTGCGTGAAATCGACTTTTGGCGGAACAATATGTTGATTTTTAATTCAGCGTCTTTGGCAGAGATCGCGACCACGTTGGAGCGGATGTACGGGGTGAAAGTCGTGTTTGACTCGGAGAAGCTGAAGAATGTGCCGTTTTCCGGAACCATCCGGAACAGCAGTTTGCATAATGTATTTTACATTATAAGCCTTACTTATCCTTTGACTTATAAGTTAGAAGGAGATACGGTGAAAATAGGAAGTAGTATTAACTAAAAAAGGACGATTTATGGAAGACACCTCATAATAAAACAAAGAGGGTAGAATTATGTAGCAGCATAATTCCACCCTGAAATTAAATACGGTTTATACATGATAGTAAAAAAGAAATTTTTCCTTATGCGGATAAGGGAAAGGGAATCCTTTTTGCATCACGATTTCACAAAGATAATAAAAAGTCTGATTTTCAGACTTATATTTTAAAGAATTTAAAGCTAATTACTAATGAGAAAACAATTACATATCATATTAAGGCTTGTTATGTTCTGTTGTATCTTGTTGTTTGTGTCTCAAGAGGTAAGTGCGCAGATCACTTTCTCTGTAAAGAATCAGACAATACGCCAGACGATACGAGTAATTGAGAAGAAGGCTGATTACAGCTTCTTTTATACGGATAAGCTTCCCGGATTGGATCAAAAGATTTCATTGAAAGTGGACAATGAAAGTATCGATTCGGTTTTAGAAAAAGTTTTCAAAGGGTCACCTATTAGTTATAAGATAGAATCGGGCAAGCAAGTAGTGCTTACCCTGAAAACCGAACAAAACGCCTCCCAGAAAGGAGATAAGAAAACAATAACCGGTGTTGTAGCCGATCGGAGGGGGGAACCTTTGATTGGTGTTACCGTGAGAGTGGAAGGAGAGAATATTGGGACCGCTACTGACATCGACGGACGTTTCTCTTTGGAAGCTCCCATAGGGGCAAAAATCAGTTTCTCCTATATCGGTTACGTTTCCCAGTCTCATACGGTCAATAAACAGAACATCTATAATGTGTCTTTGAGCGAAGATTCGCAAGTGCTGGAAGAAGTTGTCGTGGTGGGATACGGTTCTATGAAACGGAAAGATATTACGACGGCAGTATCTGTGGTTTCTACGGCAGATATTGAAGAACGTCCGATCATGACAGCCGCACAAGCCATTCAGGGAAAAGCAGCCGGTATTCAAGTTGTGCAGCCATCGGGTATGCCGGGTTCCGGGGTGACCATCCGGGTGAGAGGTGCTACTTCCGTGCAGGCATCCAATGAGCCGTTGTATGTGGTAGATGGTTTGCCGTCGGATGATATTTCGAATATCAGTCCGAACGATATTGAAAGTATGCAAATCCTGAAAGATGCTTCATCAGCAGCTATTTATGGAGCACGTGCGGCAAACGGAGTGGTGTTGATTACGACCAAGAGGGGAAAGATCGGTGCACCGCAGGTGAAAATGAGTGCTTATGTGGGTTTTTCTAAATTAGGGAAGAAGATAGACGCCTTGAATACAGAGCAATATAAAGACTTGATGAAAGACTTGAAAGCAGTTTCGGATGTTGCTCCCAATATTCCTGAAAATGAAACACGCTATGTGGACTGGACTGATTTATTCTTCGGTACGGGTGTTAATCAGAACTATCAATTATCCGTGGCAAATGGAACCGAGAAATTACAATATTTTGTATCCGGAGGTTATTCCGATGAACAAGGTATTGTGGAGAAAGCACATTTCAACCGGTATAATTTCCGTGCGAATTTGGATAGTGAGCAGACAAAATGGTTAAAGATGGCACTCAACTTTGCGTATTCGCATACAGGAGGACAATGGGTGAACGAAAGCCGCAGTTCTTTGCGTGCCGGTTCCATCTTGTCCGTAGTGAATACTCCTCCGTTTATGCAGAAGTGGAACCCGTATGATCCGAACGAATACGACGAACAGGCTTATGGTGCACGTATTCTGAATCCGCTGGCTGCCAATGCTGCGGACAGCAACACGAATACAGATCATATTAATGGTTCGCTCGGCTTTACGGTTGATATATACAAAGGTCTGAAATTCAAAACAACTTTTGGCATTGAACTGACTAATGAACACTGGGATTATTATCTGGACCCGATTTCAACTTCGGACGGACGCGGTACAAAAGGACGTGTGGAAGAGAGTTTCTCACGAAACTTCGAATGGCTGTTTGAGAATTTGCTAACCTATGATTGTTCCTTCAACAAACATAACCTTTCCATCTTGGGAGGAGCCACCCAACAGCGTGCACAATATAACGCATCCTGGATGGCTGGTTTCGATCTGGCAGAGTCTTATCCCGATATTCATTCCATCAGTGCCGCCAATCAGTTGGATAAAGACGCTTGTGGTTCTTCCGCCTCCGCATGGACGCTGGCCTCTTTTTTAGGTCGTATAGCGTACAATTATGACAGCCGTTATTTGCTGACGGTCAACTTCCGTGCCGATGGTTCTTCCCGTTTTGCTCCGGGACACCGTTGGGGTACTTTTCCTTCTGTTTCGGCAGGTTGGAGAATTTCAAGCGAAAAGTTTATGCAACCTTTGCAAGACATCGTAACCGATTTGAAGCTACGTGCCGGATGGGGTATGAACGGTAACCAGGGCGGTTTTGGAAACTACGCTTACATGGCTTCCATGAGTGCTAGTAAACTGCCGGTTTCAGAAGGTAACTTATATCCAGGACTTGCCATCAGACCCGGTTCGGCAGCCAATAAAGAACTGACTTGGGAAAAAACAAGCCAGTGGAATCTGGGTCTCGACCTGACAATGTTTGATTCCCGTTTATCCTTCTCGGTGGACGCTTACTACAAAAAAACAACCGACTTACTACTGACAGTCAGCCTGCCGGAGAATGTAGTGCCAAGCAGTGTGACAAGAAACGATGGTGAAATGGTGAATAAAGGTATGGAGTTCACTGTCTCTTCCCAGAATTTGAAAGGCAACTTCCAGTGGAATACCGATTTCAATATCTCTTTCAACCGGAATAAGTTGACGAAGCTCGGCTTGAATAAAGTCTATTATTATGCTGAAATGTATGAATCCAAGGAGAAAGCTGTCATCCTGAAAGAAGGTCTTCCATTGGGAACATTCTTTGGATATATATCAGAAGGCGTCGATCCGGAAACTGGAAATATCATCTATCGTGACCTGAATGGTAACGGCTTTATCGATCCGGAAGATCGCACTACCTTGGGAAATGCCCAGCCTAAGTTCATATATGGTATGACGAATACATTCTCGTATGCCGGCTTCGACCTGTCTGTTTTCTTGCAGGGAAGTCAGGGCAATAAAATTTTTAATGCGTCACGCATCGATATGGAAGGTATGACCGACTTTAGAAACCAGTCGGTTCGTGTATTGGATCGTTGGAAACGACCGGGTATGATTACCAATGTCCCCCGCGTTGGTAATACAGAGAACAATCACAACTCCTCCCGTTTTGTAGAAGACGGATCTTATTTGCGCTTGAAAACAGTCACTTTGTCCTATAATTTCCCTAAGAAATGGTTGAATAAAATACATCTGTCCAGATTGCAGGCTTACGTCACCGGACAGAATCTTTTCACGTTGACAAAATACAAGGGATACGATCCTGAAGTAAATGCTTTTGGCGGCGACTCCGTTGCCCAAGGAGTGGACTATGGTACTTATCCTCAATCGAGGGCGGTAATTTTTGGTTTGAATGTTGAATTTTAATAGGTGCGAAAATGAAAAACATAATAAAGTTAGCTTATGTCGTACTCTGCGTCTTAGTCGTTTCATGCAGTAATTTTCTGGATGAGAAACCGCAATCGGATTTTATGCAGGAGGGTACCGGAACGGAAGATCAGGAGTCTAAATACGGAAGTCTGGCAGATGCGCAAGCCGAGTTGCAAGGTGCGTATGAAAGCTTTAAGGCAGATATATTCCAGTCGGAAAATTACACCATTGGAGATGTACAATCCGATAATTGCTATATTGGTGGAGACGGCGTGGCCGAACAAGAATTTGATTTGTTGAAGCTGACTTCTACCAATTATAAGGTAGAATTGGTCTGGTCACAGTATTATTCAATGGCTGGCACTGCAACCAGTGTGATTGAAAATACGAAAATGATGGATCCTGCCTCTACCGTAGCAGAAGAGCGTAATCGGGTCATCGCAGAAGCAAAATTCTTGCGGGCATGGGCCTATTTCGATATCGTCCGTTTATGGGGAGACGCTCCGATGGTGTTGGATTTGATTCCGACCATTACAGCCGAGAATCTGGATAAATGGTATCCGGTGATGTATCCTGAACGTTCTGTCGCAGATAAAATCTACGACCAGATACTGGATGATCTGAACGAAGAAAATACCATTCGTTACCTGGTAAGCAAAAATAAAGGAGTTTTCCAGGCCACCAAAGGCGCCGCTTATGCTTTGCGTGCCAAGGTGTTGGCAACCAGAGGAGAGAAATCAACACGCGACTATGCCAAAGTGGTTGAAGCTTGCGACAAAGTGATAGCAGAGGGTTATACGCTGGTCGGCAACTTTGATGAGTTGTGGCAACCTGACAAGAAATTCTCTTCCGAAAGTATCTTTGAAGTCTATTACACCTCTGATGCTCCCAACTGGGCTTATTGGGTGTTGCTGAAAGAAGACGACGGTTCGGTGACCTGGAGACGTTATTGTACGCCTACTCATGACTTGGTTGCTAAATTCGACAAGGAGAAAGATACCCGTTATGCATCCAGTATCCTTTGGAAATCGGTTCCTTATGACACCTATTGGCCGGCGGACAGTTATCCGTTGTCTTATAAAATTCGCGAGAAGACTTCCAACATTATTCTGATGCGATTGGCGGATATACTCCTGTTGAAAGCCGAAGCACTGGTAGAGTTAGACCGCACTCCGGAAGCGATTCGAATCGTGAACGGCATTAGAGAACGTGCGGGCTTTGCTCCCTCTTCTCTGGATGAGAATATGGGACAGGCTAGGGGCCGCTTGGCGGTAGAGAATGAACGTCAATTGGAGTTGTATATGGAAGGTCAGCGTTGGTTTGACCTGGTACGTAATAACCGTTTGCTGGAAGTGATGCAGAAACATAAAGACAAAGATGGCAGATTGCTGTTTGCAGGTTTGCAGGCTTTCCGGCAGTTGTGGCCGATTCCTCAAGGAGAGAAAGATAAAAATACCAATCTGACTCAAAATGAAGGTTATTAATGAAAAGAGGAACGTAAAATTTTAAAAGAAAAAATGATGAAACACAATAATCTGTTTTTATGGTTGCTGGGGCTAACCGTTTGCTGGCTGGCTTCATGTAGCGAAGAAGATGGTCGGGTGAAGTATCCATATTCATGTCCTGAACTATCAGGACTACAATTCTCGACTACCGATCAGACTCCTGCTGCCGATTCTCTTTATTTCTCTGTAAAGATTCACGATCCGGAGACTCCTTTGTCTACGCTGGAAGTGAAATTGATGGTGGGTGAAACCTTGGTAAGTTCGCAGTCGATTCGTACGAAAGGCACTGATGTGTCGATTGTTGAGAAAGGAATTTATATCCCGTTTGAGGCTGACTTGGAAGAGAATCAGGAGGCTAAAGTAGTATTGACTGCCATCAATGTGGAAGGTAGTGAAGTCACTCAAACGTTTGATTTCCATATCGTTCGTCCACAGATTCCGGAAGTGCTCTATCTTCACTATAATGGTGAGGTGGTAGAAATGACCCGGAGCGCAGAGAATCCTTATCTGTATCTAACGGAAGTTTCCGGCTCGGAAGAGGGCTATCCGATGGAGCTAACCGGAAAAATCTCCACTACGGAATCATTGGACGATGCGGAATTGATTTGGGGAGCTGCTGAAAAGAGTAATACAGCGGTTCTTATTGAAGCGTCGGGACCCAGCTTTGCCTTTGATTACCGGGATTGGTTTGTTGAACAGATCACTTTCGACGTGATGACTTTTAAACTGGGTGTCGTCGGTTTCCAGAAGAACCTGAAAATTAAAGAAACCGAGTTGATAGCCAGTGAAGGATTGTTCCGTGCCCAGATTAGTTTTACTCAAGGTGAAGAATTTGAAATGAGTGGATTTGAAGATGTGGAACATGCTTACAACCGCGACTTCTTTAGTTATAATCCGGACAATGGTAAGTTTACCTTCCTGCGCAAATCGGGAACTTGGGAAATATACTATTCTTCTAAATTCAATTATATTTGGGTTGCACGGATGAGTGATACCGCACCTACTTGTTTCTGGTTGGTAGGACACGGATTCACTTGTGCTCCTGTCTGGAACGAGGCTTACAATAGCGGAGGCTGGAATTTGGAAGATATATCACAGTTGGGATATATTGTGCCGATTGGTGAACAAAAATATCAAACTACCGTGTATTTGAGTAACACTCATGAATGGGAGTCTTTCGAAATCGAAATTTACAGCGATTTGCAATGGAATAAAGATAAAGGTATGGAGTTGCAAGCAGGTTCGTTGTCCGGTGATACGGATGGAATTGAACTATCGGCTTCCAATGGAATAACGAGTGGCGACGGCTTCGTACCTGGCTATTACCGTCTGACTTTCGATACTTCGCAGGGAGTAGGCAAAGAAACATTGCACATCGAACGATTGAGTGATTAATGTCTGAAAGAGTGATATATAGAAAAATAGGAAAGCCTATGAGAAATATACTATATATGATAGGGGGAAGCCTGTGTCTCCTGCTGTTCATGACCGGCTGTAAATCGGCTGACGGGGCGAAAGCCCCCGTGTCATTGACTTGGGAGATGGGAGCTGCCGAAGTGCAGCCCGGCTACTATGAGAACTCATTTATCCTGAAGAATATATCAGATGTTCCTTTGGGAAAGGACTGGATCATCTATTATTCGCAGTTGCCTCGTGAGATTCTTCAAGACGAATCTGCATCGGTCAAGGTAGAGGTCGTAAATGCGAACTTCTTCCGGATGTATCCGGCGGAAAACTTCCAGCCATTGGTACCGGGAGATTCGCTGATTGTGACGTTCTGTTGTACCAACGGACTGAAGAAACTGTCACATGCTCCCGAAGGTACTTACTGGGTGAGTCAGGCAGGCGGCAAGCAAGGTACTCCCTTGCCTGTCGAACTGACCATACAGCCGCTACAAGGAATGGAGGCGGAAGACTGGTATCCCGCACCTGATAAGATATATGCTTCAAACTTGGCGTTAGAGACTACTGCCAAGTTGCAGCAAACTGATATTTTCCCGTCAGTAAAGGAAGCGTTTCCGGCTGTCGATAAAGAAAACGTTACCATAGAAAATAAGGTGAAACTGACTTTTCATCCCGATTTTGCCAACGAAGCAGGATTGTTGAAAGAAAAGTTGGAAACACTCTATGGGTTGGAAGTCATTTCCGAAGCACCGGTAACGGTTCATCTGGATTATTTGCCGCAACAGGAGACGGCTGCGAATGACGAATACTACCGGATGGACACAGGAAATAGTCTGATAAATATTTCAGCTCCTACGTCACACGGCATTTTCAATGGCACGCAAACCTTGCTCTCTCTCTTGAAAGGACAAGAGAAACCGTTCCGTTTGGAAGCTGTATCTATCCGTGACTATCCCGACTTGCCGTATCGCGGACAAATGCTGGATATTGCCAGAAACTTCACGACGGCAGACCAATTGAAGAAGCTGATAGACGTTATCTCTTCTTATAAACTGAACGTGCTGCATTTCCACTTTTCGGATGATGAAGGCTGGCGTCTTCAGATTCCCGATTTGGAAGAGCTGACTTCGGTTGGTGCACGTCGGGGACACACCACGGATGAAATGGAATGTTTGTATCCGGGCTACGATGGCAACTATGATCCGTCTGCGCCTACCTCCGGTAACGGATATTATACTCGTGAAGAGTTTATAGATTTATTGCGTTATGCAGCTCAAAGACATGTACGTGTAATCCCGGAAATAGAGTCTCCGGGGCACGCCCGGGCGGCAATAGTGTCCATGAAAGCACGTTATCATAAATATATAAACACCGATCCTGAAAAGGCCGTCGAATATTTGTTGAGTGACGCGCAAGATACTTCCCGCTATGTTTCCGCACAGTCTTATACGGATAACGTGATGAATGTGGCATTACCCTCCACGTATCGGTTTATGGAAAAAGTGATTCGTGAGCTGATGGCTATGTATGAAGAAGCGGAGGTACCTTTGACTACCATTCACTTGGGAGGCGATGAAGTGCCTGATGGAGCTTGGATGGGTTCGCCTGTCTGCCGGGCGTTTATGGATGAACATGGAATGACGAGTGCACATGAACTGTCCGAATACTACATCACGAAGATGGCAGACTATCTGCAACAATATCATGTGCAGTTCAGTGGCTGGCAGGAAGCAGCGTTGGGACATTCGGAGGCTACCGACCGCCATTTGAACAGGCTTGCGGCAGGAGTATATTGCTGGAATACAGTTCCCGAATGGGAAGCGGACGAAATACCTTATCAGGTAGCCAACAAAGGGTATCCGGTGATCCTCTGCAACGTGAACAACTTCTATCTGGATTTGGCCTATGATGCTCACCCCGATGAAAGAGGGCTCTCGTGGGCCGGATATGTGGATGAATCTAAAGGCTTTTCCATGCTTCCATATCACATCTATCGCTCTTCGCGTACTGATATGGCTGGCAATCCGGTCGATTTAGGTATTGCGGAAAGAGGAAAAACAGTTTTGACCGCATCCGGCAAGGAGCGTATCCAAGGAGTACAAGCGCAATTGTTTGCAGAAACGATCCGTGATTTCAAGTGGGTGGAATATTATACCTTTCCTAAAATCCTCGGACTGGTAGAACGCGGGTGGAATGCTTTTCCCGCTTGGAGTATGCTGGCAGGAGAGAAAGAACAGCAGGCTTTCAACAAAGCGCTGGCTTTGTTCTATTCGAAAGCGAGTGAGAAGGAAATGCCCCATTGGGCGTCCCGAAACATTAACTTCCGTTTGCCTCACCCCGGACTTTGCCTCAAAGAAGGCAAGCTCTATGCCAACACCCCCATCCGGGGAGGGGAGATACGCTATACGACCGATGGAGCGGAACCAACTCTTGATTCAGCGCTTTGGGAAGCTCCCATAGCCTGTGATGCTTCGGTTGTGAAAGCTAAACTGTTTTATTTAAACAAAGAGAGTGTGACAAGCACTCTCAAAGTAAATTAATCCACAAAAAGTAGACAAGTTATGAACTATGATAAGATAAAAAGAAGCGGTATATTATTCCTGTTGGGAATAGGTGCGATCACATCGTTGTCGTGCAATGACAATGATAATGGAGGGTATCCGGAACGGGTACCGACCCGCCTGTCGGTAATGCCTTTGCCGGAAAGAGTTGATTATAAAGAATCGGTGGTCACTCTTCCGCAGAATGTGACTGTTAGCCAGAATATTCCGGCTTCTACGTCACAACTGTTGAAATCCACGCTGGAAGAGAAACTGTCTCTTTCCGCGAGTGACGCTTCCAACGATCATGCCTTTATCCGGGTGAAACAAGAATCTGATTTGGCCAAAGAAGCCTATCGTCTGACCGTAACCAAAGAGGGAGCCTGCATCTATTATTCGACGGAAACCGGACTTCTTTGGGGAATCCAGACGTTGAGGCAAGCACTCGAACAAGCTAATTTCTTCACTTCGGGAAACTCGAAATATCTTCCGATGGTAGATATAAAGGATGCTCCCAAATACGACTGGCGCGGATTCCATATCGATGTGGTACGGCACATGTTTACAGTTGACTATCTGAAAAAGGTGATAGACTGTTTGTCTTTCTACAAGATAAACAAGCTCCACTTGCATTTGACCGACGATCAGGGCTGGCGCATCGAAGTGAAAAAATATCCTTTACTGACGCAGGAGGGAAGCTGGCGTGACTTCGACGAGTATGACAAGAGATGCGTAGAGCTTTCCCAACAAGATTATAACTACGAGATAGATCCTCGTTTTGTGAGAAATGGTTCGCAATATGGTGGTCATTATACACAAGAAGAGATGAAAGGCTTGGTGAGTTACGCATTGGAAAGAGGTATTGATATTGTCCCCGAAATAGATATGCCAGGGCATTTCTCAGCGGCTATCAAAGTGTATCCCGAACTGTCGTGTACGGGAGAAGCTGGTTGGGGAGAAGAATTTTCTTATCCTATTTGCCCTTCCCGGCCGGAAAACTATCAGTTTGTGCAATCTATCATTGATGAAATGGTTGAAATCTTCCCTTCGGAGTATTTTCATATAGGAGCTGACGAAGTGGAAAAGGATAATTGGGAGCAGTGTGAAGTCTGTCAGCAGTTGATGCAACAGGAAGGTTATCAGAAAGTGGATGAATTGCAAAACCGCTTTGTGAAGATAATGACGAACTATGTGAAGGGTAAAGGTAAGAAAGTGATGGGATGGGACGATGCTTTTCTTGAGAAAGATCCACAAGACCTGATCTATACCTATTGGCGTGACTGGCTGCCCGACCAGCCGGGAAAGATTACCCAGAAAGGTTATCCGATTGTATTTATGGAGTGGTCTCGTTTCTATTTGAGCGCAACGCCTTCGGACGAAGGATTAAGCTCTTTGTATAACTTCGAGTTCGAACCCCAGTTTCCTAGTATTGTGAAGCAGAATGTATTAGGCTTCCAAGCCTGTGTCTGGACGGAAATGATTCCCAATGAGCGGAAGTTCGGTCAGCATGTTTTCCCTTCTCTTCAGGCCTTTTCAGAATTGGCGTGGGGAAGTGACCGCAACTGGATTGATTTCACCAATCGCCTGAAATGGCATGTTAAATGGTTGAATGAGAATGGATTTTACTTCACCAAACCGGGATTTATTTAATCCCGGTGTCATCAGAACGATATGAAATCAGAACGTTTACTTTCATTAGACGTGCTTCGGGGAATCACCATTGTCGGAATGATTTTGGTGAACAACCCCGGGACGTGGGAATCTGTTTATGCGCCCTTGCGGCATGCAGAATGGAACGGACTGACACCGACAGACCTGGTCTTCCCATTCTTTATGTTTATCATGGGTGTTTCTATGAGCTTTGCCTTATCCAGGTTCGACCATCACTTCAGCCGTAGCTTTATCACCAAACTGGTGCGGCGCACAGTGATTTTATTCTTGTTGGGACTTTTTCTTTCCTGGTTTTCGTTGGTGTGTGCGGGGGTGGAACAGCCTTTCTCACAGATACGTATTCTAGGTGTGTTGCAACGACTGGCGTTAGCTTACTTTTTTGGTTCCTTGTTGATTATGAGTGTCCGGCGTCCGGCAAATCTGGCATGGATCTCCGCGATTATTCTGATAGGCTATATTGTCTTGTTGGCTTTGGGGAACGGCTTTGAACTATCCGAGCAGAATATTATTGCCGTTACAGACCGAACATTATTCGGAGAAACTCATCTGTATCGGGAGTGGTTGCCGGACGGCGGACGTATCTTTTTCGATCCGGAAGGGCTGTTAAGTACCTTGCCGTGTATTGCGCAAGTGATAATAGGTTATTTCTGCGGAAATATCTTGCGGGAGAAGACAGAAATTCATCACCGGTTGTTACAGATATCCATACTTGGTATTGTTCTTTTATTTGCCGGATGGTTGCTTAGTTACGGTTGCCCGTTGAATAAAAAAGTATGGAGTCCGACTTTTGTCTTGGTAACCTGTGGTTTTGCTTCTTTATTTCTTGTGCTTCTCACCTGGCTTATTGATATTCGTAAAAAACAGAAATGGGCGTATCCTTTCCATGTTTTTGGCACGAATCCGTTGTTCATCTATGTGGTGGCCGGCGTGTTGGCTACTCTACTCGAGGTTATCACAGTTAGTGGAATTAGTCTGCAAGGGAAGGTTTATACCTCCATCCTGCTTATTCTTCCCGACGCTTATTTGGCCTCTCTGATTTACGGTCTTCTGTTTATCGGATTCAATTATTTGATTGTGTGGGGCTTGTACAAAAAACGGATCTTTATAAAGATATAAAAAGACAGGTCTGAAAAAAGGATAGTTTACACCGATTCTTTTCGAAAGTTGGTTTTCGTAATGAATCGGTATAAACTCTATTCATACTACTGAATTTTCACAAATTATTCGGGGGAACCATAAATAGACTGGAAGAACCTACAATTTCACCTCTTTCGTGAATATTTCTCCGAAACGATTCTTAACCACCACTTTGACAGACTTCGTACCTTTCGCAGGCTGTGCCCGGAAAAGATGCCGTGTATGATAGCCGGTTTTCTTTCCTTTCACCATGTTGATATAATCCTGATCTTCATCATCAAAAGCCTGCATGGCACCTTTCAATACTCCGTCTTCGTACCAGTTTATTGTATACGTTCTGTCCCAATCCCAGATGTTGGCTACCACATAGTCTTTCTGGCTTTCAAATTCTCCCGGCTTGTGGAGCCGGAACTGATAATCGGGAGAACAGCCTGTCGCTTTGTAACGCCATTTCACATCGTCACCTTTCACTTCTACCACCAGATAACCGTTCGGCGCTCCGCAACGGTTCACGTGTCCTGCCCACCATGCACCGCAGGCAGCTCCGATATTATGTTCATAAATAGTAGGCGCAGGTTGCTGATTCTCATAGAAATGTGTGTGTCCCGAGAAAATATGAACCTGATACGGTCTTAATAGTTGGAAAAGCGCGTTGGCGTTGCGTGCATTTCCACCGGCCGATACCGTGTTGTTGGCTACCGGAGCGTGTACGTTCAGGAATATGGTGCTTCCTTCGGGCACATAACTTAAATCTTTTCTCAACCAGTCCAGATCTTCCGGTGTGAATCGTTCCGTGTATTTCTTATTACCATCGTAGTCGATGTCTTTCATTGCGATTACATGGATTTTTCCAATGTTGAATGAATAGTTGGCCGGACCGAACGACTGGTAATAATTCTGTTCCCCATATCCGTCTGCCGGATGATCCGTCTGTGTCATGGATTTGTAGAGCAGGTTGAAATCATGGTTTCCCATTAGTTGGAACATTGTGATACCTAAATTAGAGACGGCTTGCCGGTAAGGAGCATATAAGTTCATGGCATCCCACACAAGGTCGCCCAGTCCCATACCAACGATTTCGAAGTTCTTTAGCGAGTCGGCAGTCTGTTTCAGGTCGGGCACTGTTTCTGTGCGGAAGCGGTTCAGTTGTTTCTCGTTCCTCACTTGCGGATCGGAAATGGCGATATATACAAATTCATCCGCCGGCTTCTGCCGTTTGGTCAGAACGAAGTTGCACTGATTCTCGCTTTTCTTCGCATCCAAATATTGATAGAAGCCGTCGGCTACACCCTCTTTGGAAGGAAGCTCATAGTCTGCCGGAGTAGAGATGTAAACCATCGGATAACGTGCCGGATCGGTGTTCAAAACATAGTTTCCTTGCGCGTCGGTTGTTTTAAAATGCGCACCGTCAGTTACTACTACACCGCTGACAGGCTTACCTGTGTTATCTTTCACACTGCCTTTCACAACAGTCTGACCAAAAGCGGCAACAACATTTAGCTGGAGACATAAGATTGCCGCAAACAGCATATTTCTATTACATACTTTTTTCATTGCTTATAACTTTCTTAGAGTGACTTGATTGAATAATGCGATAATCTCTTCCGGTTCGTCTGCCGACTTTACAGCCTCTTCGAAAGACTTGCTGTTATCGTCGAAACACATCACATTGGCACAATCCAGAATGTGTGCCATGTTGGATGTAGCAACTTCCCGGCTCACTTCTTCCTTTTTCAGTGCTGATGTAGTCGTTGAAGTGTTCTTTGATAACCGCTGGGTAGACCGATGTAATTTTCGTCCTGTTGTGTAGGGTGACTTGCAACATATACACTAGGAAGCAAAACGTGTTTCATCCTTTCAACAAGTGGGCAAAGAACTCGGAACTTATTTCATGTTTTTATTTTTTAGGTTTTAAAATTAGATGATAATCTTTTTCTAAATTATAATCGTTGTAATTAGGCTTTAAATAATTAGGCATTGACTCCAACTCTTCAGAAGTGCGATTTTCCTTTAATTTGAATGTTTTTATTATATGAGAAACTGGCGCACCATTTTTAGGTTGTATTTTGATGGAAAAACGTACACAAACATCTCCGGCATATTTATTAAAATTAGCCCAATCTGTATTCCAGTGATCTGTATAAACTCCCTCTTCCCAATAAGTATATTTTTCATTATTATACGATGTCTTTAAAGATCTACATAAAACCTCTTTGTTATAATATAAAACGATTTCTTGATTTGTTACATGTATATCGGCAATGGCCTTTACTTCTGGATTAAATTCTAAGTAAGGTGAATAATCTTTACTTGTATCAAAGACAATGCGATGAACTTCATTGATATAATCACCATATTCTGGATCAACTCCTTGATATTCATAGTATTGTTCGTGAGATTTTATTTCTGGCTTTCCTTTAAAATTCACGACTCCCAGTATTTTATTATATAATGGAACATAACCTGTTGCATTTATAACATTTTCTGTTCCTGGTAACCAAAATGAAATTGGCATTGAAGGAAATGCTCCGCTATTTGTGCTTGTACCTGACAAGGAAATTGTAGTCATCAATTGATAATTTACCGGAGGATTTATTCCTTTATTGCTGCTTCCACCCACAATTCCACTAACAAATCCAACTATAAGTCCTGGCAGACCAGACGTAGATCCCTTTAATGCAGAACTCACTCCATTATATAACGCATTAAAAATCCCATTTTTTAGCCCTAACTTATTATTTGATTGTCCATCTTTAGCATCGGATATTTTGTTCCTCTCTAAAGAATTTAGTCCAATTCCAGCCAAAATTCCAGTCCCTATTGATTTTAATTCATCAGATTGTAATATGTTTCCCATTTTATTTGAATGATCTACTGCTCCTTGACCTAGAATGGCATCAAGCTTTCCTTCCATTTTTCCATCTAAGTATATTTTAGAAACACTATAGTAATTCAAAAACCAATTAAATCGTATTTCATTATAAGGAATAGAAGAAAGATTTTGATCATATGCCAATTCATATTCCATCATATACCATCTGTTAGTAGCTAATGGCATTGAACCATCAATAGGGGCGGGCTGTAGTTGTACGTAGCTTTTCTGATCTTTTGCCACTGCATCTAGGACTGGCTGTCCTAAAAAATTTAAAATAGATGTTTCCTTGGCAGAAATAACAGAAATACCATTTTGTATATACGAAGAAGTTGCTACGAAAGGTGTTGTTATATATAAATATATTCTCATTGTACCTCGATACTTATTATACAATACAAAGAAAGGATTATTTACTATACTAGAAGCCTCTGAACTGAAAGCGTTGTAAAGCATCTCCCACCCATCAAAAGATTTGTAATCATTAAGTATATCTGTTTCATAAAATGAAGACAAACTCCCTGCTCCAATCCAAGGAACCGGTATTCGTGCATATCCTGCAGGAGTTGGCATCCAATCGGCATTTTCCCAATCGAAGTCAGGCGTTACCACTGAACGAGTTATTAATGAAGGGGCCAGATTCCAGTCAGTTTTACTGTCATCAGAACATGAAGTCATCGTCAGGCAATATCCTAACACTAAGAATAATAATCGAAATAATTTTTTCGTGTCCATAATTTTGATATTTTAATGATACATAAATAGTATTATCCTCTATTAGATAATATGAAATTAAAACAATTGCTCTTTTTGTCTTTTAATCATGCTACAAAGTAAGATTTTTTTTATTTCAATAGGATTACATCCTCATTAAAACAATAGTTCGTTAAGTATTCATTTAATCTTTATGTGGTAATAATTACAAACTTTTGTTTTTTATTCTTAGACCAAGCGAGAATGGTGTTCCTGCGGAAATCTTTCGTGACTACTGGAGTAACGTCCAACTGGATAAATATAAGTTTGCATTCGTGACAAAGTGGTGGTATGACGGAAAAGGCAGGCAAATTTATCGGATAGTGCATCCGTAATGCTTCAATTATCATTATATTTGCCACTCTATTATCAAGGAAGGTCTCTTTGCTTTGGGGCAATCGGCTGAATGATGCTTGGATAGGAATAACCTATAGTGTCTTTAATCTAAAACGAAAAATAATAAATGGAAATTCAAAATAGTATATTTAACTACGCTACTTTGCTTAAACAAGTCAAAGCACGGGTGGCACTCGCACAGAAAAAAGCGATTTATTCCGCTAATGAAGAAATGCTTTCTATGTATTGGGACATCGGCAAACTTCTTTGTGAAAGCCAGAAACAGATAGGATGGGGGAACAATGCACTTGAACAGCTTGCCAATGACCTGAAGAATGATTATCCGAAAGTGAAGGGCTTTTCCCCACGAAATTGCAGGTGTATGATTCAGTTTCATAAAGAATATAATCAAGAGCTTACAATTTGGCAACCAGTGGTTGCCAAATTAGAAATGTCAAATTGTGTTCTTCCGATAAAACAGTTAAGCTGGTCACACAACATCACTTTAATACAACGGGTAAAAGACCTGAAAGCCCGCTATTGGTACATGATTCAATGTTTGAAGAGTGGATGGAGTCGTAATTTCTTAATTGAAGCTATCAATCAGGACTACTACCATACTTACGGAGCATTGGCAAACAACTTCGATTCCACTCTCCCGGAAATACAAGCCAAGCAGGTAAAAGAAACCTTAAAAGACCCCTATATTTTTGATATGCTGACTTTCACTGACGAATATAACGAAAGAGATGTAGAGTTAGGGTTGGTTAAGCATATTGAAAAGTTCCTTCTCGAAATGGGAGCAGGCTTCGCCTTCATGGGCAGACAGTATCATATTGAAGTGTCCGGCAATGATTTCTATATTGACATCTTGATGTATAATGTGTTTATGCACAGGTATTTAGTCGTGGAGTTGAAAAAGGGTGACTTCCAACCCGAATATATCGGTAAACTGAATTTCTATTGTTCTGCAGTAGATGATATTCTTTGCCGGGAAGGTGATAATCAGACGATTGGTTTGCTTCTTTGTCAGAACAAAGATCGCATCATGGCTGAATATGCTTTACGTGATGTGCACAAACCAATAGGTATTTCCGATTATGAGTTAGGTAAATCAATCCCTCACGATATAAAATCCGGACTGCCTTCCATCGAAGAACTGGAAAGCAAACTTTATCAGGGATTACAGGACAATGAAAGTGCAGAATAATTTAGGCGGAGTGGTGTATAGGTGGAAAAAATACACCATGCTCGCCCGTCTGTGCTATTTTGGTTATTAGATAGAATATTTGCTCTGATACTCCTTCGGCGACATCCCTTCATGCCGTTTGAAATACCTGCCTAGATACGACTGGTCGGGAAAACCGAGCCGGTCGGCTATTTCCTGAATCGTCAGTTCGGTGGATTGAAGCAGCACTTTTATCTCCAGGATGGAGAAGTCATCAATAAGCTTTTTGGCAGCTTCACCCGTCACGCTTTTGCAGATACCTGTCAGGTATTTGGTGGAGATACAGAGCTTGTTGGCGTAGAAGGTTACTTCCCTTTCAGCGATGCAGTTTTCGTGCACCAGTGCGATGAATTTCTTGAAGATTTCATCCTGCCGACTTCCTCCTTCTATTTCCTGCCGGTCGAAGTAGCGGTAACACTTGTCATAGATATCCAACATAAACGACTGGAGGTGATTTTTAGCAATTTGGTTGCGGAAACGATTTTCGCGGTCGTTGTATATAGCGGTCGTGGCACGTATTAACCCATTGATAGCTCCGGTATTTTCTTCCGGAAGTACGTAACACGGCTTTTCTTTGATGAACCGGAAGAAGATCGGCTCGAAACGGAGGCAGGCTTCGCGAAACATTTCTTTGGGGAATCCGAAGAAAGAAGCTGTGAAATCACTGCTGCTGCCGTTGACGCGGATAATCGTTCCCGGCAAGAGCACGATTTGAGTATTTTCGACAATTTCATAGTCTTTCAAGTCGATCGTGACGTGTGCCCATCCGCTACGGCAAAAATAGATGGCCCCCCCTTCCAGTTTCCACAGGCGTTGCATAATTGGAGACAGGTTTTCGTCCATTCCGGCTACGAACGGTTCACGAAATATGGCTAGGCTAGAGTTTTTTGATTCCATTGTTATTCTTATTTTGGGTACAAAAATAGCACTTTTTCACTAAATATCGGTTTTAATGTTCCTAAAATGAACAAAACTGAAGATACTAAGTCCAGTTTTCAATGAAGAAAACAGTCTACCTTTGCCGCGTTCAAAAATATTTAATAGGTAACAGAAAATGAGTAGAAAGGTATGTAAAATGAAGCAGGGATTATTGTTGCTCTGCTGTATGATTGCTGCGACAGGCTGTAAACAGGCTCCCCCGGCACAAATGGAAACAGAATACGAAGTGATGACCGTTGTTCCGGCCGACCGGATGATTTCAAGCGCCTACTCGGCAACCATCCGCGGACGCCAAGATATTGATATTTATCCCCAGGTGAGTGGTACGCTGACTAAAGTATGTGTGACGGAAGGTCAACGCGTGAAGAACGGACAGACGTTGTTCATCATCGATCAGGTGCCGTATGAAGCTGCTTTGCAAACGGCAGTGGCAAACGTTGAGTCGGCAAAAGCCTCTCTGGCTACGGCACAACTGACGTATGACAGTAAAGAGGAACTGTATAAAGCGAACGTAGTTTCCTCTTTCGATTTGAGTACCGCGAAAAACTCCCTACTGGCTGCCAAGGCACAGTTGGCGCAGGCAAAAGCGCAGGAAGTGAGTGCCCGCAACAATCTTTCTTATACGGTTGTGAAAAGTCCGGCAGACGGTGTGGTGGGTACATTGCCTTACCGCGTAGGCGCTTTGGTAAGTTCCGCTCTTGCCCAACCGCTGACAACGGTTTCCGACAATTCGGATATGTATGTTTACTTCTCCATGACGGAAAACCAGTTGCTGGGACTCATCCGCCAATACGGTTCCAAAGAAGAGGCGCTGAAAAATATGCCTGCCATCAATCTGCAACTGAACGATAAATCGGCTTATTCCGAACAAGGACAGATCGAGTCGATTAGTGGAGTGATCGACCGTTCGACAGGTACGGTCAGTCTGCGTGCTGTTTTTCCGAATAAGGAAGGATTGTTGCATAGCGGTGGTGCGGGCAACGTGATTGTTCCTGTGCAGAAAACGGGAGCATTGACCATTCCGCAGGCTGCCACTTTCGAAATACAGGATAAGAGATATGTGTATAAAGTTGTGGACGGTAAAGCTCAATCAAGCCCGGTACAGGTGACTCGCGTCAACGGCGGTCGGGAATTTATTGTAGATGAAGGGCTGGTACCGGGAGATGTGATTGTGGCCGAAGGCGTAGGATTGCTTCGTGAAGGTACTCCGGTCAAGGCGAAGGCTGCTCAAACTTCAATGGCAGGAGTGACAAAGGCTAATCAATCTTCATCAGCAGAGACAATCAATCAATCCTCATCAGCAGAGGCAATCAACCAATCCTCATTAGCGGAGACGACCGCTCAATCTCTGTCGGCAGAGACAGCCACAGCGTCTTCGGCCACAACTACTGAAAATTAAACCAAGGAGGAATCATTCATGAATTTAAGAACCTTTATAGAACGCCCCGTATTATCGGCAGTCATTTCTATTACGATTGTTGTAGTGGGTATCATCGGGCTGTTCAGTCTGCCTGTTGAGCAGTACCCCGATATTGCTCCGCCTACCATTATGGTGAGTACCACCTATTATGGCGCCAGTGCGGAAACGTTGCAGAAGAGTGTAATCGCGCCTTTGGAAGAGGCGATCAATGGGGTGGAGGACATGACCTACATGACATCTTCCGCCACCAATGCCGGTTCGGTGAGCATCACCGTCTATTTTAAGCAGGGCACTGATCCTGATATGGCGGCTGTCAACGTGCAAAACCGTGTGTCGCGCGCTACGGGACAGCTTCCGGCGGAAGTAACCCAAGTCGGTGTGACCACTTCCAAACGGCAGACGAGTATCTTGCAGATGTTCTCCTTGTCCAGTCCGGACGAGAGTTATGACGAGAACTTCCTGTCCAACTATATCAGTATCAACCTGAAACCACAGATTCTCCGTATCTCCGGTGTGGGTGATATGATGATTATGGGTGGTGAATATAGTATGCGTGTATGGATGAAGCCGGATGTGATGGCACAGTACAAACTGATTCCGTCCGACATTACCGGCGTGCTTGCCGAGCAGAATATCGAATCGGCAACCGGTTCGTTTGGCGAGAACTCGAATGAAACGTACCAATATACGATGAAGTATAAGGGACGTCTGATTACTCCCGAAGAATTTGGCGACATCGTCATCCGTTCTAGCGATACTGGCGAGGTGTTGAAACTGAAAGATATTGCCGACATACAACTGGGACAGGACAGCTACGCTTACCACGGCGGTATGGACGGCCATCCGGGAATATCCTGTATGGTGTTCCAGACGGCAGGATCCAATGCGACGGAAGTAAACCAGAACATCGACAAACTCCTTGATGAGGCACGCAAGGATCTTCCGAAAGGAGTGGAGCTGACACAGATGATGAGCTCCAACGACTTCCTGTTCGCTTCCATTCATGAGGTGGTGAAGACGTTGATCGAGGCAATTGTCCTCGTGATCCTCGTAGTGTACGTTTTCTTGCAGGACTTCCGTTCCACATTGATTCCTTTGGTCGGAATCGTTGTGTCGCTGGTAGGTACGTTCGCTTTCATGGCGATAGCGGGATTCAGTATCAACCTGTTGACACTGTTTGCGCTCGTGCTGGTGATCGGTACGGTGGTGGATGATGCCATTATTGTCGTCGAGGCGGTGCAGGCGCGGTTCGATGTGGGGTACAGGTCGTCCTATATGGCAAGTATCGACGCGATGAAAGGTATCAGTAATGCCGTTATCACTTCTTCACTGGTGTTTATGGCGGTATTTATTCCGGTGTCCTTTATGGGCGGCACTTCCGGTACGTTCTATACACAGTTCGGGTTGACGATGGCGGTGGCAGTAGGTATTTCGGCCATCAATGCGTTGACCTTGAGTCCGGCTTTGTGCGCGTTGCTGCTCAAGCCTTACATCAATGAAGACGGAACGCAGAAGAACAACTTTGCAGCACGTTTCCGTAAGTCCTTCAATTCGGCTTTCGATGTGATGGTGGATAAATATAAGACGATTGTATTGCTCTTTATCAAGCGCAGATGGCTCACATGGTCGCTGCTGGCTTGTTCCGTAGTGTTGCTTGTGTTCCTGATGAATACCACAAAGACCAGTCTGGTGCCGGATGAGGATCAGGGTGTGATCTTCGTCAATGTAAGTACGGCGGCAGGCAGTTCGCTCACTACGACGGATGAGGTGATGGAACGCATCGAAAAACGCCTGATGGAAATCCCCCAACTGAAGCACGTGCAGAAAGTGGCCGGTTACGGTTTGCTGGCCGGACAGGGAAGTTCGTTCGGTATGTTGATTCTCAAGCTGAAACCGTGGGACGAACGACCGGATGACGCGGATAATGTGCAGTCGGTGATCGGACAGGTGTATGCCCTTACGGCCGATATTAAAGATGCCAGTGTGTTCGCCATCTCACCGGGTATGATTCCGGGCTACGGTATGGGTAATGCGCTCGAGCTCCACATGCAGGACAAGATGGGCGGTGATATCAATGAGTTCTTTACCACTACCCAGCAATATTTGGGCGCGTTGAACCAACGGCCTGAAATAGCAATGGCTTATTCGACGTTCGACGTGCGCTATCCGCAATGGACGGTAGAGGTGGATGCGGCTAAATGCAAGCGTGCAGGTATCACGCCCGACGCTGTGTTGAGTACGCTGTCCGGCTACTACGGTGGTCAGTATGTGTCCAACTTCAACCGTTTCTCTAAAGTGTACCGCGTTATGATTCAGGCCGATCCGATGTTCCGTTTGGACGAGACTTCGCTCGACAACGCTTTTGTGCGTATGTCCAATGGTGAAATGGCTCCGTTGAGCCAGTTCGTTACGCTGACCCGCAGCTATGGTGCCGAGTCGTTGAGCCGTTTCAATATGTATAACTCCATTGCGGTGAACGCGATGCCGGCCGATGGATACAGTACGGGAGACGCGATCAAGGCTGTGCAGGAAACGGCGGAACAGTCTCTTCCGAAAGGTTACGGCTATGACTACGGAGGTATCACCCGTGAGGAAAACCAGCAAAGCGGCACGACGATGATTATTTTCGGTATTTGCTTCCTGATGATTTACCTCATTCTAAGCGCGCTCTACGAGAGCTTCATTATTCCGTTCGCTGTTCTTTTGAGTGTGCCTTGCGGATTGATGGGTAGCTTCCTTTTTGCCCGGATATTCGGACTGGAGAATAATATTTACCTGCAAACGGGTCTGATTATGTTGATCGGTCTGCTGGCAAAAACGGCTATCTTGCTGACGGAATATGCTGCCGAACGCCGTAAGGCCGGTATGGGACTGATTGCTTCTGCTGTCAGCGCAGCCAAAGCCCGTCTGCGCCCGATTCTGATGACGGCTTTGACGATGATTTTCGGTCTGTTCCCGCTGATGATGTCTAGTGGAGTAGGAGCTAACGGTAACCGTTCATTGGGTACGGGAGTAGTTGGCGGTATGACTATCGGTACGCTGGCACTGCTCTTTATCGTGCCGACTTTGTTCATTGCTTTTCAATGGTTGCAGGAACGTCTCCGTCCCGTACAGAGTGCCCCTACGCATGATTGGCAGATTGAAGAGGAAATCAAAGTGAGCGAGGAAGAAAAGTCCAAGGCTGGAAAAGAGTAATTCTGATTTTTAGACAGAAGAACATAAGTACAAAAGATAAAGTCGATGTAATCATATAATTAATGTAATCATATAATCGATGTAATTAATATAAGTATATCACCATCATTAGTTTATATCATAAATTTATAGTTGAATGAGAAAAATAATAATTCTGTCCGCAGCAACACTCGTTTTGAGCAGTTGCGGTATCTATAATAAATACAAACCGGTATCGGAAGTCCCCGAAGGACTTTACGGTAGCGAATCAGTTGCCGCCGCCGATACGGCAAACTTCGGCAACCTCTCGTGGCAGGAGGTCTTTACCGATCCGTCTTTGCAAAACCTGATTGATTCGGCACTCGTGCGCAACACGGATATGCAGACTGCCCACTTGCGTGTGAAAGAAGCGGAAGCTACCTTGCTGACGTCCAAACTGTCTTATCTGCCTTCTTTATTCCTTGCGCCGGAAGGAGCTGCCAGCAGCTTCGACCGTGGAAAGGCGACGCAGACTTACTCTCTGCCCGTGACCGCTTCGTGGGAACTGGATATTTTCGGAAAAGTGACCACCGCAAAACGTCGTGCGAAAGCTGCTTACGAGCAGAGCAAGGAATATGAACAAGCCGTAAAGACACAATTGGTGGCATCCGTTGCCAACACCTATTACACTTTGTTGATGCTCGATTCGCAATATGAGATAGCCGTTGCCACCGAAGCTGCGTGGAAGGAAAGCGTGAACGCCACCCGTGCCATGAAAAAAGCCGGTATGGTGAACGAGGCGGGACTGGCGCAGACGGAGGCTACTTATTATAATATATGTACCACCGTGCTCGACCTGAAAGAACAAATCAATCAGGCGGAAAATTCACTGGCGTTGTTGCTGGCTGAAACTCCCCATGAGATACAGCGTGGCAAACTGGGAAACCAGCAGTTGCCGGAAAACTTCTCCGTAGGTGTTCCCTTGCAGATGCTTTCCAACCGTCCCGATGTGCGTAGCGCAGAATTCTCGTTGGCGCAGGCTTTCTATACCACAAATGCCGCCCGTGCCGCTTTCTATCCTTCCATCACGTTGAGTGGCAGCGCAGGCTGGACCAACAGTGCGGGTAGCATGATTGTCAATCCGGGTAAGTTTCTGGCTTCCGCCGTAGCTTCTCTGACGCAGCCTCTATTTAATAAAGGCGCCAACATCGCCCAACTGAAAATAGCGAAAGCCCAACAGGAGGAAGCCCGCCTTAGCTTTGAGCAAACCTTGCTGAATGCAGGTGTGGAAGTGAACGAGGCACTGGTACAGTATCAGACTGCCCGCGAGAAAGCCGACTACTATGACAAGCAGGTAGCCTCTTTGCAAACAGCCGCCAAGAGCACAAGCCTGTTGATGAAGCATGGCAACACCACTTATCTGGAAGTGCTGACGGCACAACAGACGTTGCTCAACGCGCAACTGTCACAAGTGGCGAACCGCTTTACCGAAATTCAGGGTGTGATTACGTTGTATCAGGCTTTGGGTGGCGGCCGTATGTAGGGAGGTATGTTTAAAATGGATGGCATCCGTTACATTGACGAGCATCTGGTACCTGATCATTTGAATGTTTGTGTATGAAGAGAAAGAGGTGGGCTACCCTGTGAAGGGGAACTCACCTCTTTTGTTTTAGCTGTCTATGTCATATAGGTTAAGAAGGGTTTCTTTAATTCTGTCTTTTTTTCTCTCTATATCAGAACACTCTTTTTTGTTTACCATCAGGTAAGAACTGATTTCTATAAATTCGTAATGTTCAAAACGTTCTTTACCAAATAATTGGGTAGCCATGTTTTTGTATAATCTGAACCTTTGATCGTTGGCTCTTCCTTCTATTTTGTTAGATTCTAAATCTAAACTTTGAGCACCATTTATCACAAATGAAGCTAGTGGGAATTTTTGTAAAATGAGAGGGACAATGCTGGCACAAGTCATAAATATACGTAGAGTTTCTGTATAGTTGTGCATTTTGAGAATTCGGTTATATTTATTATCGAGCTTTTTGTCTCTGGCAGCATAAAACTTGATGGCAAAAATATCATTGGTAACTTCAACCCTGACAATGTATTTTAGTCTTTGACAGATATCTTTTCTGTTTGAGTAGAACTTATAAATATATGCAAAATCAAAAGCGTCACCAACATTTGGTGACGCTTTTTGAATAAATATCATCTTATAAGGCCTTATATTATCCAGCATTACGGTACAAGTCTTATACTTGTATTTACAGGAATATTTGTTTCGTTTACACGATTTCCGTTTCCGACAATTTTTTTGAGAGACACAGTTTTATATTCGCTTATTGATTTCCATCCAAGTCTCTCACCTTTGCTCTTTTTGGTGTTGTTAGCAGCCAATGAAGCTTCTTTCTGTTTTTTTAAACTGTTTCCCATAATTAATGTCTCCTTTAGAGCTATGCCCCAAATATCTGTTTTGGAACGTAATAATGTTATTACTCCGCAAAAATAACAAATATATTTGCAAGAGAGGGTGGCTGATTGTGGATTGATGAGTGCTTTTAACTTCTTTTGTCTAATTACTCTATAACTCTTCGATCATGCTTAAAGGTAAATCAGTACATTCGGCAATAGATTGGTTGTCTATCCCTTTGGCTTTCATGTTCCGCGCTATTTGTAGTTGGGCTTTTTGGGCGCCTTCTTTCATCCCTTTTTGTTCAGCTGCATCCATTGTCACCAAATAATCGCGGTACACCTTGACGCTATTGTCGTATCGCTCCCTGTCTTCCGGAGACATAGAAGCCACATCGGCGATATCTTCCAATTTCTCGAAGACAGCTTTTCGTGCCTTGAACGGCAAGATAGGTCGATCTAAAATCTTATTTCCACTCATCCGGGCGTTCTATTACATATCCGTTTGGTAGCTGCACTTTTTGGGGCAATATATGTTTCTTGAATATATTAAAAGCGCCATCAAGTTTACGTGTGCCATCACTTAGGTTCGATAAATTAGATGAATATCTGTTAGGAGGAAAATATACATAGACCTTTTGTAACGGGTTAAATTCTCTTATCAGCTCTACAGGTGGTATTAAATCGCTGTCTGCTGATACAATGATAGCAATGTCACAGCGCTTTTTATAGGCGTCCGACAGAATCTTTGTAGCTATTCGTACATCTGTCTCTTTTTCTTCAAAAGAATGAATGATACCACCACAATAACGGCATTTAATCTCTTTTTTGAGGTATTTACCCAATATCAAGTTAAATTTAGGGTTACATTTGTTTGCTTGAAATAGTTTATCTTGCCTATCGTGTTTGCCTGCATCTGTTGGACGAGCTGAAAAATAATTGACTTCTACCAATTCTTGATAGGGCTTTAGAAAACTATTAAAGAAGCTGACTAAATCCAGCCAATAACACATTTTCCATTTTTTGGACTTCAGCCCGTAATAGAAATTAAAACCGTCTACATAGACTATTACTTTCTTTTTGTCTTCCATAGCGTTATATATAAAAAAACCCATCTTTAATTGATGGGTCAGCCTTAGTATTTCTCAACTAAGGGGGGTAATTTGTACCACAAAGGTACAAATCTTTTTTAGAATAACAAATTGATAGGTTCTTTTTCTTCCTTTTTTATGATTTACTTTATTCTTTGGTTTCTCGAGTTACAAATACTGGCTCTACAAGTCGAGGCCTTTTCCTTGTATGATAAAGATGCGATAGTTCTTGGTTTTCTATCTTTCTTTGCCTGAATTTATGATATAAACGAATGATGATGGCATGTTTCGTTTTTATATTCAGACTTTTTCCCGGTTTATCTTCCCCTGATTAGCTTTTTCAGTGTCCCGTTGTATGTGTTTTCAAATTCCGTCGGATGATTGAGCGCCCAAAGAATGTAATCACCCGGTTCGTTCTTTTTGAGTAGGGTAGGGCGGTATTGGGAACTAAGGATTTTCCATAAAATCCCGCCGGGACCTCCCAGTTCTTTACGTCGGGCAAGGGCGGCAATCGCTTTCACTGTCTGTTCGTTCCGGATACCGATTGTTTGCATATTTAGTAGAAGTATAGCTTCCGATCCCCCTCCCGTTTGCATCCCTTCCGAAATCGTTTTCGGAGCTGTTTCTAAGACTGTTCCCGGGGCTGTTCCCGAAGCTGTTTCAGAAACCGTCTCCGCAGTAGATTCCGTTTTTTCTCTTCCAATCGATTTATCCAAAGACAAACCCTCTACAACGACAGGCGAAGCCTGAAAAACGCTGTTTGACGGAACGGGCGGCATTATCCTCTCATTCTCTTTTGGGCATTTTCCTTGTCTCTCTGTCTCTTTGTCTTTTTTGATTTCAGATTTGCTCTCATTTTCCATATCCATTTCCTGTTTACCTTTGATATCTGTATCCGTTTCCTCTTTTGTTTGTGGCATTGTTGTAGCAAAATCATGGGATTCTGTTACATCTTTAAAATCTTCCTTGATAAGCCAGAAATGTTCCAGAGGTAATTTGTATTTTCTCCGGCTGTCGGTGATGATTTTATGATATTGTTCCTGAATGGCCTGTGAGGTCAATACACCGTACTCCTTATATATAAGATCGTCGAACAGTCCCACCGCCAGGCAATCATCAATGATGGCCTGCATTTCCTCCTCCCCGCAACACGCTTCCTGGGCGATGTCGAAGAGCGTGTCTTTGTTCCACGAAATATAATAACCTTTCTCTTTATAAATGAGGCAAAGCAGTGAAGTGAGCGCAGCAATCCCTGCCGCATGGTGGCGACAGGAGATGCGGCGTACTTTTCTGTCCTGCAGAAAATTGACATCGAGGGGAAAATAATCTAATCCGGGTTTGGAAATGCGGGCCATGATGATAAATTACTGATTGTAAATAATTGATAATAAATAACTGATAATTATTGAATAAACTCCGCTTTTACATCGAAGCAGGGGCAGGATTTTATATACTCGTTCGGTGAGATAATACCGTCTCCATTAAGGTCGGGACTGGTGTCCCGATGTCCTATCACCTGTTGCAGAGAAGGGAAGACAAGGCGCAAATCTTCTACCAGCCGGACAAGTGCTTCACGCTGCGCTTCCGTTCGTGTGTCGGCAGGCCGACCGTTCCTGTCCAGTCCGCCAATGTAGCAGATACCGATAGACCGATGATTCCATCCCGTGCAATGTGCTCCGTCGAGGGCAACATCCCTTCCCGGTTCAACCGTGCCGTCGAGACGGACGACGAAGTGATAACCGATAGAACGGAAGCCGCGTTGACGATGCCAGCGGTCGATGTCGGCAGCGGTAAAATCCTGTCCCGCACGAGTGGCGGAACAGTGGATGATGATGGTGTCTCTCATTGTGAAATCCTCCTTTCTTGTTTGCGTATAGTAGGGGAGGTGAATCCGAAGGTGGCAGCCTCCTCTGCAGACAGTTGACGGTAATATTGCTTTGTCACCGAGTGGTGCACCGGAGTGAAGGGAGCGTGAATCAGGGCAGACGCATTAAAAATTATTGTTCTGTAAAAGTTGTGACAAATATTTTTCATCCCATCCGGCTTTTAGTCTTTTCAGATTCATACTTCCTTTTGTTGTTTTATCCTTCTTTAGTATGGTAAGTGCCATCTTTGTTGCCACCGAAAAGTTTCTGGCTGCATTTTTCACCTTTTTACTGTAGTCTTCTCGAAAGGTAACATCCAATTGCCAATGAAGATTATTCTCAATAGACCAATGCTGTCTGATGGCAGATGCAATCTC